>JAGDMS010000094.1 GCA_017860575.1 Deltaproteobacteria bacterium | reverse complement strand
ATTCTCGATGAGGCCGTGCAGGTGTTGAAGCAGGAGGGCAGCGTCGACATCATCGTCGAAGGGCACACCGACAGCGTCGGCAGCGACCACTACAATCTCGGCTTGTCCCGCCGGCGCGCGGACACGGTGCGGCGCTATCTCGTCGACCACGGCATCGCCGCCTCACGCATCACGGCGGACGGCATGGGCGAGTCGAAGCCCGTGGCCTCCAACGATACCGCCGACGGCCGGGCACAGAACCGCCGCGTGGAGCTGCACGTCAAGTAGCGCCGGCGCGTCACCGCCTTCCGTTCTTCGTCACGCCGCAGGGGCGCAGCATGCTGCGCCCCTGCGTGTTTGTGGCGGCACCCGCGTGGGTGCAATATATCAGTTGATAGGTTTTGTGCGCTGTGTTACTCCACTGTGCAGTCTCGGCCTTGGCCACACGAAAGGACAAGAAACGTGAGCAGAAATCCGTTGCACACGAAGCTGTGCGATTCTCTGGGAATTGAGTACCCCATCGTTGCCTTTACGCATTGCAAGGATGTGGCGGTGGCGGTGATCAACGCCGGCGGGTTCGCCTGCATGGGCGAAACACACCACACCCCCGATGAGATCGCCGCGGACATCAAGTGGATCCGCGAGCGCATTGGTGACAAGCCGTTTGGCATCGATCTGGTTTTTCCGGCGTCGGTCCCTCCGGCCGGGACGGCGGAGGAGCTGTTCGCCAAAATCCCCAAGGCGCAGCGTGAGTTCGTCGAGGACATGAAAAAGCGCTACAACATCCCGCCGCCGAAGCGGCGGCCGGAACTCTTTGAGCTCGGGTGGATGAATCAGGAGACGCCGCGCAAGCAGTTGGAGGTGGCGTTGGACGAACGCGTGCCGGTGCTGGCGTCGGGGCTCGGAAATCCCGCGTTCGTCGTCAAGGCCGCTCACGAACGTGGCATGCAGGTGTGGGGCTTGGTTGGCAAGCCGCGGCAGGCGAAAAAGGAACTTGAGGCTGGGGTGGATGTCATCGTGGCCCAGGGCATCGACGCGGGCGGACATACCGGGCCCATCGGCACTTTTTCGATCGTCTCGCAGGTGGCGGCCATGGCGGGGGACCGGCCGGTGATCGCCGCGGGCGGTATAACCACGGGCCGGCACCTGGCCGGCGCCATCACCCTGGGGGCGTCGGGCGTGTGGTGCGGGACGCTCTGGCTGACCACGCGCGAGTCCGACCGCGAGATGGTGATCAAGGAGAAGCTGCTGGCCGCCACCCAGGAGGACACCTCCTACTCCGCCTGTATCTCGGGCTTCACGATGCGCACTTTGAAATGCAAGTGGCACGAGGAGTGGGAGAGCCCCAATGCGCCGAAGCCTGCTCCGGCGCCCTATCAGTTGCTGCTGTTCGCCGACGTCAAGCAGTCGGCGATGGACTGGAAGATCGAATCGTTCATGACCGAAGCCGCGGGCCAGGGTGTCGGCTTCATGACGACGATGAAGCCGGCTCGCCAGGTTGTAATGGACATGGTGGAAGAAGCGCTCGGCGTGTTCGAGGATCTCTTCGGCGCGCCGCTCGGCGAAGAATAGCAGCGCGGGCTCACGATCGGTGCTGGGTGCCGCTCGCGGGTTACCCTGCCGCGGGCGCCGTGCCGCCAGCCGCCGCACCGGGCTCAAGAAAAGGAGGCAAGCATGGCTGATCTCGAACAGCTGACAAAGATGGTCACTGAGTTGCGGGACGTCGAAGCCCTCAATCAGTTGATGGCGCGCTACTGCCATCTGGTCGACGCGCGCCGGTGGAAGGATCTCGCCGCGTTGTTTACTGAAGATGCCACTTGTGACTACGGTTTCTTCGGTTCTTTCAAGGGCCGCGACGAGATCATGAGCAAGTTCTTTCACCCGCTGGATCAGGCGGTATCGTTCATGGCGCACATGGTCCACAACCCCCTCGTCGAGGTGCAGGGAGATTCCGCTTCCGGCTCCTGGTACCTCACCGCACAGACGACGCTCGAGCCGATTAAGCAAGCGGTCTGGGTCATGGGCGCGTACCAAAATCGCTTCAAACGCGTCGGCGGGAGCTGGAAGATCACGGCAGTGAACTTCACCTTCTGGTATTACTCGCGGTACGAACAGGGGTGGGCGAAGGAAAAAATCTGGGAGATTCCCAGGTAGCCTGACAGCGAGCAGGCACTGGTTTGCCGGAGCACCGGCGTCTCGCCCGTCTCTCCGCTCCGGCCGCATCGGGCGGGACAATTGCCGTCGCTTCGCCGTCGACGGTGAGACCCGGGTCTGCGGTGGGAGGGTCCCTGTTCAACCTCGACACCGTCGTCGCAGCTCGCAATGGAATGGCTCGCATATTAGAGTATTATTTACAGCCATGACCTCGGCTTATGAAGCCCAGGGGCTGCGAGCTGCGGAATAGGAGGACATTGTGACCCACAACATCATCATCGAACGGGACGTCATGGTGCCGATGCGAGATGGCGTGCGGTTGGCCACCGACATTTATCGGCTCGATGACGGCGCTAAGCACCCCGTGCTCGTGAACGGGCATCCGTACGACAACGACCACTTTCTGGCGGTGCATGAGCTGCTGTTCAGCCCCCTGGTCGGCGCGCAACGGGGGTATGCGGTGGTCGTCCAAGAGGCGCGCGGGAGAGCTGGGTCGGAGGGCACGTGGAAGCCCTACGGTCATGAGGGCCGCGACGCCTACGATACGGTGGAATGGGCCGCGGCGCAGCCTTGGTCCGATGGAAACGTCGGCCTTTACGGCGCATGCGCTCTGGGTTACGGGGTCCTCCAGGGTGCCGCTGAGGCACCGCCCCACCTCAAGGCGGCGTTTGCCTACATGACCGCCACCAATTTCCATGATGGGTGGACCTATTCCAACGGCGCCTTCGAACTGGGTTTCCAGCTGTCGTGGATCTGGACCATATTGGCAAGGGATACGATGTCCCGCTTGAATCTGGAGCCGGCTGCCCTGGACGAGGCGAACCGCCGCCTGGAAGAGGCTGCCAGCGATATCAGACGCTCAGCCCGGCATCTGCCCCTCATCGATTTCCCTCCGTACCAGAACGGCGTGGCGCCATACTGGCGGGAGTGGCTGTCGCACCCCAGCTACGACGCGTTCTGGCAGGCGGCGGACGCCGTGGCGCACGCCGACCGCATCCGGGTGCCCGTCCTGCACATGAGCGCGTGGTACGACACCTGTTTGAAGGGGCATCTGGCTCTCGACTCGGCACTGCGGCGTCGCAGTGATGCGCGCGTCCGTGACCAGCACCGACTGCTGATCGGGCCGTGGGACCACAGCGCGTACTACAATAAGCGCCCCACGTGTGCAGGCGAGCGCGACTTCGGGCCCGAGACGCTGACCGGGCCCGAGACGCTGGCAGGGATCGCCTTCACCTGGTTCGATCACTGGCTGAGAGGCGCTGAGGACACGTTCCTGCCCAAGAGCAAAGTACGCTACTATCACATGGGAGAAAATGTGTGGAAGGAGGCAGACTCCTGGCCACCCCCGCACACCGTCGTGCACTACTACTTCCACAGCGCGGGCCAAGCGAACAGCCGCATGGGCGATGGTGCGCTGACCACCACCTCGCCGGCTACCGAACCGCCGGACAACTACGTGTACGATCCGTTCGACCCGGTTCCCACCACCGGCGGCCGGAGTATGATTGGTCTGACAACCGGAGTCGAGAACCAGGCACAGGTCGAAGAACGGCAGGATGTGCTTGTCTACACCACACCGCGCCTTGCCGAAGCCGTAGCGATCACGGGTCCGGTTTCGGTGACCGTGTATGCCAGCAGCGATGCACCGGACACCGACTTCACCGCCAAACTGGTGGATGTCGAGCCCGACGGGTATTGCGCCAACATTGCCGAAGGCATCGTCAGGGCTCGCTACCGCACCGGCCACGATCGGGAGGAGTTCCTCACGCCGGGCGAAGTGACGAAGTTCCACATCGATCTGTGGGACATGGCCCACACCTTCAAACCCAATCACAGAATCCGACTGGAGATCTCCAGCAGCAACTTTCCGCGCTTTGATCGCAATCTGAACTCTCGAGTCACGCCAGGGCTTGGCAGGACCGAAGATGCGCAGAAGGCGGTGCAGCAGGTATTTCACGACAGCCGCTATCCGTCGCACATCAGCCTGCCCGTTGCGTCGTAAGCGGTTGACCCGACGCACGTTGCGGTTCAACGCGAAAGCAGAAAGGGAGGGACAGACAATGCAGACATTTTTCTTGGTGTTCAGCAACCCGGTCGAGGGGAAGGAAGCCGAGTACAAGGAATGGTACACCAACGTGCACCTGCGTGAAGTCGTCGCCGTGAAGGGGTTCAAGTCGGCGCAACTGTTCCGCTTGACGATCGACCAGGCGATGGAGCCCCAGTCGCACAAGTACTGCGCGATGTATCAAGTGGAAAATGACGATGTGGGTGGAACGGTGCAACGTCTGCAAGCCGCGGTGCCGACCATGCGTATGGATCCGGTGTTGGACCTGGCATCGATCAAGATGTCGGTTTTCCAGTCCGTCAGCGACGTGGTGAAATAGACCGCGCTGCGCCTTACCGACTGCGGCGCTTGGCGCGGCGACCAGTATCGACTGCGTGCCCGGGAGGACGGGTATGGACACACGTTCTGCGGCCGCAAGCGTGATGGATGGGACAGCGTGGGAGCAGTTCTGTGACACGCTGAAGCACGCGGGTAAGCTGATCCTCGCCGACCGCTCTCCCACGAGCCCTTTGGATCGGGCCGAGGGCTTCCGCTATCTGAGCCGTCTGGCACGGCTGGCGCTCGAGAAGTTCGTCGAGCACAACGACCCGACCACGCCCCGCTTCTATCGGCTGAGCCACGAGACAGCCAAGATCGGTTGCGACAATCCCGACAGCTTTTACCAGAATGCGGCGATCAGCGGCCAGTACGAGTACCGGCTGTGGGGCAACCGGGGTACCGTGTCGTATCTCGGTTTCGGCACCTATTACGGGAACTACGGATCGAAGGCGCGCGCGGGCCGCAGCGGCTATCTCGACGCCGGCGACTTGCGCATCGCCCCGGACGGCAGCTTCGAGATCATCCTGAGTTGCCGCCAGCATCCCGGCAACTGGCTCCCGCTGGAACCCGATTCCTCCATGCTGATCATCCGCCAGAATGTCCTCGACCGGGCACACGAACGACTGGCGGAACTCCACCTCGATCGTATTGGGGCGGCGGCTCCCCCGGCGCCGTTGACGCCGCAACATCTCGGCCAGGGACTCGCCGACGCGGCCCGGTTCGTGGTGGGGACGGCCGAGTTGTTCATCGAGTGGGCCGAGAGCGTGAGGCCGTACCCGAACGAAATCCGGCCGCTGGACCATCGGATGGTGGGCAGCTTGGGGGGCGATCCCAACATCTGCTACTACCTGGGGTACTGGCGCCTGGAACCGGACGAGGCGTTGGTCATCGAGGCGACGCCGCCGCGCTGCGAGTACTGGAACTTCCAGCTCAACAACTACTGGCTGGAATCGCTCGACTATCGCTATCACCACATCCACTACAACAAGCACACCACCACCTACCGGCCCGACGGCTCCTTCCAGCTGGTCGTGGCGCACACCGACCCGGGGGTGCCCAACTGGGTGGAGACCGCCGGGCACAGGTCCGGCACCATGGGCCTGCGCTGGATCAAGGCCGACAGCGATCCAGCGCCCCGCAGCCGGGTCGTGAAGCTGTCGGAGCTCAAGCGGCGCTGAGGGGCGCACCGGCCGAGTGCGCGAATCGGCCGGGGGGAGTGCGCGACGCAGGGGCGCTACAAATGATCACGAACGAAAAGATTCTGATCGCCGGGCCCGCGAGCCAGGTGGCGTTCCCGATCGCGCGTGCCCTGGCGGCGCGCAACGAGGTTTACGGGCTGGGCCGTTTCAGCGACCCGGCCTCACGCGCCCGGATCGAGACGTTCGGCGTCCAATGTTTGCAGGCGGACCTGGCGCACGATTCACTCACCAGCATTCCCGATGACTTCACCTACGGGTTGAACTTCGCCGTGACGAGGAGTGGGGTGTTCGACGAAGACCTGGCGGGCAATGCCGAGGGCGCCGCTCGGCTCATGTTCCATTGCCGCAAGGTCAGGGCCTGGCTGCACTGTTCGTCGTCCGCCGTCTATCACTACGCCGGACGCCAGCCGCTGAGAGAGACGGACCCGCTGGGTGACTCGCGTCGCAGTTTCATGCCGACCTACAGCATCTGCAAGATCGCCGCCGAGGTGATGGCGCGTTTCGCGGCGCGCCAGTGGCAGATCCCCACCACCATCGCGCGCCTCAACGTGCCGTACGGTAACAACGGCGGCTTGCCGGCCTTTCACCTGGACTGGATGCTCGCCGGCACCCCCATCGCCCTGCATCCGGACAAACCGACCTTGCGCAACCTGATTCACGAGGACGATTATGTTTCCCACATCCCCAAGCTGTTGGCGATTGCGGCGGTGCCAGCAACGACCATCAATTGGGGCGGAAGCGACGCGGTGAGCGTCGAGGACTGGTGCGCGTATATGGCGCAGCTGACGGGGGTTCCCGCTCAGTTCACGTACACGGAGAACGCCATCGGCAGCATCGTTCTGGACCTAACGCGCATGCACGAACACCTCGGACGGACCACAGTCGACTGGCACGACGGCATCCGCCGCATGATTGCTGCGCGGCACCCGGAATTGCGCCTGCGCTAGGCGAGGGTGCAGCGCCCGCTCCATCATTGCGTACATGTAGCCCGCACATGTGACCTTTATGCGTGTCATGTTGACGCGGTACCATGTTCGCTATATGTTCGCCTCATCCGGAGCGAGGTCGCCATGTCGCATTCACTCACCGTCGCAGGTTCTCGGATTCGTTCTCTACACCTCGCCCCCTTGCTGAGCAGGACCGATTCGGGGGGCCCTGCCTGAGGCGGTGCGGCGCCATCACGCGGTCTTACCGCCTGCCAATCCTCCCAAGCCGCGGCTGCTCGATCAGGTGCGTGAGGCAATCCGCACGCGGCACTACAGCGACCGGACGGAGGAAGCGTACGTGGGGTAGATCAGACGGTGTATCCTCTACCACGGGAAGCGTCATCCCATGGAGATGGGACCGCCCGAAATTACGCAGTTCCTCACGGCGTTGGCAGTCGCCCGCCATGTGAGTGCGTCCACGCAGAACCAGGCACTCCCAGCGGTGCTGTCCCTGTACCATCAAGTCCTGGACTGTGAGCCGGGTTGGCTCGACGACATCGTACGGGCCAAGCGAGCGGAGCGGTTGCCAGTGGTGCTCACGCGCCAGGAAGTGCAGGCACTGCTCGCCGCCATGGACGGCGTTCCGTGGATGATGGCAATGCGGCTGTACGGTTCGGGACTGCGGTTAATGGAGTGCCTGCGGTTGCGCGTGAAGGACATCGAGTCTACCAGACATGAGATCCTCGTCCGCGAAGGGAAGGGCAACAAGGATCGGGTAACCATGTTGAGCGCGGCGGTGGTGCCCAAGCTCAGAGCGCATCTCGACGGTGTCCGCGGGCTACATGAGGCGGATGTGGCGGCGGGCTTCGGGCGGGTCCTGCTGCCTGACGCGCTGGCACGCAAGTACCCGAATGCCGATCGCGAACGGGGCTGGCAGTGGGTCTTTCCCGCCTCGACGATCGCCGTTGACCCGCGCAGTGGAGTGCGCCGCCGGCATCACCAACATGAGACCGTCCCGCAGCGAGCAATCCGCGAGGCGCGCCGGCGGGTGGGCATTGCGAAGCCGGTCGGTCCGCACGCGTTGCGGTACTGCTTCGCGACCCATCTGCTGGAAGCCGGTTACGACATTCGAACGGTGCAGGAGCTGCTCGGGCACCGTGATGTGCAGACGACGATGATTTATCCCCCCCTCTTGAACCGCGCTGGCGGTGGCGTACAGAGTCCAGCTGACCGGCTACTTGGCAGCGACGTGGCGGGGCGATAGGCAGCGGTATGCGCTTCGTATCGGAATGTGGGTGTGGATGGTGGATCGCGATTCAACTCGCTGGCAATGCGACACAATCGCACGCAACGCCAGCACCAGTGGCGCTGCGGATACGAAGCGGTGGGCGCTTAGGTTGGCGTATTCGTTCGGACGCCGAAATGTAGTTCGGCTTGCGGGGCGTCTGGATGAAGGCTCACGAAGTACGCGTTCATGGTCGCTGCGTCGGAATGGTTCCGGCTTTGTTGATCTCGTTGATGGCGACCTTGTTCACTCCTGACTTTCGCGTCGGCGCTGCTGGACCTTCTGTACTCGACCGCCTCCGACTGGGGCGCGAAGTGCCAATGCCAAAGCCACCTACCAGCGAAGAAGATAGGTCGATCGTCAAGACCGCAGAGACGGTTCCAGCCAAACGCTTGATCCCGGCAAGCAAGCGGCCAGCGAGACACGCATCTGTCCCTTTGCGTGGTACCATCCGAGAGTACGTGGCATCAGCCGTTTCGTTCGCTGGCAAGCCGCAACTTGAGCTGACTTCCAGCGGGTTCGTTCCGTGCTCGCGAGACCACGCTCACCGCTGCGTTGCGGTAGTCGGGGATCCCTGCCGGATCGCTTCGAGCGAGAACTGCGAAGGCATGTATCTGACTGTCGTCGTTGATGTTGACGCCGCCTATTCACTCGATCGTGCGGTGGGCGCAGGGCGTTACGTGGTCGAGAACCAGGATGATATCGAAGATCTTCGTGCGGCCGCTCCGTAAGGCCAAGGTATTGTCAAGTCGCAGCGCGTTCGGCTGCTGCAAGCTTTCTCGTGTCCGCCGATTGAGGTAAAGGTGTATCAAGGAGCCCAACATGGATACCGCCAAGGAGGAAGTTCGACACATTCTCGACGCGCTCCCGGACGACGCGACGCTCGAAGAAATCCAATACCGCATTTACGTGCGTCAGGCGATCGATGCCGGGCTGCGCGACATCGCTGAGGGCCGCACGCTGTCCCAAGAAGAAGTCGAACAGCGAGTGGCACGATGGATCGGGAAATAGTTTGGTCACGCTTGGCCAGCGATGACCTTGTGTCCGTTGCTGAGCACATCTCTCGCGATTCTAAAGCGTACGCCGCCACAGTTGTACGCGAGTGAGCCGCGGCCGCGCGGTCCCTCCGTGTTTTCGCAGAACGCGGTCGCCGGATCCCTGAGTACAACGATCCGTCGGTTCGAGAGCTCATCGTACGCAAGTATCGGCTCGTGTATCGTGTCCATCCCGACCGCATCGAGGTGCTGCGAATCATCCATGGTGCGCGAGAAATGCCTTCCACATTCTGAGCGCCGTATTCCGGGCCGAACCCGCCGGTGCAGGCGACGGCGAAAAGCACGCCGCGCCTGACCGGCAACGCGTTCGGCAGTGTCATGAGCCTGCTCATGATGCTTCGTGAATACTTCAATGCGAAGCCGCGGGCCTGGTGGAACCTCTTCGATGTGTCACTCGACGACACCGACGTCGTGATTTGGGAAGCACATTGGTGGCGTGGGAGGGTGGACGAACGATGGTTCACCTGGGCCGACAGTGAAGGGAGGCCTTCTGAGATACCCATGTTACTGCATGAGCTGCTGCATCGGTGAAACGAACGCGAGGACGTGTAACATGGGTGTCTCAGATGGCTAAGAGGGGACTGTCCCCTTTCTGCGCCCGCGCTCGGCTTGACGGATAAACAATGTCGCGTGTGCCCACGGAGAGCCCCGCCAGACCTTTCGAAGAGGGCGAGTTGCTCGACGAAGCGCTGCGCAAGGCGGGACGTGCCCGCTTTCTGGATGAATCGTTTGTCGAGCCATTGCAAGTCCTGTTGCGCTCACTGGAGGACGCGCCCCTCAACGTCGCAGGCCGATACTCGATGCGTGCGCGAATCGTCGACCTGCTCGTCAACCGCCTGCGCTTGGAGGAGTACCTTGATCGGTACCCCGAGATCCGAGCCGAGGAGATCGTCGCGCCGTGCATCATCGTGGGATTGCCCAGGACCGGCACCACGATGCTCCACCGCTTGCTGTCCTGCGACCCGAACGCGACCACCCTGACCTGGTGGGAGAGTCGCAATCCCACGCCGTTACCCGACACGAACTGGAAGGAGCCCGACCCGCGCATTGCGGCGGCCCGGCGGCAGGTGCAAACCATTCTGGCCGCCGCACCCGAACTCGCAACCATGCACCCCTGGGATCCCGAAGGTCCCGACGAGGAGTTCTTCCTGCTCGAACACTCTTTCTACACGTTCTACAGCACGGTGCCGGTACTCATGCCCCGTTACGCCTCCTGGGCGGCAGTGCAAGACCAGACCGTGGCGTATCGTTACCTCCGGCTGATGCTGCAGTTCCTGCAGTGGCAGCAACGGCAAGCGGGCCGCTTGGGGAAACGGTGGGTCCTGAAGGCGCCGCGGCACCTGGGGTTCATGGAATACTTGTTTCGCGTGTTTCCCGACGCACGCATTGTTCAGACACACCGCGACCCAGTCCAGACCATCCCGTCGATCGCCAGCATGTACTACGCGATGTGGCAAACGGTGTGCGACGACATGGACCCACGGGTAGTCGGCGCCGGCGCGAAAGCGCATTGGGCCGAGGCCCTGCGCCGCTGCATGCAGGTCCGTGACGCCATGCCGCCCGGGCACTTCATCGACATCGACTACCGGGCGCAGGTGCGCGACGCGATCGGCGCGGTCCGCAGAATCTACGAATTCCTCGGCCTAGCGCTGACTGCCGACACCGAGGGTCAGATGCGCCAGTGGGTTGAGGAGAACCGCCGCGACAATCGTGCCCCGCACGAGTACACGCTCGACAAATTCGGGCTGACGACAGAAGACCTGCACCGCAGTTTTGCCGAATACCGCTGGCGCTACGTCGTCACCTGAGGCGCGCCGCAATAGTCGAGCCCACAGCCCCGTAGCGGTGCGTGGACGCAGTCATTTTCGCTCTGGTGCCGCGGTGAGGAGCGCGATGTCGTCGTCTCCGTAGCCCAGCTCGCGCAGGATCTCCTGCGTGTGGGCGCCCGGGCTTGGTGCCAGCGTGTCGACACGACCTGGTGTCTCGGAGAACTTCGGCGCCACCCCCACCTGCCGGATCGTTCCGTGCGTCGGATGTTGCAACTCCACCACCATTCCCCGGGCGGTATTGTGCGGATCGCGCATTGCCTCGTCCAGGGTGTACACCGGCGTGGCGCACACGTCGTGTGCTTTCAACTCGGCGAACCACTGATCGCGGGTCTTCTCCTTCAAGCGCTGCCGGAGGAAGGCGAAGATCTCTGCGGATTTCTCGGTATTGAACTGGTCGCTAGCGTACTGCTCGCAGCCGAGCAACGCGCAGAGCTTTTTCCAGAACCAGGGCTCCATCGGAGCGAGGCTGAGCCACTTGCCGTCTGCCGTCTCATAGACGTGATAACAAGGAAGTGCCCCGTTGAGATAATACTCGCCCGGACGGGGCGGGGTGCCGCTGCTGAAGTAATCGCCGATCGCCAGGCACGCCAGCGACATGACCCCGTCGGTCATCGCCATGTCGATGAACTGCCCGCGTCCGGTCTGCTGGCGTGCGATGACCGCCGCGAGGATGGCAAACGCCGGAAAGAGTCCGCCCGCGGCAAAGTCGCCGATGATGTTCAGGGGAATGGCGGGCGGCTGGCCCGGCCAGCCGATAGACCCGACGATGCCGGTCAGGCTGACGTAATTCAGGTCGTGCCCGCCGAAGTTGGCGTACGGACCGTTCTGACCGTAGCCGGTGATGGAGCAGTAGATGATCCGCGGGTTGCGGCGGCTGAGGGCGTCGTAGTCGACACCGAGACGCTTGGCGACGCCGGGCCGGAACCCTTCCACGACCACGTCGGCGGAATCGACGAGCCGGAAGACCACCTCCCGCTGCCGCTCGTTACGCAAGTCGAGCGCGATCGAACGCTTGTTGCGGCCCATCGGCAGAAAAGCCTTGTATCGGTCGCCGACCCCCATCTCCCTGTCGACGCTGCGGCCCATGCTCGGCGGCTCCTCGACGACGATGACGTCGGCGCCCTGTTCGGCCAGGAGCATGGTGCAGTACGGCCCGGGCGCATAGCGCGACAGATCCACCACTCGCAGTTTCTCCAGCGCCCGCATCGGTCTCGTCCTTCAGGGAAGTGAAATGTTCGAGATGGCGTGCGGCCTGCGCTCGCATGCCGAGGCTGAAACGCGAATCACTCGTCGACCAAAAACAGAAATCCCGACTCGCACCAAACGGCCTCCCAGAAGTAGCTTTGGGGTTTCTTGGTCAGGTCCACCATCAGAAACCAGCGCCAGGGTGGATCGCCGTGATCGACGTATTCCCCCGTCAGTGTGCCGGCGAACTCCTGGCGTCCGGCAAACCGCGTACCTTCGATCGGCCCTCCGCCGTCGCACTCCGCGCGTTTGCCCGCCATGGCGGGGTCGAAGCCGCGTGTCACCGGGAGCGATTCCGTATCCATCTGCTACTGACCTCCGGTCCGATTCTACCAGCTCGGCAGCGGTTATCGAACCGCACAATGGCCGAAGCCCTCGCTCTCTCGTGTGCTCGTGGCGTGGGCTCATGGCGCCGCCTCTTCGACATAGTCTTTGCGAGGCCGGGGACGCTGTGGCATGGCTGGTTGCTCGCGCCCGTACCGCAAGCGGGAGGGGCTCCCGGCGCTCGCAGTTGGCCGCGGCAGCCAGCCATCCCTGGGATTGGCGGTGCGCCCGAGGGCGGGTCGGGCAGCGCCGTCAATCAACATGGTTGGTGAGGTGCCCGCAAAGAGGCCGATCACACGTTGTGAACAGCACCGCCATTGCCTCAGCGCCGGTTCCCGTAGGCGTTTGCTACCGTCCGGTAAAGCGGGGCTTCCGTCGTTCCTGGTAGGCGCGCGGCCCTTCCTGCGCATCCTCGGACAGTCGGACCCGCTGGAAGAGTGCGTTTTCCAACACGTAGGCGGGTTCGTGATTCCACTGGCGTACCGCGATTTCCTTCGCCGTACGCACCGCCAGTGGTCCATTCTCACAGATGAGCTCGGCCAACTCCATCGCGGTCGGCAACACCTTGTCCACGGTCGGCACCAGCCGGTTGACCATTCCGACCTCGTACGCGCGCCGTGCGCTGATGGGGCGGCCCGTGAGCAGCACTTCCATCGCGATCCACCATGGCAGGTAGCGCGGGAAGCGCACGTGTGAACCGCCGGCGGCGATCATGCCCCAGCGCACTTCGCCGAGGGCGAAGCTGGCGTTCTCTGACGCCACGCACAAATCCGTTCCCTGGATCAGCTCGAGGGTGGCAAACCCATTCACGGCGGTGATGATCGGCTTGAAAATATCGTGAAACACCCGCTTCGTCGGATCCTCGTTGATCTTGAACCTTCCCGAGGTCACAGCGGGAATCATTGCCTCCAGGTCACCGCCCGAACACCATGCCTTGTCCCCGGTGGAGGCCAGTATGGCAACCCAGAGGTTGTCGTCCTTGTCGAAATCTCCGAACGCATCGTAAAAGGCGTCGATCATCTCGGGCGTGAAGCAATTGCGCTTCTCCGGCCGATTCCACGTCATGATCGCGATGTGGCCCTTCTTCTCGTACAAAAAATGTGGTGATGTCTTCATGCTGCTCTCCTTCCTGGTGTGTGCTTAGCTTGTGCTATCCGACGCGGGCAACCGTTCCGCCGCAGCCTCACCCGCTAATCCGACGAAATCGTGGCAACGTGACCTCGGGGGTGACGGCATCGAAGATGACCTGCACGGGCATCTGATAGCGAAGGTCCTGGGGCGGTACATCCACGACCCGACTCACGAGACGAGGTCCTTCTTCCAACTCGACGAGGCAGACTGCGTATGGAACTTCTTCCGTGAACTCGGGATGCATCGCCCTGGTCACGACGGTCCAGGTGAACAGCTTGCCGCGGCCGCTGGACTTCGCCCACTCCCAATCCCACGAGCCGCACTCGGCGCACATGTCGCGCGGGACATGACGCCACGTGCCGCACTTGGTGCACCGCTGGAAGCGGAGCTCGTGTTTCTTGCAGAAGTCATAGAATTCACCCGTCGCGCCGTCGATGAACGGCAACGGCTTCGTGTATGCCTTTTGTTCGGCCATGACGTCTCCTTATTTTCTCAAGATGACGACGCTGCCATCCATGAAGTCGCCGAAGCCGGTGACCAGCCCGATTTCGGCGTCCTTGACCTGGTGATCGCCCGCCTCGCCGCGTAGCTGCCTGACGGCTTCGATGAGGTGGTTGATGCCCATCACGTGACCTTCGGACATCAGGCCGCCATGCGTGTTGATCGGCAATTCGCCGCCGATTTCGATGCGGCCTCCTTCGACGAACGGCCCGCCTTCCCCGCGTTTGCAGAAGCCCATCTCTTCGATCTGTTCGATCACCTGAAAGCTGAACGCATCGTACAGCTGCGCAAAGTCGATGTCTTTATGTGTGATCCCGGCCATGGCAAAGGCGCGCGGTGCCGCCTTGGTGACCCCCATTTCCAGGAAGTCGGCGCGATTCGAGAGGTCATCGGCAGGAAAGGGCTGGCCCTGCCCAAACCCCATCAGGTACACGGGCTTTTGTTTGAGATCACGCGCGCGCTCCACCGTCGTGACCACGAGCGCCCCCGCGCCGTCGCATTCCAGGGAGCAGTCGTAGAGGCTATAGGGGTCGGAGATCATTCGGCAGCCGAGATAGTCGGCCATCGTCATCGGCTTACCGTACATGAGCGCGTGGGGATTCAGTTGGGCGTGCTTTCGAAAGGCCACGGCCACGGCTCCGAGTTGCTCGCGCGTCGTGCCGTACTTGTTCATGTGATAGCGCGCCATGAATGAAAACCACTGCGGTGGCACGTTCATTCCTTGCGGATAGTAGAAATCGCGCGCCGTGGGACCGCCGGAGAATACCATGGGGTTGGCCGCCAGAACTTTACGCACCCTGATGGCACCGGAAAAGCCATACCAGCCGAGCGGAATCAATGCGTAGTTGCAGATCCCGGCATGGATGGCCATGCCCCCCACCATGATGTGCGCACCGGGTGCCGCCGCTGCAATGCGCACGGTCGCCTGATAGCGCAGGTCAGGGATGCCGAGGTTCACTGCAATCTCCTCGGCATGTGCAACGCCTTCGATTGGCAAGATGCAGTCGATGTCTTTGTTCTTCAATCCGGCCTCGGCAATGGCCGCCTCGCACGCCTTGAGCTGAATCGAGAGATTTGTGCCATCCGGCTCTTTGAGGCGCCAATACGGTGTTTCCCCGATCCCCACGACGCAGATTTGATCCTTTAACGAGTCCATCTGTCCTCCTTGGAAATGCCCAGATTCATATGCGGACTAGTGCCATTGATTTGTTGGCGCCGGAGGCCGGCACCGCCGAGTGCGGCCTCGCTGGCCTGCAGCTGATTGTCCCGTTCATGTCGCGACCGCGCCGGTATCGGGTCTGGCCGCTGCCGACGATACATGTTCGATCTTTTAGTGAAACCATCTCGTCCTCCCACAATCACTCGTTCACAACGATTGGCGGTGCAATGGATTTCAACAGGCGTCGCGCCTTCGAGTAGCACGAAGGAATAAACCTATCAAGTGATATATTGTGCCGAAGCGGGAGCCTCTTGGGCGTAGCCGCGCCAGCGTGGGGTTGACTCACGTCCCAAACCGTTACAGAAAGCGCCCACGCAAAGGATGTGAAATGGCTCGCGATGCGCTCAGCGGTATCACAGTAATCGAGTTGGGTGAGGGGGTCTCCGCACCCTTCTGCGCCAAAGTGTTTGCGGACTATGGCGCCGACGTTATCAAGGTCGAACTGCCCGAAGGGGACGTCGCGCGCCGCTGGGGCCCGTTCCCCGGAGACCGAGCGCACTCGGAACGGAGCGGACTGTTCTTCTTTCTGAACACAAACAAACGCGGCATCACCCTCGACATCCGTACCGCTGACGGCCGCGCGCAGTTGCTGCGGCTGCTCGCACAAGCGGACGTGTTGATCGAGAACTACCCGCCTTGGCGGATGCGGGAATGGGGGCTCGATTACGCGACGCTGGCGCAAAACCATCCGAACTTGGTGATGATTTCGATCACGCCCTACGGCCAGACGGGCCCCTACGCCGATTGGCAGGGCTACGACCTGAACGCGTTTCACCTGTCGGCGGCGGG
>JAGDMS010000093.1 GCA_017860575.1 Deltaproteobacteria bacterium | reverse complement strand
CGTCTTCGCCAAGAACCAGGCGCACGCGGAGTTCATCGCCGAGCGCTTCAACGCGAACTATCCACATTACAAGGGCGAATTCGCGCGCGTCATTACCTTCAAGACCGAGTACGCGCAGAGCCTGATCGATAACTTCTCGAACAAAGACAGGGCGCCGCACATCGCCATCTCGGTGGACATGCTCGACACCGGCATCGACATCCCGGAGGTTGTGAACCTGGTCTTCTTCAAGCTGGTGCGCTCGAAGACCAAGTTCTGGCAGATGGTGGGCCGCGGCACGCGGCTCTGTCCCGACCTGTTCGGGCCCGGGCGGCACAAGGAGTTTTTCTACCTCTTCGATTACTGCCAGAACCTGGAGTACTTCAGCCAGAATCCCGAGACGACCGACGGTGCGCTGGGCGAGTCGCTGGGCAAGCGGCTGTTCACGGCGCGGCTGGAGCTGATCGGCGAGTTGGACCGACAGCCCAGCGCCGCCGCTATCGAGGCGGTGGTGGAGTTCGAGGCCCCCTACGGTGAGCCGCAGACCGACGCGGAAGTCCGCCGCGCGACCGGCGAGCTGCTGCACAGGGAAGTGGCGGCGATGAACCTCGACAACTTCGTGGTCCGGCCGCGGCGCCGCGTCGTGGAGAAGTACGCCAGGCCCGAAGCCTGGACGGTGCTCTCCGCGGCAGCCTTGTCGGAGCTGTCGCACGAGGTCGCGGGCTTGCCGTCGGAAATCGAGGCCGAGGCCGAAGAGGCGAAACGGTTCGATCTGCTCCTGCTCACCCTGCAACTGGCACGTCTGCGCTCAGGGCCGGGATTCGAGCGTCTGCGGGACCAGGTCAAGGAGATCGCCGGTCTGCTGGAGGAGAAGTCGGCCATTCCGATGGTGCGGGAGCAGATGGCGCTGATCCAGGAGGTGCAGACCGACGAGTGGTGGCAAGACGTGACGATCCCGATGTTGGAACGCGTTCGCCGGCGTCTGCGCGACCTGGTGCAGTTGATCGAGAAGCGGCAGCGCAAACCCATCTACAGCGATTTCGAGGACGTGATGGGCGGCGAGAAGGAGGTTGTACTCGCTGGCTTCGGGGAGGGCACGGACTACGCCAAGTTTCGGGCGAAGGCGCAGGCGTTTCTGCGCGCGCATCAGGATCATGTCGCGATCCACAAGCTGCGGATGAACAAGGCGCTCACCGCGGCCGATCTGGCCGAACTGGAACGCATGCTGGTCGAGAGCGGCGTTGGGGCGGCCGAGGACGTCAGCCGCGCCAAGGCGGCGTCGCAGGGTCTCGGCTTGTTCGTTCGATCCCTGGTGGGCATGGACCGCGAGGCGGCCAAGGATGCGCTGGCAGGGTTCCTCGCCGGGAAGACCCTCGGCGCCAACCAGATCGAGTTCGTGGACCTTATCGTGAATCACCTGACCGAGCATGGCGTGATGGCTGCGGCGCTGCTGTACGAGTCGCCGTTCACCGATCTCACGCCGCGCGGACCTGACGGGCTCTTTAGTTCCACGCAGGTTGACGAGTTGATGGTGGCGCTGGCTGCCGTGCGGGCGACCGCAATCGCGGCGTGATACGGGGAGCCGCTGTTAGCTCCGTGCGCATCCTGCAGAGGAAAAAGTCAAAAAGAGCTTGACGCGCGGGTGGAATGGGAATATTTCCCATTGCCATGAGATATCGTCCCATTCATGACCGCGCTCCCCCAGGCTTTTGCCGGGACCTCTCGGCAAACGGTCGGCGCCATGAGAAGCAAATCGAGGCTAGGGTCAACAACAAGAAGGGCAATGAAAGGAGAGGCAGATGAGAACGAGACTGATGGTTGCAGCGGGCCTGTGGGCCGGCTTGGTCGCGGTGCTGCCGCTGACGCTTCACGCCGCGCAAAGCGGGCGGATGGGGCCTGGCGGGACCATGGGGCCGATCGGGGCAATGGGAGCGAACGGACATACGGGGCCAACGGGCGTGATGGGGGTAACGGGGATGACGGGATCCACAGGTCCAACCGGATCGCTTGGCATGCCGAAGGGCCGGGGAGCTCTGGACTGGGCGTGCGTGCGCGACTGCGGCGATTACACGCTCACGTGCCGGCGGACCGTGGAGGAGAGCGAGCGCTTGTGCGCGGTGGCCTCATGCAATGACGAAGCCCAGACTGCGCACGACGTCTGCAGTACTACGCCGCGGACGATCGAGTGCCGCCAGGCGCAGTTGGCGTTGCGGCAGTGCGTACTGACGTGCCTGGAGACTGCCGTGGGCGATAACACCGCCTGCCGCAGTGAAGAGGTGGCTTGCCTGCGAAGTTGCCCGGCATCAGCGAACTTGGCGAGCAAGGACCCGACATGTGTTGGTGGCTGTGCTGATGCCTTCGGCGAGTGTTTGGCCGGGCTTGACCACTGTGATGACGCCTGTTCGGATTTGGTGCAGTGTTACGAGTGCCAAGATGCCTTACAGGCGGCGCGCCGGGGGTGCATGCGGGATGCGCAGAGCTGTGTGGCCGGCTGTGAGGACGTGACGTCCAGCACCGGCCAGTAGTGCAGACTCGCGGGCGGCAAGTCGAGCGCGTGGTGTCTCCCCCCCTCCCACGCACGACTTGCCGCCCGTTGGAAGCGGTTCGACGATAGGCTAAGGCGTCACTGCGATGCTGCCACGCGCGTTGAAAGAACAGTTTGTCGCCGCCATCGAGCGCATGATGCGTCCAGTGGTGCGCCAGCTCATCGCCTATGGGGTGTCGTATCCCGCCTTCAGCCGCATCGTGAAGCAAGTGTATTTCGACGTGGCGCAGCGAGAGTTCACGCTCCCGTTCAAGCAGCAGACTGACAGCCGCCTGTCGCTGGTCACCGGCATCCACCGCAAGGAGATCGCCCAACTGCGCCGCCACCGCAAAGCGCCGCAGACACCGGAAGTGGAGGACACCCTCGTCACCCACGTCATCGGCCGTTGGATGGCCGGTCCGCCGTACGCCGCCGCTGACGGTACACCGCGGCGTCTACCATACGAGTCCGAGGGGCCCGACGCCCCCAGTTTCGCGCGCCTGGTGCGCGAAGTGGGAACGGATATCCCCGTCCGCTCGGTGCTCGACGAGCTGCTGCGTGTGGGGGTGGTGAACTTTCGCGGGGATGGCGACGTCATATTGGTTCACGAGGCGCACATTCCCGCCGGGGACGCGGCGGGCAAATTAACCCTGCTGGGTTCGGATCCTGCGGAGCTGTTTTCAACGATCGTGCACAACATTGAACATCCCGACGCGCCACGGCCACAGCGCAAAGTCGTCTACGACAACATTGGTGCCGAGGCGCTCCCCGAGGTGCGTGCTGCCACGCGGCGGCTGGCGGAGGAATTCATCCGGCGCGCCAACAGCCTGCTCGCGTCGTACGACCGTGACCGGAATCCGCAGGCGGCGGGCGGGCAGCGGACGCGGGTGGTGCTCGCCGCGCACTACTTCGAGGAGGAAGTGGTGCCGCCGGAATCCCCAGATCATGCAAAGGTTGATCGCCCCGCACCGGGCCGCATTCGGAGGTCACAATGAAGCGAGCGTGGATTTTCGTCGCGAGTCTTTGGCTGCTGCTCACCGGTAGCGGCTGCGGTGGCGGCGGGATCGGGATTGCATCGAGCGATGGTGGTCCGGTCGGGTCGGGACTTTCGGCATCCATCAGTGGCAACGTGACCTCGGTGGCCGAGGGGACGAGCGCGGCGGACGCCACGTCCGGGGGTGCCGCGGCGGTGCCGGTCGTGCAAGTGAGCATCGATGAGGTGACAGGTAGTGCAAGCACCACCGATGCCGACGGCAATTTCGAACTGACCGGCGATTTCTCGGGCACGTTGACGCTCCGTTTCAAAACAGCCGCGTATGCGGTCACTGAGCAGGTCGACGTGCCGGCGGGGTCGACCATTGTGTTGCAAGATTTGCGGCTTGCGCCACGGACGGTTCAAATGGGTGCGGTACGGCAGCTGGGGTTCCTCGGCGCGGTGGCGCACACGGACTGCGCCGCTGGTAGCATTCTGGTCGATGACCGGCGGCCAAAGGCCAACCAATTCATGGTACGGCTGACAGCGTCGACTGACATCGTCGACGGGTCCGGGAATGCCCTCGCGTGTGCGGCGATTCGGACGGGCCAGCAAGTGGTGGTGCGGGGCACGATCCAGCTGAGCGATCAGACGATGGTCGCGACGGCCATGGTTGTCGGGCCGCAAGCCACCGACCAGGTTCAGCTGACCGGGAGGATAATCAAAAATGACTGCACTGCCGGTGTGTTGATGATGGCGGATCCCGCCGGTAAGTCAGGCGGGCAGGGAATGTCCGGTATGTCGAGCATGCCTGGTATGGCCGGGATACTGGAACGTTCGCGGCTCCGCCTGTCGCAAACGACAAAGATTGCTGATTCGAGCGGTCGCACGCTCCGCTGTCAAGATCTCAACGTCGGCGACCGCATTGAAGTCGAGGGCGCCGTCAATAACACCAACAATCCGGGCATCATCGATGCGCAGACGGTGAAACGGCTCCCGGCATAACGAGCTTCAGCGGCAACACGGCAGCGTACGCTGGGCCACCGCTGCGGCCCTTGGTGCCCTCCCTTGCCCGTCTTGAATCAAGAATCGCCGGGTGCGACCATGGCCTCGTACCGTTCAGGCGTCGAATCCTCATCGCGGAGTGCGTGAGATGCAGAGGATACCGTTGGGAAGACAAGACGCCCAGATGCTGCTAGGCGATTCGCCAACGACGCCGATGCACATCGGGGGGTACAGCGTGTTCAGCCTTCCCGCCACGGCACCGACGAATTTTGTCGCGCGACTCCTGGCCCGACTGCGCAAGCAACCCATAAACAGCCCGCCGTGGAATTATCGGCTGGCCACACAGTCGTTGCTCCAGTCCACGCTGGCACCCGCTTGGGAGATCGTGCTGGACGAGAACGTCAATGACCATCTCTCGCATCATGCGTTGCCGGCTCCGGGCGGCGAACGCGAGTTGTGGGAGCTGATTTCTCGGCTGCATTCGCAACCGCTCGACATGGCCCGGCCGCTCTGGGAATTGCACCTTATCGAAGGGTACGCTCACCGCCGCTTCGCCGTCTACATGAAATTCCATCACGCCCTGTTCGACGGCAGCACCGCCATCAGGGTGGCGTACGCTTTAGCGTCGGAGACACCGAACGCGCCGGTACGTGGGCCATGGTTCGCACAGCGGAACGCGCGCAAGGAAAAGACCGAGAGAACCGGTCGCGAGGCCAAGCGCAGGCGGGACGGCGATGCGTCGTTGCTGTCGGCCTTTGAGGAGCGGATTCGGAAGCAACTGGAAACCTACCGCAGCCTGCCAGAGTTCGTGCGCGCGATGCGCCAGACCATCAACGCGGCAATGGGTGATCACTCTGGTCTCGTCGCTCCGTACACGGGGCCCAAGTGCATTATGAACGGGCCATTGACCCGGCGGCGGAGCGTCGCGATGCATAGCTTCAGCCTGGCACGGGTCAAAGCGGTGGCCAAAGCGTCGGAGTCGACCCTGAACGACGTTGTGCTGGCCATCAGCGGCGGAGCGTTGCGCCGTCACCTGGAGGAGAGAAAGGCGCTGCCGCAGCGGGCGCTCATCGCGGGTGTGCCGGTTGGCTTGAAGCACGGAGAGGGAGAGCGTTCGGGTAACAGGGTCTCCTTGCTGTTCGCCACGCTCGCCACAGACGTCCGCGACCCGTTCAATCGGCTCATGGCCATCAGAAAGTCGACGCAGGCGGCCAAGAAGCACCTGCAGGCTATGAGCGTGCCGAGTGTCGATCTCTACAGTACCGTCATGATCGTACCGGCGTTCCTCGGTTCGGTGACCGGGAATGCGATGTCCAGCGTCGCAGTGTCGAATGTCGCGGGGCCACACACGCCGCTGTTCCTTACTGGAGCGCCGCTGGAGGCGACATGTCCGATGTCGGTGCTCACGCCGAATATGGCGCTCAACATTACCTGCCTCAGCTACCATAAAGGGCTGTACCTGGGGTTGACGGCATGCCCGGATCTGGTGCCACACGTTGATGACCTTGCGGCGCACATGGGCGACGCCTTCAACGAGTTGGAGGCTGCCGTCAAACGCCATGCGGCGTCCCAATCGTCGGCAGCAGGCCACTCGCGACCTCTGAAGCGATCTCGGCCGAGAAGACCTGTGCCGCGCTCGTAAGTGCTGAGCCTTTGGTTCCAGGATCGGCCCCCCGTCACGGTTCAGCGGTGAAAGTGGCACCGGGTGGCTGACGAGCGGCCGCCTGGCGTTGCGCAGGTGGTAGCGTTCGCAATCGGATCACGCCCCGTGCTAGGGAGGGCGTGAGGGTTGTTATGGAAACCAGACGTTCGTTTTGTCGTGTGTGTCCCGCGTTCTGTGCCATCGAGGTGGATGTCGAGGCGGGCCGTGTGGTGGACGTGCGTGGGGATCACGCCGACCCGATGAGCCGTGGGTATACCTGCATCAAGGGCCGGCAGATTCCGTTTGAGATCAATGATCCGCAGCGCCTGCACACGTCCATGGTGCGCACCGCGGACGGCGGCTTTGCGCCGATCGCGAGCGAAGCGGCGATGGATCAGATTGCACAGCGGCTTTCCGAGATCATCGGCCGCTACGGCCCGCGCGCGGTCGCGACCTACGGCGGCACGGCGGCGTATTTCAACGCGCCCAGCCTCCCAGTTGTGAAGGCGTGGCACCGCGGCATCGGCTCGCCGATGATCCACAGCAGCGTGACCATCGACCAGCCGTCCAAGATCATCGCCGTCGGGCGGCATGGCTTCTGGGGCGGCGGGCCGCACAGCTTCGCGACGTCCGATGTCATCATGCTCATCGGCACCAACCCGCTGGTCTCAGCCCTGCACCAGATGGGTGGCCCGCCGGGGTTCTATCCGAAGTCGCTGCGCGATGCGCGCGAACGGGGCATGAAGGTGATCTGCGTGGATCCGCGCCGGACCGAGACGGCACGGCTGTCCGACATTCACCTGCAGCTGCAACCGGGGGAGGACCCGACGCTGCTGGCGGGCATGTTGCGCGTCATTCTTACCGAGAACCTCCACGACGTCGAGTTCTGCCGCGCCAACACGCAGGGTCTGGAAGAGCTGCGCCAAGCCATCGATGGGTTCACTCCTGAATACGTGGCCCACCGGGCCGGTGTCCCCGCGGAACAAATGATTGCCGCGGCCCGCCTGTTTGCAGCTGGCCCGCGCGGCTGCGCCAGTTCGGGCACCGGTCCCGACATGGCGCCGCATCCCAACCTGACCGAGCACCTGATCTCCTGCCTCAATACCGTGTGCGGCCGCTGGAGCCGCGAAGGCGAACGGGTGGGCGTGCCGAGCGTGTTGACCCCACCGATGCCGCGACCGGCCCAGGCGTTTCCGCCGGAGATGCTTCCCGGCGAGATCAATCTGGCGTTGAATACCGAACGTTCCCGCATCCGCGGTCTACGCCAGGTCATCGGTGAAATGCCGACGGCCGCGCTCGCCGACGAGATTCTGGAGCCGGGCGATGGGCAGGTGCGCGCGTTGTTTGTCCTGAGCGGCAACCCGGTCATAACCTGGCCGGATCAGGAGCGTACCCTGCGGGCGTTTGCGGCGCTGGACCTGCTGGTTTGCCTCGACATCAAGATGAGCGTGACCTGTCGCCGCGCGCACTACGTGATCGCCTGCCGACATCCGTTGGAGCGGGACGATGTCGCGGTATTCCAAGACCGGCTCTACGAAGCCCCCTACGCGCATTACGCGCACGCGCTGGTGCCTGCGGTGGGCGACCTGGTCGAGGAATGGATGTTCTTCGCCGGCCTGGCCCGGCGCATGGGTACCGCAATCGAGCTGCCCGGCGGCGCGCTCAACACCGAGCAGTTGCCCACCACGCTCGACGTGATCGACTCGGTCTTCACCGGCGCGAAAGTGCCGATCCGTACCATCGCCGAACACGAGGGCGGCCACATCTTCGATGAAATCAACGAGGTGGTCGCGCCGCCGATTCCAGGGCTGGAAGGGCGCTTGCTGTTCAACCCGGAAGGGATCGTTGACGAGTTACGTGAGGTGCGTGCCGAGCCGGTGCGGACGGCGGGGCAGTACGGCAAAGATGGCAGCTTCAGTCACCTTCTCGTGTGCAGCCGGCTCAAGCACGTGATGAATTCGGTTGGCCACGACTATCCCTCCACACGTGCGCACCAGACCTTCAACCCTGCCTACCTGCATCCCGACGACCTGCAGCAACTCGGCCTGACCTCGGGGGATGTGGTCGAGGTTGCGTCCGAGGATGGTGCGGTGGCGGCGATCGTCGAATCTTCCGACGATGTGCGGCGCGGCGCGGTGGCGATGGCGCATGCCTTCGGCGGCGATCCCCGCGAGGAAGCGGACGTGCGCCAGGTCGGCAGCAGCACGGCGCGTCTGATCGCCAATGATCACGACTACGATCCCATCTCGGGGATCCCGCGCCAGAGTGCCATCCCGGTGCGCTTCCGTCGTCTGCCTCGGACCGGTGGGGTCTGAGACCGGGCTGGCGCTCGACGAAGTGCGCACGCGTGTGCTAGCGAGCGCCGGCAATTCGGTGTGTGAGGGAGACTGCAACCATGCCGCATCCGGAAAAACGCGATCTTGATCTGACCCAACGACAACTATGCGCCTGGCTGGCCTCGAAGCTGCCCGGCGCGCGCGATGTGCAGGTCACCATTCACGGCGGGCCCTCTTCCAGCGGCTTCTCGAGCGACACCCTCATGTTCGATGTGGGTTGGACCGACCACGCCGGTGCGCACCAGGAGCCCCTGGTCGCGCGATTCAAGCCGCGCGGGAGGACGGTCTTCCCGACCTATGATGTCGGTCTGCAGTATCGCGTGATGAAAATCCTCGGCGACCGCAGTGACGTGCCGGTGCCGCGCATGCGTTGGAACGAGCCGGACCCGGGGCCGCTCGGGGTGCCGTTCTATGTCATGGACCACGTCGATGGCCGCACGCCGGGGGACAATCCGCCGTTTCATCTCACGGGCTGGGTCGCGGATCTGTCTCCGGAGCAGCGGGAGCGCATGTGGTGGAACGGTCTGGAGGCGATGGCCCGGGTGCACCGGGTCGACTGGCGCGCACTCGGTTTCGAGTTCCTCGACGAGCCGCAACGCGGGGCGACCGCGCTTGACCAGCAGCTGCACTACTACGACTACCTGTTCTGGGGCTTCAATCCCGACCGTTACCCCGTGTTCGACGCGGCGCAGCGCTGGCTGCGCGCGCACCAGCCGGCGGACCAGCCGGTGGCCATCTGCTGGGGCGATGCGCGCATTGGCAACCAGATCTTCAACGAGCAACTCGATGTGGTTGCGGTGGTCGACTGGGAGATGGTCCGGCTCGGTGACCCCGTTCAGGACCTGACCTGGTTCATGGCCATCGATCGATTCCTCTGGGAGGGGTACGGCTTGGAACGGCTGGCGGGGTTCCCGGACCGGTCCGCCACCGTCGCGCGCTGGGAGGAGTTGGTCGGCCGTGAGGCGCGGCACTTTCAGTACTATGACATCTTGGGCGTGTACAAATTCGCCCTCGTCGTGGCACGGGTCGACCTGCAGATGAAGTACTACGAGATCATGCCGGCCGACGGCAACATGGACGTGGACAACTGGGCGTACAAGACCCTCGCCCGCATGCTGGAGGCGGCGGGCGCGTAAGGCGCGCGCTATCGGAGGAGGTTCACATGCTCTCATCAATGGATGACTATCCACTGCACCAGACCCCGGAGCCGATTCGGTTTGTCGGCACCAGCGACCGCAACTTCTACGATCGCTACTACTTCAACCTGCACAACTGCAGCGGCGATCTGTTCATGATCATGGGGTTGGGTCAGTACCCCAACCTCGCCGTGCAGGACGCTTTCGCCGTGGTGCGGCGCGGGACCAAGCACAAGGTGGTGCGCGCGTCGCGCCTGATGGGCGACCGCGCCGACATCAGCGTCGGGCCCTTTCGCATCGAAGTCATCGAGGGCCTCAAGAAGGTGCGCTATATCCTCGAACCGAACGAGCACGGGATCGAGTTCGACCTGCGCTGGGAGGGCGCCATACCCGCGCACCAGGAGACGAATCAGTTCGTGCGCCAGATCGGCCGGGTGACGATGAATACCTCGCGTTTCGCGCAGACCGGGTTCTGGACCGGCACGCTGCGGGTCGGCGATGACACCTACAAGGTCACGCCCGATCGCTGGTGGGGGACACGCGATCGATCGTGGGGTATCCGGCCGGTGGGCGAACCGGAGGCTCCCGGGGCTCGTGAGGCACAAGTGCCGTTCAACATGTGGAACTACATGCCGATGCAGTTCAAGGACTACACGATCCTGTACATTGTGTCGGAGCTGGAAAACGGCGAACGCATCCAGGAAGAGGCCGTCCGCATCTGGAATGATCCGGCGCGCCCGGTGGAGCACCTCGGCCGCCCCGAGCACGAACACACCATCCGCCCCGGCACGAACGCGCTCGCGCGGTCCGTCATCTCGTTCCCGCACGCGCCGGGTGGCGGGTTTCAGGTCAAGGCGACGCCGCTGATCGACTGTTACATCGGTATCGGCACCGGTTACGGCTTTGACCTGGACTGGCGGCACGGCCTGTACCAGGGTCCCCTCGTCGTGCAGGGCCTCGAACTCGACACGGTGGACGACGCCGGCCGGCTATTCGGCATCTGCGATTGTGTCGGCCGGTTCGAACTCGGGTCCGAGGTCGGGTACGGTCTGTACGAGTACATGTTCCTCGGTTCGTTCCCGCGGTACGGGATCTAGCGGGCGCCCGGCGGTGATGACGAACCTGTTGCCACTCCGGCGGCTCTTCAGCCCGTTGCGCATCAAGTCGCTGACGCTGAAGAACCGGATCGTCATGCCGCCCATGACCACGCTGTTGGCCGGCAGCAGCGGCGAAATCACCGATCGATTGATCGCGTTTTATGCGGCGCGTGCGCAGGGCGGCGCGGCCTTGATCACGGTGGAGACCGCCGAGGTGCACCCGTACACCCACAACGTCGCGCTGGGCGACCGCGGCTTCACCGCGATCTATGACGATCGCTTCATTCCCGGCTTCCGGCGCCTGACGGACCGGCTCCACGCCGCCGGCGCGAAGGCGTCGTTGCAGCTGCATCATGCCGGCGGCGCGATGTTGATGCTCGACCCCGCCCATCCGCCGCTTGCGCCATCGGCCATTCCGTGCCCCGGCGGTGCCGTGCCGCGGGCCCTGACCATCGCCGAAATCGAAGAAATCGTCGAGGCCTTTGGCGCCGCCGCACGCCGGGCGCGGGAAGCCGGTTTCGATGCGGTCGATATCCACGGCGGCCACGGTTACCTCATCGCCCAGTTCTTGTCGGCGTACTTCAACCGGAGGACAGACCGCTATGGCGGCGACCTCACTGGCCGCGTACGTTTTGCTGTCGAAGTTCTGCACGCCGTGCGCAGGAACGTCGGCGATGATTTCCCGGTGATCTTTCGCTTCAGCGCCGACGAACGCGTGCCGGGTGGCCGCACGACAGCGGAATCCGCCATCATCGCGCCGCTGTTCGCGGAAGCCGGCGCGGACTGTCTCAGCATCACCACCGGCATGCACTTCACTTTCCTCTACACGGTGGCACCGATGGGAATGCCGCAGGGCCTCAACGTCGAATCGGCCGCGGCGGTGAAGGCGGCGGTCGATATCCCGGTGATGGTTGTGGGGAAATTGAACGATCCCTTGCTGGCGGAATCGGTGCTGGTCGCCGGTAAAGCGGACCTGATCGCCGTCGGACGCGGGCTGATTGCCGACCCCGAGCTGCCCAACAAGCTGCAGCACGGGCAGAGCGAGGACATTCGCTGGTGCATTGCGTGCAACCAGGGATGCTTCGGCGGGTTACTGGCTGGGTTGCCCTTCACCTGTCTGGTCAACCCGGACGCCGGCCGGGAAAGCGAGCCGCGACCGAAACCTGCTGTCCGACCCAAACGGGTGCTGGTGGCCGGCGGCGGGCCCGCGGGAATGGAGGCGGCGCGCAGCGCGGCGTTGCGCGGGCACACGGTCGTTCTGTACGAGCGCGACCAACAATTGGGCGGGCAATTCTTCCTGGCGTCGATCCCGCCGCGCAAACAGGAGATCACTCCGTACCTGCGCTACATCGAGCGGCAGTTGGGGAAAGTGGGCGTCGAGGTCGTTCTGGGGCAAGCGTTGACTCCCGCGGTGATCGAGGCGGTGAAGCCCGACGTCATCATCGTTGCGACCGGCAGCGAGCCGCTGATCCCCGATGTGCCCGGGATGGATGGTGCCCAAGTCGTCACCGCGCACGATGTCCTCGCCGGCAAAGTGTGGACCGGCCAGCGCGTCCTGGTGGTCGGGGGTGGGCAGGTGGGGTGCGAGACGGCCGAGTTCCTGGCCCGCTACGGGAAGCAGGTCACCATCGTCGAAATGCGCGCCGACATCGCGCCGGAGGTTCCCATGGTTCCGCGGGCGCCGCTCGTCCACGGCCTGGCGCAGGCCGACATCCAGCTGATGACGTCGACCAAGGTCGTCGAGATCAAAGCCGATGGGGTGGTCGTCGAGCGCGACGAAAAGCGCGAGGCCGTGCGCGACATCGACACCGTCGTTTTGGCTACGGGTGCCCGCCCGGTGCACCCGATCCCGGACGCGATGCAGCCGCTCGCTCCCGAAGTGTACCTCATCGGCGACGCCAGGAGTCCGGGCAGCGCCATGGACGCCATCGCCGCCGGGACGGAGATCGGCCGCCGCGTGTAGGGTTGCGAGAACAGAGGTCAGGGACGATGGTGCTCTTGGGGCGGATCGCAGACCCCGGAACGCACTGCCTTCGGCGCCCCCTGGGGCGCAGGATCAACGATCTCGAAGAGCGTGTGCTGGCGTTGGCCGATCGTGTATGTGAACGCCTGTCGCAATTGCATGGGCGATACCAGTTCGCGAAGCGTGCCGGGAAGTGCCGGAACCAGCCTGCGGCGGTCGGACGGCAGTGCGAGGGCATCGGAGGCGATGAACGCCGCCGCCTGCCGTTGTCGCGCGGCGGCAACGGCACCGAGGAGCTGTTGTTGCACGTCGCGGTTGCGGTATCGGGCCTCGAGGGCGAGTGCAAAGAGGTTGGTGACGTGGGGGCGGGCGCCGTAATACGCCAGACTCGGGCCAAGAATATCCGTGCTGGTAATGATGAGGTCACCGGGGGCGGTGGCTTGCGCGATCTGGCGCGCGGCCGACGGCAGCGGATTAAACGCAACGCCCGTGCGTGGCAGGATGCCGCCGGTGTTGATCACGGCCAAGGCGAGTGCCATCGCCGCGACCGCGGTTGGGGAAATGATCGGCCGTCGTGCCAGCCCGATGCCGATCGCCAACCAGCTGCAGACAAGGGCAGGCACCCAGAATTTGCCCGTGTTTGGTTCCCACCAACTGGCGAGCGCCCCGGTTCCGAAGGCCACGAGCACGATTAGCCGGCCCGGCGCACCAGGGCCCGTTTGCCACGCCGATGTCAGGCCCACTGCCCACACGCTAGCGACCGCAGCCAGTACAAGTCCCATTGCAGCCCATCGTAGCCCCCAACCAGGGCCGGCGAATGTCGCGAAGGGGCCTGGGGGGAACACCATGCTCATGACGAATCCCTGTGCGGCTCCAAGAATCCGATTCGAGGGCGGGAAATGGAATCCGAGCCGCAGGTACAGTGTCAGCCACTTATACAGCGCGGCGCCGTTCTGCCCCCATCCGGATACCCACCAGGCGAGCAGATATCCGCAAGCCGCCACCGCTCCGCAGCTCATGACGTAGGTGAGGGCGAAGGGGAACGAGCGCTCGCGGCGCCAGAACCAAAACGGCGAGCACAACGCCAACACGGCAGTGCACTGGTGTCCGAGTATCGCCAGCGCTGCCACTGCGCCGGCGCCTGCCGCACCGGCCAGGGTGCGGGGCGCAAACAGTGTCCCCCACCATGCAACCACCAGCAACGCCGCTGCCACCGCGTAGACTTCGCCATCGGTCGCGGCCTCCCAGAACGCCCGGGAGCTGCCCAGTCCAAGCGCAACAAACGCTGCCACCCCGACGCTGGCCCCCGAGGTGCGCAGCAGGGCATACAGACTCCCGAGGCAGATCGCCGCAAAGCAAGCACTCGTCTGTTGCAACACGCGCAACGGTTCGAGGAGCAATCCGGCGCGCTGGGCGAGGCACTGCAGGCCGTACACGAAAAGGCCGCCGGCCAGATGATGCCCGCCCGCCAATCCCGCCGGCCTGCCGAGCGTCATATCCGCGGCGTGGCGAAGGCTGTCCCAACTCGGAAACGCGGAGAGCGTCGAGCTGTACACGCCCAGCGCCAACATCCCGACGAGCATGCCACCCAGGAATGGGGCGCGCGGGCGCACGACTGACCGTTCAGCGTGTTGTCGGCAGTTCACGGGGGCGGGGCGATCCGCCCGGACGTGGCATTGGGGGCCGCAGCCGCGAGCAGAGGATACGGGTCGATGGGGTGGTAGCGCATTGGATAGAAACGCGAGGTGACCAGGTAGGTCGCGAAGTGCAAGTGCGGGAGGGTGGTGCTTGCGTTGCCGCTGTTTCCCACGCTGCCGATCTGTTCGCCTGCCGCGACGAACCGGCCCATGGTCATCCGCGGCGCCAGTTCGCGCATATGGGCGTAGTAGTACAAGCGCCCACCGGTGCCCATCAGCCACAACACATGGCCACCGATCATGGTCTGGCGGTTTCCGATGACGACGCCATCCGCAGCGGCGACGACGGGGGTTCCGTCGGCCGCCGCGACGTCGATGCCCTCGTGCGGTCCCATCGAACGGGGCGCGCCGAAGGACGGGCTCACGCTCTCGACCGGGACGCCGGCCACGGGGATGAGCCAGCGCGCCGGCGGGGTGCGGTAGACATGTTGCCACCACAGCGCGCGGGCGTACGGCAGGAGCAAGACGCCGTTTGCAACCCCCACACCGAGCACGGAGACACGGAGCAACATTCGTGTTCGCTGGGCGCCTCGCTCCGTACCGGTTGTCCTCGGGACGGTACGTTCTCGCTTCACGGAACGGACTATCGCCTCCTCGTCGTGCACTGTACCCCTCACCGAGCGTCCAGCGTTTGCAGCAGCGCTGCCGCCTCGGTCCGCAATCGTTGCTCCTCTTTCGTGACGAACTTGGACGGCATCGTCAAGGCGTCCCGTAGCGTTATCTTGGCAGCCTCGATTTGCCCCACGTCGACATACGTTTCTGCCAGGAGCACACGGGGGCGGATGAGACCGGGAACGGTTTCACTCAACTCGCGCAGGAGGGCCAGGGCACGTTCTGGGTGCCCCTGCTGGCGTTCGGTCGACGCCATCAGGTAGGTGATCGCCGGTGACGGTAGGAGGGCCTGCGCGCGTGCGGCGGCCGCAATGGTGCCGGCGGCATCGTCGCGCGCCGCCCGTGCGTAGGCCACCACACCCCAGAGCTCACCGTGAGCGGGTTCGAGTGACAGGCCGTCCTGGGCGACTCGTTCTGCTAGCGCCGCATCCCCCGCGGCAAACGCGTATCGGCTTCCCTGGAGCTGGCGGTCGACGAGGAGCAACCGGCTGGCCTGCACGACGGAGAGCACGGTTAAGAGGAGGAGGCCAGCGCGCTCGATGGTCGTGAGTACGCGCACGCGGAAGACAATCCGCTCGGCGTGCGCGGTGAAGATCGCGACCAGCAGAACGCAAAAAAGCGCGGCCGTGGCCGGCAGGTGCAGCGGGATGTCACTCAAGCCATGGACGGCGATTGCGATGAGGGCGGCAGTCAACCCGACGCTGTCCGCAGGTCCGCGTGCACCCCAGCCTAACGCGAGGCCGGTCACCGCCAGCACGGCGAGCAGTGCCAACCCGCCACCCTCGGAAGCGAAGTACAGGTACTCGCTGTGCGGGTGGTCAGTGAGTTCCGTGATGCGCGGGTCCGCACCGTGCCGCTTGACGTAGGCACGCTGGGCGGCGGGATAGGCCCCGGCGAATTGTCCTGGGCCCCAGCCGAGCACGGGCCGAGCTGCAACCATTGTGAGGGTACTCTCCCAAATGCGGAACCGCCCGGTGATCGAAGCCTGGCGCAGCAACGCCTCCCGCAGTTCGCCGCTGCCGAAGTTCGCCCACGCAATCGTAACGGTGAGCGGGA
>JAGDMS010000573.1 GCA_017860575.1 Deltaproteobacteria bacterium | reverse complement strand
GGTGCCCCGGACAGGACTCGAACCTGTACACCCTTGCGGATAACGGATTTTAAGTCCGTTGCGTCTACCAGTTCCGCCACCGGGGCGTGGCTGCCGCGCAATCACGGTGGATAGTCTAAGGCATTCGTGCGGCCAATTAGACGAGACGGGCGGCCCGCCCCTGTTCCAACGGATGTCGCTCCGCGCCAGTTGCGCTCGGTTCCTTATGTGAAAACCGACGCACTGCGCCGTTCCGCGGGCGTACGCTCGATCGCAACAAGAACAACACGGGGATGCGGCCCATGGACAACCTGTGGCCCGCGAAGGGAGCGCGCTTGAGGTGCCGTGAGTTGGCGGCGACCGGCGTGCAGCGCCTGGTCGCGAGTTCGTTGATTCTGTATCTGATCGTCGCGACGGCACAGCGGGCGTGGGCGCTGTTGAACTCGGACGTTGGGGAACTGGTCCGGCGGCTGCACTGAGCACGGGGCCGGAAGTGGAGTAGGGCCAACCCCACAAAGTCCGGCTAAGCGACCGACATCAGCGACTTTCCGTCAGCGCCTCGCCCGTACCTAGCCCCAAACCTACCGCCGCGTTGATCGCGCTGCCCTTGATCCAGGCGGACATTTCTCGGACTCTATTTGCGATACTAGCCCGTCGAGTTGATGCGCCCAACCGCGCAGGAAGACCGGCTTGGCGGGCGGGTACTGCGGAATGATGCTAACAAGAAACTGCTGACCGATCTGACGGTGCCTGGTGGCGTTTTCCATGCGCCGATACGGCTCGGTATCATCTGGCGTATCCGCTCGAATATCTGCTGCGTTTGGCCAGATACAGAAACCCCGGCTCGGGCCGCGCAAGCGACCCGCGCCTGATCGGCAGGAAGAGCGAACCTTTGGAAGTTACGGTTTGGGAAGACAAACAAAGGGGCCGCCCCCTGTCACGGAGGCAGCCCCGTCATCGTCAAACCAGTGGTCGTGAACTACTTTACTTCGAGCACTTGTTGTCCCGGTGCGTCTGCAGGTTGCCCTTCTCAAGATACCCCGACAAGCCGCCACTCGGCACATCGAGGACCATTGTATCGGACGAATCATAGACCTTGATCCACGCCGTATCGCTCGTACCTGGCTCGCCGGCATCGACGAACTCGAACTCGATTCGTGCGCCCGGCTGTCCGTTGTATCGACCGGTGCCCGTGCCGAAGAAGGTATCAAACGGCGCGTGCTTCGGCGGCGTCTGGTCAATCAGCGTGTCCGTGCAGATCGCCGCCGTCAACTCATCGAGGTGGAAGCGGTTGCCCTCCCAGTTCACCTGGATGTTGTTGGGCTTGCGCAAGTCGCAGTGAATCTCGAATCCACGTGTGACGCGCATGCCCTCGATGTCGAAGACGCTTCCCCCGCCGGTCATGCGGCCGCAGTCCTGCGGAGCGTTCAGCGAGAAGCCGGCAGCCATCCACACGAACGATGCTTCGAGCACGCCCGTATTGAGGTTATCGACGGACACCGCCTCAATCGTCAACTGCGTGGTCCCGGGCGGAATCACGACGTTGGCATTATAGGTATCCCATTCGGGACCGTTGTTGCTCTGGAGGACATTGTTGAGGACCGACGTGCCACCCCCGGGGCCATTGGTCGTGAACTCCAAGGCCGACGGTCGCAGCGTGGTGTCCTGCACACTCGCGAAGAACAAATTCACTTGGGCGGTACGTTCCACGGCTGAGGCGGCGAACGTGAAGGTCTGAGGCACGGTCTCGCGCAGTGCCGGGTTGATCGGACCCGGGTCGCCATTCGTGGGGTCGTACGCCCAATCAGACCCATCCCGAACGACAACGCTGGAAGGGTTGATGCCGTCGTCGATGATTACCAAGGCGCCGACGCCGTCGTTGGAACCCGGCACACCGGCTTCAAACGATAGGTCCGACACAGTAAGGGTCGTGATGCCCGGACCAATCACCAAGCCGCTGGTTGTGACGTCAGCACGGTAGACTCGCGAATCCCGAGCGGCAAACAGCGTCGGCCCACCGATTAGGGTCCCGGTCACGGGCGAACTGGTGCCATTGCTGGAGGCAACGGTGATCATCGCATCCTCCGAACTGCCCACAGCGGCGGATCCCTGCCAGTACAGGAGCACCTGTTTGACTGTGGCACCCGCCGGCACCTCGACGCTGAAAACCCCTGGCTGGGAATGCATCCCGGCGCCGTTTGCGATGATCGCGGTGCCCGGCTGAATCGCGATTGACGGAGCGCCCAAGGACTCTGTTCCGTCCGCCATCACCGCACCCGCAGTCAACAGCAGAGATACCGCAGATGCAACTCGATTTCTTGTTTTCATGTCTGCCTCCTTAGACGGCAAATCTTGTGAATGGTCTTCCAAGCCCAGTCTACGCCGCTTTCTGGATTCGCAACGCAGCGTCAGTCGAGCATCTGATGCCGCCGACGTTTGATCCCAAGCCTGAGAATGTGGACAAAGAAGCTACATTTCCGGCAGGCACCCGGTTTTTCGACGTTGAAGGCGTCCCGGCCGCAATTGTCCCGACCCCAGACGGCGGGATGCGCGTGGCGGCGCTTCACCTGAGAGGAACCGCTGGCCTCGGAATTTCTGCGCCGTCGCGTGACAGCCTGGACCGGCCTTGATACTAACGGCGTGGTAAGGGTTGGTGACGCGATGGAAATGCATCGGGCGACCGGACAACCGCACCGTCGCCTGAATGCGCTTGCGTTGCCACCAGGAGATCAGATTGAATTCCATGGTCCTGCTCTTCCCTTGAGCGGCATCCCACCCTTCACGTACTAATCTTTACGCCTGCCACGGCGTGGACGCATCAGGGCTTATCGGCAGGCTCGCCCGGTGCGGTCGGCTCGCACCGCCTGCCTTCGCAGTACCCTCGCCCCGTGATCGGCCTCGGCATCATCGCGGGCCTGCACGCCCGCGACCACCAGCTCGCGGCCTTCTGTCCGCGCTGCGATGCACGGCGTGTACTGCCGTTGGGTGAGGGGTCAGCCAGGGCAAGGGATCGCTGCGCCTTCCACTTCGGGTGCGCTGCCGGGACTGCGGCGAAATCGGACTGCCGTGCGATGCGTGTTGTCACGGCTCATCCCGTCGTCGGGTCGCGGAGCTTGCCTGGTCGAACATCTGCGCCAGCTGCTC
>JAGDMS010000092.1 GCA_017860575.1 Deltaproteobacteria bacterium | reverse complement strand
GCGGGCGTGCTGCTGTCGTAGGCCGCCCGCCTGCCGTCGCTGAGCGTTTGAATACTGGCCGCTCAACGGGGGGGCAGATCCGGGAGCCTGCCCTTGCCAATAGGGAACGGTCGTTCCTCGCTCATGCACCGGGCTCTGGGCATCGAGCAACTGTCGCTTTTGGATAGAGTCCACCAACTGCCCCACTGTCTCAATGCACTGCCAGTGTGCATCCGGTATCTTGATGCGGTACTCACCTTGAATGGCGTCGGCTTCGGCAGCGCAACGGCACCACGGCTGGCACGCGAGCGGGCGAAGGGTGTGGGCGCTGATCTCTTTGACGGGTCCGCCGATAGGCTGGCCATCAAGCTCAACCGATGCTCGGTCGACCGAGGGCAAGGCCCCGCCATTGGCCTTGCCCCGCAACCGGTGTACGTTTCCTCCAAATCTGCGAGATGGCCGGTGTCGGTCACGGCATCACGTTCGGATCGAACTCGGTGCTGACGAAAGGAGATGCGGGTGGGCAGACATCCAATCCGGTTCGGGATACAGACCGCTCAACAGGGCGTGGCATGGGCCGAGTTACTGGATCTGTGGCGCAAGGCGGACGCCTGGGGCTACGATTCCCTCTGGGCTTTTGATCACTTCTATCCGATCTACGCCGACCCGGAAGGTCCATGTCTGGAGGGGTGGACGACCCTCAGCGCGCTGGCGCAGGCCACGACACGCGTGCGCATCGGTCATTTGGTGAACGGCAACACCTATCGACACCCGTGCATCACGGCGAAGATGGCAGCCACGCTGGACCATATCAGCGGCGGGCGGTTCAATCTCGGCATCGGCGCCGGCTGGTTCGAACTCGAACACCGCAGCTTCGGCATCGACTTCAAGACGGTGGCCGGTCGTCTCGCCGCACTCGACGAGGCCTGCCAGATCATCCGCGGCATGTTCACCCAGCCGAAGACGACATTCCACGGCCGGCACTACACGGTAACCGATGCCATGTGTTGCCCCAGGGCGCTACAGCAGCCGCATCCGCCCATCATGATCGGCGGCACCGGGAAGCAGGTGTTGCTCAAGATCGTGGCCAAGTACGCGGACATGTGGAATGCCGGCGGCAGCGCCGAAACCCTGCGCGGGCTCATCGAGATCATCCAGCGCCACGGCGACGCTGTCGGGCGCGATACGGACGCCATCGAGAAGACGGTGATGTTGTCCCTGTGCTACAAGGCCGCGCCGCCACGGCAGGAGGCCATGTGCAACCGGATGGCCAACATGAGCCAGACATCACCCGAGCAGGCGCGCCGGCAGATGCTGATCGGCGATAAACAAGAGTGCCTGGACACCATCGAGCGCTATCTGCAGGCCGGCATCACGCACTTCATCCTGATGCCCTCCACCCCCTACCTCCTCGACGAGATCCAGGCCTTCGCCGACGAGGTGATCCCGGCCGTCACGTCGCGTCGCTAGCAGCCTGTCGGACTTTCATTATGTCCGCATTGAGTGGTTGTGGTAGGGATCGGGACCAGCATCGCCTCAACCGCACGTCAGAAAGGAGCCAGTGGCATCACCGAGCATCGCGGCAAGACCAACGAGCTGCGCATCGTAACCGGCGCCGACGGCTGCGCTGGGTGTTTTGGATGGTGGTCGTCGTGGGCGGAATCGTCGCTCCGATCGTGGCTGCGCAGGTCAGTTTGACGAGCCACGTCGCCGTGAGCCTGATGGCCGCCGTGGTGCTGGTGGCCGTCACCGGCGATACGTCGGGTCGAGCGGGGATGAACGTAATGCTCGCGGCAGTCAGTCCCTGGATCTATGCTCTGGGCGATGGCTGGTGGTTGCCAAATCAAGCTTTCAGGTGGCATTCCCTATGAAGCCCACCATCACCCGGCGCAATTTCCTGAAAGCCGGTTCTTCCAGCCTGGCCCTGGCGCTCTTGCATCTCGGCTGGCGTATGCCAATCGAGGCGGCGACAGCGACAATCCAGCCGGCTAACGCTTTGCCGGACTACCGCAGTTGGGAGGATCTGTACCGTCAGCGCTGGGTCTGGGACCGAGTGGCCAGGGGCACCCACTACGTCAACTGCTGGTACCAGCGGGGCTGCAACTGGAACGTTTACGTCAAAGACGGCATCGTCTGGCGCGAGGAGCAGGCCGCCACCTATCCGCGCACCAACGCCGAGGTTCCCGATTTCAATCCGCGGGGCTGCCAGAAAGGTGCGTGCTACAGCCAGCGCATGTACGACGCCGCACGTGTGCGCTATCCGCTCAAGCGTGTCGGGCCTCGCGGCGCCGGCACATGGCAGCGCATCTCCTGGGCGCAGGCCTTCGGCGAAATTGCCGATCAGATCATCGGGGTCCTGACCACGGACGGCCCTGGGGCGGTGGTTTGGGATTCCGGCGGCAGCGCCTCGAACGGCTGCTTCATGATGGGCCTGAACCGCACGAACGCGTTGCTCGACACACTGATCGTGGACCTCAACGCCGAATTGGGTGACCACCATCCGGCGGCGGCGGTAACCTGCGGGAAGCTCTTTTTCGCCAGCTCGGCTGACGACTTGTGCTACTCCGATCTGATCCTGATCTGGGGCGGCAATCCTACCTACACCCAGATCCCCGCCGCCCACTTCATCAACGAGGCCCGCTATCGTGGCGCTCGGGTGGTCGCCATCAATCCTGACTACAACGCCTCATCGATCCACACCGATCTGTGGATTCCGCTCAACATCGCCACTGACGCCGCCTTCGGGCTTTCTCTGGCGCATGTGCTCATCGAGGAGAAGCTCTACGATCGCGCTTTCGTCAGCGAACAAACCGACCTGCCGCTGTTGGTCCGCACCGACACGCGGATGTTTTTGCGCGCCAGCGATCTCGAACCGAGCGGCGGAGCAGATATCTTCTACCTGTTTGACGGGAAGACGCAGCGGATCCAGAAAGCGCCGAGAGACACGCTCGCTCTGAACGGTCTTGATCCCAACCTTGAGGGAGAGTTCACCGTCGACACGTTGCATGGGAAGGTGAAGGTCACGCCGGTGTTCGCGCTCCTGCGCCAACACCTGTCCCGTTACGCACCGGAACCGACCGCCCGCACCACCGGGGTGGCGCCGAAGACGGTCAGACAGCTCGCGCACGCGATGGCCAGTGCCAAAGCCGCAACCTGTATTGCGCAGTCGAATTTCTCGAAGTTCTATCATGCCGTCGAAATGGAGCGCGCCCAGATCCTGGTGTTCGCCCTGGCTGGTCAGATCGGGAGGAAGGGCGCGGGGTTCAACGCCTTTCCCAACCTGCATCCGGCCGGCGTGGACGACATCTATGGCCTCAGCGGCGCCTTGCCGCTGCGGGAGTCCTTGCAGCAGCAGCGGCTGGCGCTGGCGCCGGTGGTAGCGGAAATGAAGCGGCAGGGCTTGACCGACATGATGGTGGTGCACGAGCTCGGCCGCCGCGCGTTCATGGGCGGTAGCAGTCCGCCCAGCAACCTGATGTGGTACTTCCATGCCGGCCTGGACGGCCGCTTCGGCGCTTCGAAAAGATGGGATCCTCATCTGAAGCGTGAGCTGCACGAATACCTTGAGGAGGCCATCAGCAAGGGCTGGCAGGTTGCGCCCAGGCAGCGCCCGCGCATCCTGTTCCAGGCCGGCGGCAACTTGCTGCGCCGCGTCCGTGGTTACGACAAACTGATCGACACGTTGCTGCCCAGGCTGGACCTTCTCGTCACCCTCGACACGCGCATGAGCAACACGGCCTTGCACAGTGACTATGTCCTGCCCGCGGCGGCTTGGTACGAAAAGGACGACTTGCTGGTCGCCACCACCCCGATCCTACCCTTTGCGCAGGTGACCACTGAGGCAGTCCCGCCATTGGCGGAGTCCAAGTCCGACTGGGCCTTTCACTGCTTGCTGATGAAGGCGGTGCAGGAACGGGCGCGGGCTCGCGGACTGCAGACGTTCAAAGACCGCTCAGGAAGCGAACGCCGGCTCGACCGCGTGTACGACGAGATGACCTTCGGCGGCCAGTATACGGAAACGAATCCCAAGGCCCTGCTCGACGAGATTCTGTCCTTGTCCACCAACGTCGGCGGTGTGCGCTGGCCGGAGCTGGAACGCAGCGGCTTCCGGCGCTTCACCGGCGTGGGTGCCGGGTACATGACGGTGGACAACGCCACCGACATCGCGCCGAACGAAACCATCACGGCGAACACCTGGCACACACAAAAGAAGGAGCCCTGGCCCACGCTGACGCGGCGCATGCAGTTCTTCATTGATCAGGAGCTGTACCGTGAGCTCGGGGAAGAGCTGCCGGTGCACAAGGATCAGCCGCCGATCGGCGGGAACTATCCGCTGCAGATGACCGGTGGCCATACGCGCTGGTCGATCCACTCCGCCTGGCGCGACTCCGCCCACATGCTGCGGCTTGGCCGCGGCGCCCCGGTGATTTTCGTCGGACAAGGCGATGCGGACAAGCGAGGGATCACGGACGGAGACCGCGTTCGGGTGTACAACGACCTCGGCTCGTTCGAGCTGCAGGCCAAGGTGAGCGCGGCGCTGCGTCCGGGGCAGGTCGTCGTCTACCACGCCTGGGAGGCCTACCAGTTTGCGGGCCGGCACTCGCCCTCCGCGGTCACTCCCAGCCCGATCAATCCGATTTCGCTCGCTGGCGGTTACTTCCACCTGCAGCCACGGCCGAGCGTCGGCGGTCCCAGCTCAACCGATCGTGCCACACGCGTGGAGGTCGAACGACTCAGTCCGGCACGTTGAGGGCACGGAGGAGGACGGATGGGGGCTTCATATGGAGGGAACGTATGTTCGACCTGACGGACAAGGTTGCGCTGGTCACCGGCGCCGGTCGCGGCCTGGGCAAAGCCATGGCGCTTGGATTGGGCCGGGCGGGTGCGAACGTGGTTGTCACCAGCCGGACACTTTCCGCCTGCCAGGCGGTAGCCGACGAAATCCAGCGGAGCGGCCGGCAGGCGCATGCCGTCGCCTGTGACCTGGGCCGGGGGACTGAAGTGGTGCAGTTGGTGGCCGACACTTACGAGCGCTTCGGCCGCTGCGATGTGTTGGTGAACAACGCCGGGGTCAACCTCTCCTTTCTTCCCTTGTTCGAAACGAGCGGGGCGATGTTCGATGAGGCCTTCGCCGTCAATGTGAAGGGACCGACCCAACTGGCGCAACTGGTGGCGCGCCGCATGGGCGAAGGCGGCGGTGGGTCCATCATCAACGTGATCACCGCCGGCATCCTGCCGGGAGTGCGCGGCATCGCCAATCTCGGTCCCTACTGTGCCAGCAAAGCGGCGCTGCACATGCTCACCCGCGTCATGGCCGAAGAGTGGGGCCCGCTGGGGGTGCGGGTGAATGCGCTGGCCCCGGGGACATTTGTGACCGATATGATGGCCGAGCTGGAATCCACCATCCCGGGCTTCATCCAGCATGCCGCCGAGCAGGCGATCCAGAAACGGGCCGCCTACCCGGACGAGATCATCGGCGCTGTGGTCTTTCTGGCCAGCAGCGAGTCGAGTTACGTGACCGCGCAGACCCTGGCCGTCTGTGGCGGTGTGTGCTGACGGAGCTAACCGCAGTCCGGCGGTGATTTGCGGGAGGTGCTATGACCACGCCCACGAAGGCGGACGAGATTCCTGCCGTATGTCTAGAGGCAGAGACCTTGATGGCCGAGGCGAAGCAGCAATCGGGTCTGTCGGATTTTGGCGACTACCACTTTCGCGAGGGCCTGGATCGCCTGCTCGAGGCGCTCAACGGCGAAGCCCGGTTGAACGCCTTCGGCCGCTTCTATGCTCACGGTGAGCTGCTGCGGCATCTCACCAACCGCTTGCGGGTGACGGAGGACTGGAAACGCCATCCCGAAATCGGTGCCGAGCGTATTCGGGCGCCGCTGTTTGTCGTCAGCCTGCCGCGGTCCGGCTCGACCATTCTCCATCTCCTGCTGGTGCAAGATCCCGATGCCCGCTTCCCCGCCACCTGGGAATGTAATCTGCCTTCGCCCCCGGCTGAACGTGCTAGCTACGATACCGACCCCCGTATCGCCCAATGGGAGGACCACATCGCCAATACCCTGGGCCGGTTCGTGCCCGAGTTCAAGAAGATGCACCCCATGGCGGCGCGATTTCCCGAAGAGTGCAACGTCTTGAACGGCTACGAACTCACCAGCCAGGTGTTCAGCTACCAGTTCCACATTCCGAGCTACGAGTCCTGGTACGAGCGCATCGATCTGCGTTTTGTCTACGAGACCCATCGGCGCCAACTGCAATACATGCAGTGGCACTGCCCGGCGGTGCGCTGGGTGCTCAAGGCGGTGAACCACCTCTGGGCGCTGGACCACATCTTCGAGGTCTATCCTGACGCCATGGTGGTGCAGACCCACCGCGACCCGCTGGCGGTCATTGCGTCGCTCACCAGCTTGCTCTCGGCTGGATACCGCATGGTGAGCGACCACATCGATTCCAATGTTATTGCGCGCGAATGGAGCGACAGCTGGGCTCGGGCGCTGCGCAAGGTCATGGATTTCCGCGCCAGCGGACGCGTCAACCCGGCGCGCATTCTCGACGTGCGCTATGCCGAGTTCATGCAGGATCCGATTGCCATGATCGGCCGGATCTACGGGCATTTCGGGCTGACGTTCAGCGCCGAGGCGGAACGCCGCATGCGCCAGTTTCTGGCGGAGAATCCCCAGGGAAAACACGGCGAGCACCGGTACAACCTGCGGCAGTTCGGTCTCGACCCGGCGCTCGAACGAGAGCGCTACCGCTTCTACACCGAGCATTACGGAGTCCAACCCGATGCGCGTTGAGCGCGTTGAACGGTGGTGAGGAGAAGGCGATGTCTCGCAGCGCGGCCGAGTTGTGGGAGAAGTTCTGCGACGATCTGAAACACGCGGGCGCGGTTCTGGACCGCCCGACCACGCCGCGCGACGAGCTCACGCTGGCTGAAGGCTATCGCAAACTGGTGCGCCTGGTGCGCGTGGGGTTTGAAGCCGCGCTGGAGTTTGCCGACACGGAACACCCGCAGATCTACCAGGCGGTCACCTCCACCGGTTCGGGCGAAGGCGAGACGAGCGACGCGACGTACCATCAGGCGTTCATCGATGGAGCAGCAACGTACACCGTGAGCGGCTCCCGCGGCCAAGCGCCGCTGATCGAGTTCACCGTCTACGCCGGCAAGATCGGCCTGCAGGCCGCCAGCCGCCTGATCGGTGCCCTCACCGAGGAAGACCTGACCGTCGGACCGGACGGATCGTTCGAGATCGTCCTGAGCCCGGAGCCGCATGCCGGTAACTGGATCAGGACCGAGCCCGCTGCTTCTATGCTGTTCATTCGGCAGTATGCGTATGACTGGACGCAGGTCCAGGGGGCGCGGTTTGTGATCCGCAAACACGACCCTGGACCGACTCACCCGCTTGGCGTAGAGGACCTCCGGATTGGGCTCGAGCGTACCGCCCGCTTTGTAGCGCAATCCGCCCAGTTTTGGGCTGCTGTGGTCGACCACAACGCCGCCGAGCCGAACGTCTTCCACGAGATTCCCGCTGCCCCCGATCCAAGCCGGCCCACCATGCCGGCCGGTCACCGTTTCGCCGCCGGCCATTTCCGCCTCCAACCGGAGGAGGCATTGGTGGTGACGTTCACGCCCATCGCCGTGCCCTATTGGGGGCTGCAACTGACCAATTACTGGTTCGAGCCCCTGGCGTACGGCACTCCTGGTTCGCACGTCAACAACGGCACCGCGCGCCATGAACCGGACGGTTCGGTACGGCTGATCATCGCCGATGGGCCGTCCGACGCGCCGAACTGGCTCGACAGCCGAGGCCATCGCGAAGGTCCGATGATCTTTCGTTGGTCACGCACACGCGCGCCGTTGCCCGTCCTCACCACCCGTGTGGTTCCGCGATCCATACTTAATCACTAACAAAAGCTGAGTTAGGCGCCAGCTACATACGTTATAGCGTGACCTGCCCCCTTTCTCTGATCCACTCATGATGACGAAGGTCCATACGATGAGCGCCAGCATCGGCGTGAGAATAGATGGGGTCACTCGTTCGCTCCTTTCTGGTGGGCAAATGCCATCACCAAAGCTGCCGTGTCTGACCAGGAATCATTCCTCATCGCAATGACGAAGCCCTTGTATCACAAAACCTCCGGAGTCAGGGACAATTGCGTTCTCGGGACGATGATGTCAGCGATCTTCTTCGGATTGATCACTCCCCGCGGCTATGATGTGCACGGACTGCTTCGGAGCGAAGGGTCGGGACAACGCTTGCCCCATCGGGAACGAAAGCAGAGAATCGGCACAAGGGCGGTATGGACTGCCGGCTCAAATGAGAACTGGTCGTTGAGTGCTTGGTCGCGTACACTACCCGGGCAGATCGCGCCGCCCCATCCTCCGCACCGGCAAGCGTCCCCACGTAGGATAATGGTCGCCTCTCATCTCCAACACCGGTGTCCATGACTCGCAGGACAGCGTCGCTTCACCAGAGGCTGGTGTCCAGACCTGCGGCAGAAGCGCGCATTGCAGGACGTCGCCTTCTCCAGTCGCGGCGCTTGTATGCCGCCGCCGTGTCGGCGGCGCTGCCTCTGGTCTCGTACTTTCTCCTCACGCGGTACTACCGGGTGCCGGTCTCCCGAGCGATGTTCGTCGTGGATTTCGTGCTGCTCGGATACTTGAGCTGGCTGTTTGCGCTGTTTCAAACCAACAACCGGTTGGCAATCGCGCCCTTCGCCATCGTCGCCGGACTCATCTCGTGGGCCGCCGTCTGGAAGTTCGTCATCATCGGTCTCTGGGTTCGGCTGGCCGACATCACGACGCTCGACGAGGGGTGGCAGGCGCTCAGCCTGACTCAGCAGGCCCTCGTGGCCGGCGCGATTGTCTGCGCCGGCGCTCTGGCACTGTGGAACTTCCGGATTCCGAGTCTTCGCGGTCTGTGCGTGTCACTGACGCCGCTTGTCGTTTGCGGCGGCGTGATGTTCCTGTACCCAGACGTGGCGGTGAGATTCCTGCTGGCGACCACCCATGCCCGCTATGGCAACGATCCGCTGTACCGAAGCCCTTGGTTTGCCATCGGGTTCGACGCGTTGCGGACACTGCAGTTCCAGCAGGCACGCATCCTCTTAGCCGGGCACGCACCGCGCAGCGTCTCTGCGTTCTCGACGGAGCCGCGAAGGAGGCGCAACGTCCACATCTTTGTGATGGAGTCCCTGATGGACCCTGCCCTCCTCGGACTCGCCCTGCCAGACCCGCTCGATCCAGGCATGAGACGAGACTTGGGGGGCAGCTCGTTCTCGCCGGTGTTTGGCGGTCAGTCGTCCCAGGCGGAATTCGAGCTTCTGTGTGGGATACCAGCCTACGATCTTCTCGATCCGGTGACCTTCAACGAGCTCGGCGGCCAGCCGGTCGACTGCCTGCCCGCATTTCTTCGGCGCTACGGCTACATAACGATGGCAAGCAGCCCAGCGAGTCCGAACTTCTTCAACGCGCGCGAGGCGTATCGGAGTCTCGGTTTCTCTGTGTCCCACTTTCGCGGTGATTTCCCGACCACGGACCTCGACGGTCCCTGGATTTCCGCCGATGCGACGATCGCCGTCAACAAGGAGCATATCCGGCCGCTGCTCGAAAGTGGCACCCCGTTTTTGAACTATGTGTTCTTCTCGAGCGGCCACCTACCCTACGAAATGAATCCAATCACGCGGCCGCTCGTCATCCCCACGTCCTCCACCGACGAGGTGACGCACTACGTGAATGCGCTCTATTACAACACCCGTTCGGTGAGGCGGTACCTCGACTACCTCGCGGCGGTCGATCCGGATGCGGTCGTCGTAGTGGTGGGAGACCACCAGGGCGCCGTGCCGTCGATCGGGCGCACGCGATCTGCGGCGCATGCGACCAGCCGTTACCAGACGCCGTACGTGTTCCGCGACGCGCGCGAGGTCAAGCGTCACGGCGATCTCGCTCACTACGAAGTGCCCCTTCTGGTCGTCTCGAGCCTGTCCGAGACTGCGTACGAACGGGTCGCTCGACCTTATGGGGTCGACGTGATCCGGCCCTTGCCGGGGCGTGCCTTCTACCAGGACGGGGAGGAGGTGCACGACTGCCCCGAGTCGAGTGACGCGCGGTGCACGGGCGTGGGACGGTTTCAGTCCGATACCATTGCAGCCTGGCTGCAAATCATCGAGCAGTCGAAAGCCGGCGGGGGTGGGGGACGCTGGTACTCTTGGTACGTTTCTCTTACGGGCGGAGCGGATTCGTACCAAAAGTACCATCGTCCCTGAATTGCTCCCCTATTCAATAATAGACAATAATGTTTCCCTACTCAGAGGTAACGGACGGAGTTTTGGCGAGGCACCGGTCCTTCGCCTCCGTGAAATGCGCTAGATAGGATCCGTGCGCGCGCCGGTAGTCCTCCATCTGACCGATGTCCAACCAGAAATCTCGGCACACGTACTTGCCTACTTTGCGGCCGGCTCCAAGCAGGTCTTTGATCAGCGCGTCGATGCCGTAATACGTGTCTCGCGGGATCACATCGAAGAGTGCGGGGCGAAGCACGTAGATCCCCGCGAGGATTTCGAAACGCAGGTCCGGCTTCTCTTGTACCCCAGCGACATACGAACCCTCCCCAAGTACCTGCCCGAACGCGAAGGGGGTGACCACCTGTTTGGTTACCACCGTCAGGTCGGCGTCCAGACCACAGGCCACGTCGTAAGGCTGGCGGAAGTCCAGCGTCGTCAGAATGTCGCCGTTCATCAGCAGGTACGGCTCCTTGAGCTGTCGCCGCAACAAGGTTACGGGGCCGCAGGTTCCGAGCGGCATAGGCTCCCGGCTGACCTGAATGTCGATGCCGTACTGGCTCCCGTCGCCCACGTGCTCCTCGATCTGCTCCGATAGGTAGTTGGTCGCGATGAAGATCTTGTTGAACCCGCACCCTGCCAGTCGCCTGATTTGAATATCCAGCACGGAGCTCTCGCCCACGGGCAGCAACGGCTTGGGGATCAACTCGGTGAACGGGCGGAGCCGCAATCCAAGGCCGCCAGCAAGAATGACCGCCTTCATAGCCGTGCACTCAGACCACGTACGGTGGCGTGGCGCCGCTCAAGTTGGAGCGGACCCACTCAACGGTCCGGGCCAAGCCCTGGGCCAGCGAATGACACGGTGCCCATGCGCAGTAGAGCTTGGCTTTGCTATTGTCACACAGCAGTTGGTCGACCTCGGTCCTCTCGTGACGCCTGCGTGCCGGCTCCGGGACGATCTCAACATCGACCTGCATGATCTGCGCGATGAGACGGATGAGCTCCGCAATGCTTGTGTTGGTGCCCGTGCCGAGATTCACCGCTTCACCCACGGCACGCTCACAGCCGGCAATCGCGAGGAAGCCCGCGACCGTATCCTCGACAAACATAAAGTCGCGCGTCGGTGACGTGTTTCCGACCCGCACACGCGAGCCTGTAGCGAGTTGAGCGATAACGTTGGGAATGATCGCGCGTAGCGACTGCCTGGGCCCGTAAGTATTGAAGGGGCGCACGATCTTGACCGGCAAGTCGAAGGCGTGCCAGAAACTCAGTGCCAGCTGATCGGCCGCCGTCTTGCTTGCGGCGTAAGGCGAGCGGGCGACCGGCGGGTGCCGCTCATCCATCGGCACGTACTGCGCTGAGCCATAGGTCTCGCTGGTCGAACTGATCAAAAGATTGGCCACCGCATGTTCAACAGCGGCTCTGAGGACGTTATGGGTGCCCTCAATGTTCGTGCGCACGTAGGCAAGCGGTGAGACATACGAGTACGGCACTCCGATAAGTGCGGCGAGATGGAAGACCGTATCGACACCGCGACAGGCCGCGTGAACGGCATCGTAATCGCGAATGTCGCCAGCCACGACTTCCATGTCGCGGAGGAGCTCTGAATCCGCCAGCCAGCCGGCGCGACCATCGCTGTGGTAGTGCACAAAAACGCGAACTCGCCAGCCGGCTTGCACGCAACGCTCAGCAAGGTGAGACCCGATAAACCCCCCAGCGCCGGTCACCAAGACCTTCTTCGATTTCATGGTGTCGCCTCCTCCGGAGGCAGATAGCCGAGCGAGAGGAGTTCGGGTTTCGCGATGTCCAAGACCCGGCGTATTCTCCAGCGTGAGGCGTGACGGTGCTTTCCAATTGAAGTCACGTGGACGGTCGGCTGCAGTGCTGCAACGGTCTTGCCTGCAGCCGACAACCCGCAGAATTCGAACACTCGGTGAACTGCTCCGGCAAAATCCCGGCAGAGATCTTCGTAGCGGACCTCAAGATAGCGTTCGCGTAGCATCGCTCCGTAGTCCCGTCCGAGCCTGACGCTGTTGAGCCAGTGCACAGTGTTGTAAATGTAGCTGCGCTGTCGGTACGCCGGTCCGGTGAGGTGGTAGCCACGCCACGTCGTTATGCCTGCCGTGTTGAAGTAGATCTTCTTCCAGAACGATTCTGCCGGAGCAACATGATCGCAGAATGCCACATCGCGCCCGTCTCGGATAAGGTGAATGTATCTGGCTCTGGGGAAGAGAAAGTCGATCACCGGAAGGATGTACGTTGTCTCGCACAGCTTCCAGCCCCACGGCCGCCCAGAAGCGCGATCAAACCCCCGCAGGTGGCGGCACATGGTGTCGCGAATCAGGTCGGGAAGAATCGGGTCCTCCGGACCCCGCGCATGCCACAGCCGTGAGTAGTCCGGATAGTATCCCAGCACGAGGTGGTGCAAGAGATCCAACAGCTCGACCGCATCCGCGGATTCGTTGACCCGGCAGCCGAGGAACACGCCGCCACTCGCCAGTACGCGGGCCAGCAAACGGCTGCCCGAATGGGATTTGTTGAAGACGACGATCGGTGGCGGCAGTAGTTGCAGCTCATCGCGAACTTGGCCCAGAGTATGATGCCGGGTCTGGATCATACGCTTTGACGATCGAGAGGACGCACGCCGGAAACCTATAGGCTCGGATGGCATACGGCAATAGTCAATAGTCGGGGCACCCGGTGGTGTAGTTGAGCCTGAGGAAGCAAACGTGGCAGTATCCAATGCAGGCGGCGATATGATTGTCTCGGCTTTCGTTGTGTCCATGGACGGATTCGGCTTTTGAATCGTATGCAGCCTGACCTTTTGTGGCGGGGGGCGCGGCTGCTATGCTGGCTACTGGACCGGCCCGTCAAGCTCGCGCAGCGGGCTTTCCAGGACGCTCCTCTACCGCTTGCGGCCGAGCGGCTTGGGAAAATCGTCGTGCAGTTTCCGAACTGGCTCGGCGACGCAGTGATGTCTCTGGCGCTGCTCCATCACCTGCGCGTGGTTTGCCCTGCGGCGTCGATCGCCGTAGTCAGCCGGCCCGGCTGGGCCGACCTCTGGCAGGGACTTCCGCACGTGGACAAGGTCATTCGCTTCGACCGCTTTGATGAACAGCTCACCCTCGCCGACATACGCCAATTCATTGCAGCCTTGCGTGAGTTTGCTGCGGATGCCGCTTTCATTCTCCCGGGGGGAATCGAGTTCGCCCTCTTTTACGCCTGGGCGGGTGTGCGCGTGCGCATCGGCTACAGTTTTGACCACCGACATCTTCTCTTGACGCATCCGTTGCGCGTCCCGCCGCAGTTTCGCCGGCGACATCTGTCGGAGAGCTACCTCGACCTCGGCCGGGTGCTCGGTCCAGCGGCGGCCGGTCGCCCGCAGTTAGGGATGCCGCGAGCGAATGGGCGCAGCGGCGGCGCCATGTCAGCACCTTTCCCGCAATCGGCCGGCTTCCTGCGCGTGCTGTTGCATCCCTGGTCGACTTACGGCCCGGCAAAGCGTTGGCCCGCAACGCGGTTTGCCGAACTCGGCACACGCATCGCCGAGCGCTACCGCGCGGAAATTGTCCTGGTCGGAACCGCAGAGGCCCGCACCGTAGCGATGGAGATCAATCGGCTGATGAACCATCGCGCCCGCGATCTGACCGGCCGCACCTCGATTGTGGAGTTGTGTCAATTGATCCGAGAGTCGGCCCTGGTGATTTCGAATGATTCAGGACCCGCCCATCTGGCTGATGCGCTCGGCGTTCCGCTGGTGGTGCTGTTTGGCTCATCATCTCCGGTGTGGACCGCGCCGCGCGGCGAACGGTCCGAGGTGGTGTATCGGAGTCTCAAGTGTAGCCCGTGCTTCAAGCGCCAGTGCCCCTTCGGGACCTCTGCCTGCTTCGAAGCGATCACAACGGACGAGGTGTTCGCCCGTGTCGAGCGCCTGTTGGCGGGGGGAGACTTTTCGCAACGTGTTCTTGCGTGACCGCCGTGCCGTCATGAGAATCGCCTTGGTGCTTGATCGGTTCGACCCCAGCGGTGGGGGACTCGAGCGTTGGGCGTCTCAGCTCGCACAGTGGTTGGTGAGCGACGGCCATGAGGTGCATGTGGTCGCTGCGGAAATTGCCGACGAATGCGTGGTCCCGGGCGGTTTACCGCATCGCCTCCCGGCGGCTGCGTCGCGGTTGCGGCGAGCAGCAGCCGCCGCATGCTGCCTTCGGGCACTACAGGCGGACATCGTCCACGACCTGGGAACCGGGTGGTACTTCGACGTATTTCAGCCGCAGTTCGGCTCGCGCATTGTCGACTGGAGGCAAACCATTCTGGCCGAGCCGCGGTACCGCCGCCCGCTGACCGTGCTCTCTCCCTGGCGCTACCGCGGCTACCTCAGCCGACGGCAGCTCGAGAGACGGCAACTCGGCTCACGGCGCGGGATCATCGTGGCGGTATCTCATCTGGTCGAAGCGCACCTGTGCGAACTGCACGGAGTGGAGCCGGAGCGCATTCGGGTGGTCTATAACGGCGTTGACACTGCGCACTTCACCCCGGCGAGACGGGCGACCGAGCGGGGGGCGATCCGCACCCGGCTCGGGCTAAACGAAGAGGTGCTATTCCTGGTGGCCGCGCACAATCTGAAGCTCAAAGGCGCCGCCATTGTATTGTCGGCTTTTCAGCGTGTAGCCCGTGAGAATGCTGCCGTGCGCCTGGCGTTCATCGGCCGAGATGACAGCCAGCCGTACGTGGCGCAAGCACGCTCCCTGGGGATTGCGAACCGCTGCTTCTTCCTGGGATTCGTCGAGGACTCCGCCGGCTATTACAGCGCGGCGGACGTTTTCCTGCACCCCACGTTTTACGACCCCTGCAGCCTGGCCGTGCTCGAGGCATGGGCGAGCGGCCTGCCGGTGATCACATCACGTTTCAACGGTGTGGCGGAACTCATGATCTCCGGGCGGCACGGCTTCGTGCTCCCAGATCCAGGCGACGTCGGAGAACTCGCGACAACTATGCGCCATCTGCTCAATGCCGAACTGCGTGCGGCCATGGCCAGTTCCGCCCGCAGCCTCGCTCTGGCCAATTCAAGCACCGCCAATTTCCAAAAGATCAAGCGTGTATATGAGTCGATCTTGGAGCGCCGTCGATACGGGCGGGCGGAGAGGTGGCAGACATAGAAACATCAGTGCGGCACCCGCGGAACCTGAGGATTCTCGAGATCGGGAACCGCACACTGTTCAATCGAGTCCACCCCGACATAACGACTCAGATCTGGACAGGTTCCGATACGCGAGATGCTATCGCAGACAGGTACCGCAAACCCCTACGGAGCCTGTGGTCTCTCTGGCGCTCGCTTCGCCAGAATCGCTTCGACCTCATCGTATGCTACCCGCCGGAAGGGCTCATCCGGGGTGACGGCTGGATCCGAAATTTCCGGCGCTGGATCTATTCGCTGCCTTTAGCGCTGTTGCGTACCGGGCATCGCATCCCGCTGGTCGTTCTCGATTTATCCGATTTCCCGACCATTCCGCAGCGCAATCGCTTTCTCATTCGCCAGTGCCGATATTATTTCAAGCGCGAGTTGCAGTTGGATCGCTACGCCCGTTCGCACGGGAGCTGGGCTGGTAGGGAACTCCTGCCTAAACTGAAAACGATTTCGATTGGAATCTCCGCGGCGCGAATGCACCAAGCGCCAACCGATTACGTGCCCAAGGTGGTCGATGTGTTTTTTGCTGGGACGATCTATCCCGGGGTTCGCAGCGATGGAATCCGACAACTCCGCGCGCTCCAGCAGCAGGGCTATATTATCGACCTTCCACCGGATCCCCTGCCCCTCGCGAAATACCTGCGGCGCTGCAGCCAGGCCTGGTTGGTCTGGTCGCCGGAAGGAAGGGGGTGGGATTGCTTCCGACATTATGAAGC
>JAGDMS010000572.1 GCA_017860575.1 Deltaproteobacteria bacterium | reverse complement strand
CGAAGGCAGCAGGCCCGTCAGCATCTTCATGGTCGTGGTCTTGCCGCAGCCGTTCGATCCGAGAAACCCGAATATCTCGCCACGGTCAATCTGAAAACTGACTTTGTCGACGGCAGTTCATGCCGACGTCCGCGCTTTTCTTCGGGGAGCAGCGCGACGAAGACATCTTCCAGCGTGCGCTTGCCGGTCCTGGACTTCAACTCGTTCGGCGCGCCGGTCGCGAGCACCTTTGCAGCGTCCATGGCCATCAGCCAGTCGAACTGCTCGGCTTCCTCCATATAGGCAGTGGAAATGAGAACGCTCATTTCGGGGCGTTCGTTGCGAATCGCACGGATAAGATCCCAGAACTGCCGACGCGAGAGCGGATCTACACCGGTGGTAGGTTCGTCGAGAATCAGCAAGTCCGGATCGTGGATCAGCGCGCAACACAGTCCGAGCTTTTGCTTCATTCCCCCAGACAACTTGCCCGAGGGTCGTTCGATAAAGGGAGCAAGTCCCGTCGCCTTCAATAAAGTGGTCGAACGGGCGCGTCGTTCCCGCGCCGGTTGACCGAACAGGTGGCCGAAGAAATCGAGGTTTTCCGCGACGCTCAGCTCCGCATAGAGATTCGATCCCAGCCCCTGCGGCATGTAGGCAATCCGCGAACAGACGGCGTTGCGATGGCGAGCGCGAGCCATGTCGCCGCCGAGAACAGATACCATGCCCGTTTGGATTTTCCGCGCGCCAGCGATGAGGCCGAGCATGGTGGACTTGCCCACCCCGTCCGGGCCGATGAGTCCCGCCATGCAGCCGGAGGGGATATCCACCGCAACATCCACCAGCGCGCGCGTCTTTCCATAAAGATGCGTCACGCCGGTGAGGGCGGCTACACTGGAAGTAGTCTGGATCATGGCAGAATCCCGGCTAAGACGAATCGCCGAGGTAGCGCTTCTCCAGGAACGCTGGCCAGGGCACTGCGGTGTCGGTGCGCACGTAGCCCACGCCTCGCACGCCCGTTTTCACTTTTTCGATGTATCGTTGCACCAATTCAGACGGAATCCTGATACGCACTCGAAACATGAGCTTCTCGCGCTCGTCCAGGGTCTCGACCTGCTTGGGCGTGAACTGCGCCTCGGGCGATACGAAGCTCACTACCGCCGGGACCGCGAACTCGGTCGTCGCCGCGTCGAAGGTAAGCCGCGCCTCTGACCCGATGGACAGCCGCGCGGCGTCACGAGCCGGCAGGAAGATCTCCATGTACACGTTGCTCAGGTCCACGAGGGTGAGGGTTTTTCCACCCGCGCCGAGTATCTCGCCCGGTTCCGCAAGACGATAGAGGACGCGGCCATGCACGGGGGATTTCAAGACGCAATCGTCGAGCTGAGCCCGGATCAGGCACACAGACGCCTGAGCGACTGCGACGCTGCTCTTTGCTGTGGCAAGTCGCGCCTTGGCTTCCTGCACAGTCGCTTCGGCTGAGTCCCGTTCACTTTGCTTCTGGGCGAACTCGCTCGATGACGCCGACGCGCCCTGCATCAGCTGCGAGATACGGGTGAATTCGTACTCGGCTAATTTAAGAGCACTCTGGCGTTGCGCGATCATCGCTTCGGTTTGAGGAATCGCTCCCTCCGCTTCGGCAACGCTCGCGATGGCCTTCATCAATTGCGCCTGCAGTTCCGTTGTATCCATACGGGCAAGCACCTGCCCGACGGACACCATATCGCCCTCCTTCACGAGAATCTCCGCTACTCGGCCGGCGTATTTCGTGGAGACATCGACCTGATGAGCCTCAAGTCGGCCATTACCATGAGCGATGCCCTTTGGCACTGCGGGGACCTGGCTCTGACACCATTTCCAGATGCCCAAGAAGGCTCCTGCTATCATGGCAATCACGACCGCCGTACGTTGAAGTGTTTTCTTGCTCATCGGCGCTCCGGCTTGGACTGTTCCGGATCGCATTCCTCGGCGCTCCGTGAGTCCGCGCTGCCATCGAGGTTGCGCACCAGCTGCCGGATCGTTTCTTGCAGTTGTTTGAGCTCGGGCTTGCTGATCCCCGCAGTGGCTTGCTGCTCGATCTTTTCCCCCTCCTGGACGATCTTCTTCCAGATCGGTTTGGCCTGCTCGGTAGCACGGATGAGTTTCTTTCGCCGGTCGCGGGCCGAAGGGTGACGCCGGACCCAACCACATTTCTCCATCCGATCCAGTGCGCGGACCAGCGTCGAGGGCTCGATCCCGATCATCGCACCCAACTCGGATTGCGACAGCTCCTCGCACATTGCTAGGCAGGCCAGAATCTTCACCTCCTGAAGGCCGACACCATGCGGCGCGAGCCGCTCTTCCAGGGCCCGCTCGATCGATCGTGAGACGAAGCCCAGCCAATACGCGAGACTCAGATGGAAGTCATATGAAATCATTGCACATGGAATAATAGCACATGAAATCAAATTGTCAAGCGAGCCAGACCCAGAATTCACTTTTCCTTCGGCGGCGGGGCAGGTAAAAACCAACATCGTAGCACGTTCACAGAGTTGTCGGAGCGTAAGTGACTTGCTGAAAACAGGTTACA
>JAGDMS010000276.1 GCA_017860575.1 Deltaproteobacteria bacterium | reverse complement strand
AGCGGCGAAATGGCGGCCACGGAATAGCGGTTGGCGCCGGGGATGCCGCTGCCCACCAGAGGGCTCGATGAGAACACCAGCAGGTTTTCGGGGCCGAGGGGGTTTTCTATTCTTCCCCGCTCTTTGAGAAGGTAGTGGCACGCCAGTGCGCTTCCCCCGAAATACGTCCGGTAGAAGGTGTCGTCGGGCCTCTCGACCTGGTGTTTCCGTTCGGTGAGGTCAACCCGCAGGACTTTTCCGGTGACTCCGAACTTCATGCTCAGTTTTCTCCTGTGTCTCGAGTGGATAGAATTGCAGTCATCCGCCCCCAATGACGGCAACGCATTTGACATCGTCACCGGGCTGGAGGCGGTAGGCGCCGGATTGGGGGTGTCCGTTGACGATGAAGAGGGAAACCAAGCCTTCGGGCAGGCCGATCTCCCGGCAGACCCGCTCCAGAGTCTGACCTTCGCGATCCGCCAGTTCGATGCGGCCCTGATCGTCGATAAGCCCATCGCAGTAAGGCTTCAGCAGTCCAATCGGTCTTAACGTGACATTCATTAAGCCATCAGTTGCAGCCGGTCGTGTTTATATCAGGCGATGCGGCCCCCGGACGGGGGTGCAGGTGAAATAGGTCATCAAAAATTGGGGCCAGGTTAGAATTTGACTGTCAAATTGTCAAGTGATAGATTTCGATTGTCGACAATTTTAAATTCTTTAATTGCCTCGATAGTCTGTTTAACAAAAACTTTTTCATGCCGGAAATGGCCAGCGTCGAGATAAACTTAAAATTATAACATTTAGAAATGAATCGACAATATAAATGACGTAAATTGAATTGAAGCTCCAGGTTAACGCGGGCGACCTGATTCCAATTTGGTTTGCGTGCCTACGTAGAAATTTGGACTGGATTCCAAGGAGGTTGGGATTAACTGAACAAAGATGCTGAACCCGCAAAGGTTACCTTAATCGCCGATATACGTAACATGTGTTGATTTTTATCGATTTTGGTCAGTAGAAAAAAGTCCTATCGAGCAGTTCTTCAGGTTTTATGGAAACATCACAACAACATCCCCATTGCCTTCCAGTTCGAGGATCGTTCAGTGATAACCCGGAGATAATTTCAATCAACCGGCTCACACCCAGAAATTCCTGCAGACCCTCGGCACGGTTCAAATCCCTCGCGCTGACGTAGGCGACTTTATGCTCGACCAGTTGACTTCGGTCACCTGCCTGGATTCGGCTGTCGGCATCTACCGAGCCGCGCGACCCTATGCCTTCATCAACCCTCCGTCTACTTCGAACGTCTCAGCGAAGATGAGACGACTAGGCGCCTGCTTGCCTTCGGCATAGGTAGCCGAGACGTACTCGAATTCCTCGACAAGGAGCCGGTAGGCACCCGGCGTAGGCAGGTACGAGAACGTCACCGTACCTGCCCACAGAGCCAGATCAGGCTGGCCGATGCCCGGTCCTTCGTAGAACTGCGTCGCTGAGGCCTCGCCTGCGGGCGCGTCGCTCCAACCCAGGTCACCGCCGATAGGCGTTCGCTTCTGCACTCGCACGCGGACGTGGGTGGGTCGCGCCGGCTTGACTCCTGGCCCCTTCGGAAGGGGGCCTCTGGGCGCCACGCCACTTACCACCACGCGCAACGTGCGCGGGTGGTGCGGATCGGCTGTCACGAGCGCAGAGCGATCCGGCGTGAGTTGTGAGAACCCGGCCAGCACCACGCGGGAGATGCGCGTATCGTCTAACGCGTGCGGCTGGTAGCGCACGAGAGCCAGGCGAACGAACGGCGAGTAGGTCGGGCCGAGGTCGATCGTGAGATCCGCGAACCACAACCCACGCACCTCGTCGAACTGCGGCGTGAACCCAACGACGTCCACACGGGCCGCGCTCGACTCCTCCAGCGACACGCCATAGTCTCTCTCGACGGCATCGGGGAAGTTGTAGACGGCCGGAGCAAAGGAGAGCCCGGCGGTCGCCCAGATTGGGTCCATGCCCCACTGGGTGAAGAACGGCTTGAACTTGTCGCGCGTGGCGTCATTCAACATGCCGTTCTGGGAGCTCCAAAGCGCCACTCCAAGCAGTTCGCCCGTGCCCGACGAGTACCATGGACGCTGCAAATACACGCGCAGGCCACCGCCAAAGCGCACGCTACGCTTCATGTTGGTGTCGGTCTGGCGCTGCCAGCCGAACGTCGGTACCACATAGACGACGTCCGGCGCTAACGGGCGCGCCGACGCTGGCACGTCGACGAGTACTTTGTCGCTCGAGCGCGTGAAATCAAGATCTTGGTCTTGGGGGAAGTACTCCTGGTAACGCGAGGTGGCGACCGCGGTGTAGTGCACCTGATGGCGCTTCGTGTCGCCCAGGATGTGCCGGGGCGCCGCATCTCCAAACGACAGATCGTAGAGTGCGGCTTTCAAGGCCTTGTCGCCGCTACGGACCATGGTGATTTGATCGTTCTCGAGATCGTAATAGCCCACCTGTCGGAATTCTGTCCCCTTAGCGAGTAAATACCCTTCGCGAGGCGTGGGTAACGGCAATTCGTCCACCGGCGCGCGGAACAGGCTTTCGCCGGGCGCAGGCGTACCCGGCACATCCACAGGATCGGTCCACTCGGCGTTCAATTCCACTTTGGCGGTGCTCGCACCGTGAATGCGAATCGCGCCCATCAGCGCGGCGGATGTTTCGCCGGGTCGCCGCCAGGCGGTGATCGCTGTGAGCTCCTCGGGGTCGGTGCGCCCGCGCATGCGGCCCGTCTGAAGAGGGTTCGGATTGTCGGCTTCGTCGACATGGTCGACGTTGAGCGCGGCAAACTGCGGCCGGCCGATCGGCTGCTGCACTGCGTGCACCAGCGTGAGCAGCGTCGGCGGAGTGAGCATCCAATGACCCCCCTCGACTGATCGTTGCAGCACATGGGCGATTCGGTCGACGGGCTGCGTGGGCAGCAGGCGCGCCGGGGAGGCAAAGAAGATGGCTGCTAGGTCCACGAATTCGCGCAACCACTGCCACAGTCCCATCAGCTTCAGATCCTCGGGCGTCATGAAGCTGCTGAGCGGGACGACGGCGGTGCAGCCCTTCGGCAGGTACACGGTAAGCAGACGCGCCGCGGGATCCCACGACGGCGGCGGGTTGGTCGCGCCGGGCGGCGGCTCGTCGAGCGCCAAACGGAAGCCAAGAGTCTTCTGCCAGTCGTTGCCAGTGTTGAACGACACGAGTGTCGCCGAGCCCGGTCTGGGATTGGGGTCCGTGAGGACCTCGTAAGGGACCGGGCCTGCGGGGCCGCCGTTCGGTGTCACGCGACCGATGGCGGTATTCACCGATCCTGGCAGGTTGCGGATCGCCGCACCGCGCGATAGTGGGTCGGGCAAGTGGGGCAAGGCGGCGATGGTGTCTGCCGACTCGATCGGGCAGTTGTCCGTGGTGCGGCCCGCAATCTTGATGGTAGCCTGCGTGAAGTGTCCGGCGTCGCGATCGACGGCAAGCTGCCACGTGGCCGCGTCGCTTTTCAGCTTGCCGTCCGGACCATCGAACAGGCCCAGCCGCTCACCCATTTCCACACTCGTCCGAGGTGGCACGATGTGCCGGTCGCTCGCGGCTAGGTCGGCAGCGATGCCGTCGTGCTCGACTCCGTTGTTGGCTGTGCGGATGACCAGTCGGTGCACGGCGGAGCCCGGCGAGGTGACCGCCTGTTCGTCGCGAATGATCACGAGCGGCGCCGGTACGGGTTCGTACCGCAGATATGCGAGGCCCTCAGGGTCTCTTGGCAGGCCCATCACCGCCGCCAGCCCGTTCGCCAGCGGATCGTTCACGCCAAGGCTGTTGCCGGCGAGGTCGACAGCACGGGCGCGCACGCGATAACGGGAGCCGAATCGCAGGCGCGGCAGCGAGCCCGGGATCACTTTGTAGGTCGCCCGGACCTTGAAGGGCGTGACGGCCTCGTCCGTGCGGTAGTCCGGGTCATCGCCGTCGGGCGGGATGGCCTTGTCAGGGTCGCCATAGCGACTTAGCGACTTTGCCGGGAAGGGCACGCTCAGACTCCACCCGGCCCACCGCGCGATGACCTCGTGGACATAGAGGTCTTTGTCCGCAGGCTCAGCGCCCGGGGCTGGCTGAGTCGTGGCAAGCTGGAAGAAGCCTTCCTCCTCCTTCGTCTCGAACGGCAGCTCGTGATCGCCGATAGTGTATTTGCCGGACCGCCGGTGGAGGGAGCGCCACTCGTTCGAGCGCGAGTCCCAGATGTCCAGGCGGTATCCGCGTACCAGATCCTCAGCAAAAAATGGTCGCGGCTGGACTCCTCCCGACTCGAGTGCGTCGTTGAAGGCTTTCGACTGCTTGATAGCGTCGAGCACCGCCGCCCCACGCCGATCTATATAGAGCTGAAGGCCGCCTGAGCGCATCGACGGCAGCGTCGCGTCCTGGTCAAAGACCTCAGGGTTTGCGGCGTCCTCAGGCGACGAGTTGTAAAGATTACGTCCAGGATCGGGCCGATTCGCCAGCTCCGCGACCGTCATCACCTTGTGCATCGCTCCATCGACGTCCACCTGCGCGATGCCGCACTTTTCCGGGTCGAGATTGAGAAGGCCAAGAATCTGCGTCGGTGACGAGGCGGAGACTTGGGTGCGCGTGGCAGTGAAGAAAATGCGAGTGGTGCCGGCCATCATATGGACGCAGGCAGTTTCGGGTGGGTGCAGCGTCGGTGTCATCATCCAAGGATAGTCCGTGGACTCCACCGAGATCGTGCTGAACGCCGGGTAGATGGTCTGCGGCACGAGATCCAGTGGCAGATCCACGTCGAACACCAAGCCTAGTGCGCGCAACAGCTCCGGGTGCGACTCGAGGGAGCTGAGCGCCTGATGGAAGTCGAACGCGTTGGGATCGATCTTCACGGGGCCGGCGTCCTTCTGTTTGGGTGTCGGCATGTGGTGGTACACGGCAAAAGGCACCGCCACGCTCTGGAAGGCGCCCGCGTTGCGCACCGCCGTGATGAGACCTTCTGAGTCGAGCGGCCCGGCCAGTGACCGCTCCGTGCTGTCGGCCTTTGCACGCATCCGCACGAGCTCGCGCCGGCGCTTGGCTTCTTTCGCGTTCCAGTGTACGTCCAGGCCGTCGAGGATGGCGCCGAGCAGTTGACGGTTGCCGCGCTTCTCGCTTTGAGGAGACAATGGATCCTCGGGCAGAGCCAGAGAGACCGCTGCTTCTTTATAGACGGCTTTAAGCGTACTCAGGCTCTCGCGCACCGAATAGGATATGATGCTGTGGTTCGAGTAGTCGTCGAAGACGCGCGAGCGGACGATTGTGTCGGAAGCGAAAAGCGAGCGCCACAGATCCGGCTGCAGGTGCTTGGTGTCGATTTTGGCCTTGGCTGTCTGTGCGCCGCTGCGGAACGTCAACGTAAGGCCGTCCTTTAGCGTGGTCGTCCAATTGAGCCAGTCAGGGAACGCGTCCAGCCTGTCGGCGCCAGTGAGGCGCGGGGACACGAGGACCGAGACGGGCAGTGTGCCGCCGTTGAGGATGATGCCGCGAGGGATTACAGTAAACAAGACGGTGTGAGTGGGTGCCATGGGTGCGCCTCCTACGCGAATGCAAGCGCGTACTCACTCCACGTGTCTGGAGTTGCGAAAAGTTGACCAAACGACGGATCGCCGCTCGCGCCACCAAACGCCTTCTCCACCGTCACTTCGATCGAAGTGCTGAAGAAGACGATTTCCACCTTCACGGTAAGCGTGGCGCGGCCGTAGGCCTTCTCCGTAACGCCGTCGTAGGTGAAGCTTAAATTGAATTCGAGGGACACTTTGATGAGGCCGAGCACGCTCAGATAGCCGCCCATCCGTAGGTATCCCGACAGCGTGGGGGCGAGATCGTTGGACGGCTCCTTTCGCTCGAGCTTGAAGTAGATGCCAGCCATGATGAGCACACCGCCGCTCGCGACGCCAAGGTCAATTGATGCGGTGGCGCCGAACTCGAACGAGGCTTCCACCACCCTGATGCCCGCCGTGTCGAGCTGTAGGCGGAAGAATCCACCGCCGCCGAAGATTCCCACCGACAACAGAAACGGGTGCGGACGCTCCGAGACGTTGAAATCAAACGTCGGCTTGCCATCGAAGAAGGGCAGCTTGAGCGCAGCGCCGAGACTGACGTCCTTGAGAGCGAAGACCCCAACCGCCACCGGCGGCAAGGCAAACGAGAAGCCGGCGCGGATGCCCGTCGGCGATAGGTCGAGGCTCGGACCGTCGCCGAAAAGATCCGGCGGGATTATTTTGCGCAATTCCTCGACGAACTTGAGATCCCCATCGAATTCGAGCGGGGTGACCGGGTCGAGCTTCACCGTCACGTCTGTCTTCGCACCGCTTCGAGCCGTGAATCCGAATTCCTTGAAGTTGATGAAGACCGCCTCCAGCACGCCCACTCGAAAGTCGCTGAGCGTGCCTTCGAAGACAGATGTGGCATCTCCTGCCACTGGAGCTCCGAGGGCGTCGATCGTCAAGGGTTTCTGCACCGTGCCGTGGATCACCAGCTTGGTCGTGCCGCCGTGGTCCTTCTTGAATCTCGCAATGGCAATGGGAGCGCCAGGTGGGAGGGCGAGGTCGTCCACCTCGGGTTCCCAGTCGATCTTCGCGGTGAGGAGCTTACCGCCCAAAATGTCCTTCGACTCGGTCGTGAGCTTCGGTGCATTCTTGCCCAGCGCGCCCGGTGGCAGCAAGTCGAAGAGGTCGAACGTGCCGAAGAGCTGCGCCAGACCCTTTTGGAAGAAGGTCTTCGGGTCGAAAATGTCGTTGATGGCGTCTGCCACCTTGCCCGCCAGCGGACCCAATGCGCGCGACAAGGTGGA
>JAGDMS010000275.1 GCA_017860575.1 Deltaproteobacteria bacterium | reverse complement strand
CGACGTCCACCTGTACTTCAAGCGCGCCAAGTCGAGCGAGACGCTGCTCGGCGACGCCGCCTATCACCGCGAGTTGGTGGCGCAACGGATCGGCTTGTAAGCGGGCGGAGTTTTGCGCGCCGAGAAAGAGGGCTCTTGACTCGGGGAGGATCTTCCGCGAGTCAAGAGCCCTCGTTAGTTTGCGAACGACAATCGAAAGCGAGGCAATCATGCAATCACCGTTGGACATGTCAGGGAAGGTCGTCATCGTCACTGGCGCGGCACGCGGGGTGGGGCGGGGCATCGTCGACCGCTTCCTCGAATACGGCGCCGATGTGATCGTGTGTGACATCAAGGGTCCCGACGCGCCCATCGCCGCGGGTGGCAGGGAGGCGCTGTATCTCGACGCCGACATCACGGACGTCGACCAGATCGACAAGGTCGTTCGTCTCGCCACGGACCGCTTCGGCCATCTCGACGTGCTGATCAACAACGCCGGCGGAACGCCGCCCGTCGAAGCCGCCACGGCCTCCCCGCGCCTGCACGAACGGATCATCCGCCTCAACCTCATCTCCTTGATCAACTTCTGCCAGCGCGCCAACACGGTCATGCAGGCGCAGGAGAACGGGGGCATCATCATCAACATGGCCAGCGTCAGCGGGGTGCGTCCGTCCCCCGGCACGGCCGTCTACGGTGCCGCCAAAGCGGGCGTCATCAATCTCACCGCGTCGTTGGCGATCGAGTGGGCGCCGAAGGTGCGTATCAATGCCATCAGCGCCGGCATGATCCTCACCGAGGCGGCACGTGCGCACTACGGCGACGGCGAGGGGGTGGCGGCCGTCGCGGCCACCGTTCCACTCGGGCGGTTGGCCATGCCCGAGGACGTTGGCGACGTGTGCCTGTTCCTCGCCTCGCCCCTGTCCAGCTACATCACCGGTGCGAGCATTCTGATGCACGGTGGCGGCGAGCGACCCGCCTTCTTGGCGGCGGCGAAAAACGTTCCGCCGCGCTGAACACGTCCCTACTCGACGACCGCGTCGCTGAAGGTTGTCGGGTCGCCGAGGCCGGCGCGATAGGACCGCGGCTGCCGGCCGTTGATGTCCGTGATGCCGTACTCGAGGGCCAGTTCGGCGCCGACCCACACCTTGCCGCTGCGCTCCATGCGCTTCGGGTCCCGTGCCAGCGCGTCGATGATGAGCCCGGTGAATTCGGTGGACTCCGCGCGGGCAAGGGCCTTCCCGTAGGTCCCCGGGTCTGCCGCTACCGTTGCCCGGGTGCGCTCGTTGTCCAGCAGTCCCATCCAGACGGACACCACGGCCACGTTGTACGCCTTGAAATCGACGGCCATATCGTGAGCCATCTTGTCGACCGCCGCCTTGCCCGCTCCGTACGCGGGCCCGTGCATGTAGCAGCGCCCGCCAAACGACGAAGTGTTGACCACCAGCCCCTCGCCGTTCTTGATGAGCAGCGGCGCTGCGAAATAGGTCGCCACATATGTCGAGCGCAGGCCCACGTCGAGGATCGCCTGCAGCGCCAGCGGCTTCTTCCAGAACGGCCCCTTGTCCGTCAACCCGTCCGGCAGGCAGATGGCGTTGTTCACCAGGATGTCCAGCCGCCCGTGGTCGCTCGCCACGCGCTCGAACACCGCCTTGACCTGCGCGTCGTCGGCGTGGTCGCACACCAGGGGAATTCCCACGCCGCCGCGGCGGTTGATCTCCTCGGCGGTCGCGAACACCGTCCCCGGCAGCGGGGCATCGCCCTCGTGTCGGGTCCGGCCGGTGACGTACACGGTGGCGCCCGGCGCGCCCAGCGCCACGGCGATTCCCTTGCCGGCCCCGCGGCTCGCGCCGGTCACGACAATGATGCGGTTCGGCTGCAGTCCCATTGGCTCCTCCTCGACCGAAATCTGCCGGCGCGCCTTCGCGGGCGACCGTTCCCGACAGGTCAGCGCAACCTAACAGATTTCCGCCGGCCGGGACAATTTCCGGCTCCCGGGACGTAGTGCCGACTGTTCCGAGGTGTGTGGCACATGTGCTAACTGCGGCAAACGAGGCTGGACGGCGCTGTCTTTCAAAGCGGCGCGGGAGCAACGATGGAGGAGAGGGCAATACCCAAGAACGGGCACGCTACAGCCGAGGTCGGAATTCGCGGTGCCCGGATGGCATGTGGGAGGCAGCAATGAAAGCACTCGTGGTTGGCGGGACAGGCGCCACAGGGTCATTCATCGTAACCGGACTTCTCAAGAGGGGCTATGAAGTGAGCATGCTGCACCGGGGGGTGCATGAGGCTGACGCGCCGCCCGAGGTCGAACATATCCATGCCGATCCTCACTGGCCGGAAAGCCTGCAGGATGCCCTGACGGGAAAACGCTTCGATCTGGTGGTGGCCACCTACGGCAGGTTGGGGCTCGTCGCCGAGGCGGTGAAGGGGCATACGTCCCGCTTCGTTTCGGTGGGAGGCGCCGTGGCCATTTACAAGGGATGGATGCGGATCACCGAACGGCATCCGCAACAGTGGTTCGAAGTGTCACCGGTACCCGTGCAGGAAGACCATCCTCTCGCGTCCGCCGAAGGCGTGGATCGCTTCACCGAGCGTGCCCGGGACGCGGAGCGGACCGTGATGCGGGCGCATGTGGACGGCTACTACAACGCCACGCATTTTCGCTATCCCACCAACGTGTATGGTCCTCGTAATGTCTCCGCCCAGGAGTGGAGCATCGTCCGCAGGGTCCGCGATGGCAGAAAGCATCTCATCGTCCCGGGTGGAGGCAGGACTCTGGTGTCCCGGGGGTTCGCGGAAAACCTGGCCCACGGCGTCCTGCTGGCGGTGGACAAACCCGAGCGGTCCGCCGGGCAGATCTACAATATCGGCGACGAGAGCATGACACTCACCAACGGAGAGTGGATCCGGCTCGTGGCTCAGGTGCTTCACCACGAGTTCGAGTTCGTCGAAATACCTTTCGACACACTACCGCCGGCTTTTGCTGACGCGCCTCCGCTCACCCTGTTCCCCTATCATCAAGTACTGGACCTCACGAAGATCAAAGGACAACTGGGATATCGAGATATTGTGTCCGTAGAGCGGGGTATGGAGATGACGGCCCGGTGGTATTCGAACAACCCGCCAGCGCCGGGCGGAGAAGTGGAACAGCTCCTGGGAGACCCCTTCAACTACGACGCGGAGGATGCACTCATCGAGGTGTACCGCAGCGGACATGAACGGCTACGCCAGGAACTTCGGCAAGTACCCATTTCCGATACCAAATTTCGACACCCCTACGCCCACCCTCAGAAACGCGGCGACCTGCGATAACTGATTACACAGGCCGCGCCCCCCGGTGTGCTCCGGGCGCCCTTTGACGTACCGCTAGGTTACGCTATTGGTCGGGGCGGGCGCACGCCCGTGAAAACCCTGAAGCATTATGAGGAGGAGCCGTGACGCAGAATGATGCGGTGAAGTCGCAAGGTAGTCCGGCGGGTAGCCGTGTCCGGCCGCTCCGGCCGCGACCGGTGGTCAACGAGGACGTGGCGTTCTTCTGGGAGGGCGTCCGGCGCGGCGAATTGCTGATCCAGCGCTGCACCGCTTGCGGGCAATTGCGGCATCCGCCACGGCCGATGTGCGCCGCCTGCCAGTCGGTCGAGTGGGAGACCTTGAAGTCGACTGGGCGCGGCACGATCAAGAGCTTCGTGGTCGTGCATTACCCCGAGTTTCCGGGCTTTACCTGCCCGTACGCCGTGGCGACGGTGGCTCTGGACGAAGGCACTTGCTTGGTGGCTGGCATGGTGGGCGTCGAGCCGGGAGCCGTGTCGATCGGCATGAAGGTACAGGTGGAATTCGTGGCGGTGGAAGAGGACCTGACACTGCCACAATTCCGGCCCGTCGGCTGAGGGAGAGGACGCCATGCGTGCAACGATCAAAGATCAAACGGCGATCGCCGGCATCGGTGCAACCGAGTTTTCGAAGAAGTCGGGCAAGTCGGATTTACAGCTCGCTGCCGAAGCGGTCAAAGCGGCCCTCGACGACTGTGGCCTGACGCCGCGCGACGTCGACGGCATGACCACGTTCTCCCTCGATTTCAGCGACGAGATCCAGGTGGCGCAAGCGGTCGGCATCCCGCAACTGAAGCTGTTCAGCCGCATCCCGCACGGCGGCGGCGCGGCGACCTCGCTGTTGCACCAGGCCGCCATGGCGGTCGCGACCGGCATGTGCGACGTGGTGGTGTGCTACCGTGGCATGAACGGCCGCTCCGGCCGCCGCATGGGCGAAGGCGTCGGCCTCAATGTCATCAGCGGCGACCGCATCCACTGGGGTTGGTACATGCCGCACGGGCTGGTGACGCCGGCGAGCTGGGTGGCGATGTACACGCGGCCGTACATGGAGGAGTTCGGCTTGACCAGCGAGGACCTCGGCCGGGTTGCGGTGACCGTCCGCCAGTACGCCGTCAACAACCCCAAGGCCTTCTTTTTTGGCAAACCGCTGACGCTGGCAGAGCATCAGCAGTCGCGCTGGATCGTCGAGCCGCTGCGGCTGTACGACTGCTGCCAGGAAACCGACGGCGGGTGCGCGGTGGTGGTGACGACGCCGGAACGGGCACGCGACCTGCGGCAGCCGCCGGTGCTGATGCGCGCCGTCGCCCAGGGGTCAGCGTCGGACCAGGAAGTGATGACCAGCTTCTACCGGCCCCACCTCGACCGCTTCCCCGAGATGGCGTTGGTCGCCAAGCAGATCTATGACCAGTCCGGCTTGGGCCCCAACGACATCGATGCAGCCGTCCTCTACGATGCCTTCACACCGGAAATTTTCTTCCAACTAGAGGAGTATGGTTTCTGCAAACGTGGGGAGTCGAAGGACTTCGTACGGGCGGGGAACCTGGAGATCAATGGCCGCCTCCCCACCAACACGAACGGTGGCATGCTGAGCGAAGCGTATATTCACGGCGTGAACGGCATCCACGAGGGCGTCCGTCTGATTCGCGGCACCTCCGTGAACCAGCCGAAGAAGAACATCGATCACGTGCTGGTCACGTCCGCCCCCGGTGTGCCGCTGAGTGCGGCGATTCTCGGCAAGGCGTAGCCCGCCAGTTGCGACAGGTGCAGCATGCGGACACTGCGGCGTGACGGTGTCGCCTTGTGTTTTGCGCAGGAAGCCGGCGGGACGCCGCCGCTACTGTTCGTCCACGGCTGGTCCTGCGATCACTCCTTCTTCAGCCCGCAGTTCGAGCACTTCCGCCAGTCGCATCAGGTCGTGGCGGTGGATCTGCGCGGCCACGGGGCGAGCGACAAGCCCGACCAGGACTACACCATGGCGGCGTTTGCGGACGATGTCGCCTGGCTGTGTGAGCAGATTCACCTGCGCAAGCCGGTTATCATCGGTCACGCCATGGGTGGCCTGGTAGCGATCGATCTCGCCGCCCGCTACCCCGATTTGCCGGCGGCGATCGTAACGCTGGCCACGCCCGTCCTCTTGACCGAGGCGGCCTGCGACCAACTGCTCCCCGTCGTCGCCGCGCTCCGCACCCCCGCGTACCGGCAAGCGCAGCGGCAAATGGTGGAGCAGGGCTTGTTCCTGCCGACCGACGACCCGGCCCGCAAGGCGCAAATTCTCGATCGAATGTCGTCGGCACCGCAGCAGGTGATGGCCTCGGCCTTCGAGCATACCGTGGCGTATTACCGTACCATGCCGATCGCCGCGTGTCGGGTGCCGTGGCTCGCACTGTTCGCGTCGTGGGTGCCGGACGTCGCGCAGCTGCGCGCGCTCTGCCCCCACGTCATGACCGGACAGACCGTGGGCGCGGGTGCCTTCCATCAACTCGAGGTGCCGGCGCAGGTCAACGCGATGATCGAACGGTTTCTGTCGGTTGCGCTGCCGGCGCGCGCCACCGTTGAAGAATCTGCGGCGAGAGGAGCGTACAATGGGATTGATCGACATTGAGCTGAGTCTAACCGACGAGGAGCGGGCGGCGCGCGACTTGGCGCACAGGTTCGCGGCCGAGGTGATGCGTCCGGCCGGCATGGCCTTGGACCGCATGCCCGACCCCGCCGACGTGATTGCGCCGACCTCCGTGCTGTGGGACGTCCTCACGCAGTTCCACGCGCTCGGGATCGCCCATATCGCGAACGATCCGACTATGGACCCGGTGGCGAAGGCGCGGATGATGTTGCTCATCAACGAGGAACTGGCCTGGGGCGACATCGGCCTGGCACAGGCGGTTGGCCTCACCCACTTTCATCAGGAGTGGGTCAAGCAGACGGGCGACCCGGTGCTGCACGAGCGCTTCTGCGCCCCGGACCGGCCGATCCCGGCGTGCTGGGCGCTGACGGAGCCCGATCACGGCAGCGACACGGTGGCCTTTACCGAGCCCTATTTCAGCGATCCGGCGCTGCGGGCAAACTGCACCGCACGCAAGGTCGGCAGCGAATATGTCATCAGCGGCCAGAAGGCCGCGTGGGTGACCAACGGCACCATTGCCGAGATCGCTTTGCTGTTCTGCACCGTCGACCCGCGCCAGGGCTTCAAGGGTGGAGCGGGATTCCTTGTGCCGCTCGATCTCCCCGGCGTGGAGCGCTCGAAACCGGTCAAGAAGATCGGTCACCGGGCGTCAAACCAGGGTGCCCTCTACTTCAACGAGGTGACCATCCCGGCGGCGTACATGGTGGTGCCGCCCGAGGCGTACGCCGCGGTGCTGGAGTTGTCGCTGGCCTGGGGCAATGCGCACGTCGCGATCGAGGCGCTCGGCGTCGCCCGTGCGGCGTTGGAGCATGCGCTGGCGTACGCCAAGGAACGCGTGCAAGGGGGCCAGCCGATCATCGAACACCAAAGCGTCAAAGCACGGCTCTTCAAGATGTTCATGAAGGTCGA
>JAGDMS010000091.1 GCA_017860575.1 Deltaproteobacteria bacterium | reverse complement strand
CAACTTCGTCTCCAACGACGGCAGGAGCTGCGTCGGGTCGACGTAGTCGTATTCGATGGCGTAACCGGGCCGCATGATTGCTGCCTGCTCCAAGCCCGGTATGGAATGGACCATCTCGGTTTGGACATCGAGCGGCAGGCTGGTCGAAAGACCGTTCGGGTACACCTCCACGGTTGAGCGGCCCTCGGGCTCCAGAAAGATCTGATGGCGCTCCTTTTCCGCGAAGCGGACAATTTTGTCTTCGATCGATGGGCAATAACGCGGCCCCCGCCCCTGAATTCGACCAGTGTACAGGGGAGATCGATCGAGGCCGCTGCGGATAATTGCGTGCGTACGGTCGTTGGTGAACGTGATATGACAACAGACCTGCGGCTGTTGAATGCGTGTCGTGGACAGCGAAAACGGTAACGGTGGGTCATCCCCTGCCTGGATCTGCAGCTTGTCGTAGTCGATGGTGCGACTGTCGAGCCGTGGGCAGGTCCCGGTTTTCAATCTGCCAACCCGGAACCCCAGTTCGCTGAGCTGCTCACTGATACCAGCGGACGCGAAATCTCCGGCCCTGCCGGCGGCCATCGTCTTCTCGCCGATGTGGATCAGGCCGTTGAGGAAAGTTCCGGTTGTCAGAATCACCGATCGGCCTTCGATGACCTCCCCCATTTGCGTCCGTACGCCCTGAACCGTGCCGTTGTTGGTCAGGAGATGTTCAACGCTACCCTGGTAGAGCGTCAAGCCCGGCGCTTGCTCCAGCCGCTCCTTCATTCTTTGGCGATAGAGTGCCTTGTCAGCCTGGGCGCGTGAGGCCCGCACGGCAGGGCCTTTCTTGGTATTCAGTTGCCGAAACTGGATGCCGGTTGCATCGATAGCCAGCGCCATCTCTCCACCTAAGGCATCGATTTCTTTGACTAAATGCCCCTTTCCAATGCCACCTATTGCCGGGTTGCACGACATTTGCCCGATGTGATCGAGATTCGATGTGACGATCAGGGTGTCGCATCCCATGCGAGCCGCCGCCAACGCCGCTTCGATTCCCGCGTGGCCGGCTCCAACCACAATCACGTCAAACGGTTTTGAAAATGGACCCATGGGCGCCTCAGTGTTCCACGTGAAACATTACTTGCCAATACAGAATTGGCTGAAGATGCGGTCGAGAACCTCCTCGTTCGTGATCGTGCCGGCAACCTCGGCAAGGTAGTCGATGGCATCCTGGACATCAACGGCGATCAGGTCTGCCGGTCGCGCGGCAGCGACCGAATCCCGTGCCATCACCAAGCTCGCCCGGGTCTTTTCCAGCGCATCACGGTGGCGGACGTTGGTTAGCATCGGCACGTTCGGGTCAATGGATTTTCCCGCTCCAACCAGGGCAACCACCGCCCGTCGTAATACGGGCAAGCCCGCATGCGTCATGGCGGAAATTGCGACAACCGGTTGACTATGGACGATATCGTTCACTTCCGCATCGGCCACACGCCTCGGTAGGTCGATCTTATTGAGCACGATGATGCGTGGAAGGCTGGGGGCGGCTTGCAGGACGGCACGATCTTCATCGTCAAGCGGGCTCGACGCGTCCACAACCGTAAGCAGCAACTGCGCCGCCGCCATTTTGGCGGCGGTACGTTTCATGCCGAGCCGCTCGATCTCTTCCGCCTGGTTCGTGTCGCGCAGCCCCGCTGTGTCCGTCAAAACCACCGGTATGCCGTCAAAATCCGCGACCTCCTCAATCGCGTCCCGTGTTGTCCCGGCAATTGCTGTGACGATTGCGCGCTCCTCTCCCAGCAGCGCGTTCAGCAGGCTTGATTTGCCCACGTTGGGTTTCCCAACGATTGCGACACGTAGTCCATCACGTAACAATGATCCATGGAGAAATGTTTCAATGAGACATTGTAAATCTGTTATGCATAGTTCTATAAAAGAACTTGCCTGTTCCGGTGGCACCTCAACGTCGTCCTCGACAAAGTCGATTTGCGCCTCCAGGAGCGCCTTGAGTTCGACCAGCTGCGCACGGATCGCGGTCAAGTGGCCGGACAGTTGCCCGGTGAGCTGGCGGGCGGCAATCGCGGCACCGCTGGCGGTGCGGGCGCGCACGATGTCGAGCACCGCCTCCGCTTGCGCCAAGTCCATACGGCCATTCAGAAAAGCGCGCCGCGTGAATTCCCCCGGCTCGGCCAGGCGGGCGCCGCGGCGCAACACGTGCGCCAAGGCGCGCTGCAGGACTACCGGACTGCCGTGGCAGTGGAGCTCGAGCACGTCCTCGCCGGTGTAGCTGTGCGGCCGTCGCATGAGCACGGCCAGACCCTCGTCGAGGACACTCCCGTCCTCGTCCCGCACGTGTCCGTGGTACAGGCGATGCGAAACCCACTCGGCTGTCGGCAACGTGGGTGTGAAAAGGCGCATCGCAACGGTCGAGCTGAGTGATCCGCTCATGCGGATAATGCCAATGCCCCCGTGACCCGGCGGTGTGGCGATGGCCGCGATGGTATCTTCGGCGTACATGTGAAACAGCGGCTTTGCTGCGGAACGGCTAGCCCCCAGGCCAGTCACTTTAGCCGTTTCGGTTGAAACGGCAAATGCGTACGCATTGGGGACCTGGTGGGAGCCCAGCGGGCACAACGAGGAGGAGAGGATCGAGCTGGGAGACGCGCCCGCCCGGCCGCCGGCGCGGAACATCAGCCGCGAAGTCTTGAGTAGTTCAATCGCACGCTTTGCGGGGAAATTACGGGACGTATCGCCTTTCCAGGCCTTGCTACAGGCGGGAAAGAACGGACCGCTGCCAGAGGCCAACCCCCAGCGTGCGACTCCCCACGACGGCCTTGTCGTGGAAGTCCATCGGAGGACGCATAACGGGGGTCGGTAGAGTCTGTAAGATCAATACGTCCCCCGAAGGCTGGCATGACGAGCCGTTTCGGAAGACGCACAACCTGGTTGAGATTGGCGAGGCTCACGCCGCGGTGGATTCCACGCTGTAGCCTCTCCCCCGGCGCGCGGCCCCGTTGAGGCTGAGCCATTCCGCGAAGGTGAGCCACGCCACCTGGGCGTACGAGTTTGTCATTGCGATCGCACGTGGCTTCGGATAAGCCGACGCCTATGAGGCAGCTGAGCGGGAGCTCGTTGCTGGGCGATTGGATCAGCAGGGAATTACCGCTACCCGGGCCGGATCAGCCGTTCGAGTGTCCGCTGACGATCGGAGAGATTGTCCGTGCTCGTGCCTGCGCTCGTGGCGACAGCGTTGCCATACGGGCTCCCGGCAAGGAAGCTCTCACTTACGGTGAGCTCGACGACGCGATCGATCGATTCGCCGGTGCGCTGGGCTCGATGGGTTTCTCGCGGAAGGATCGTATCGCCCTGGTTGTGCCGAACGGTGCCGAGGCTGCGGTAGCCTTCCTTGGCATCGCGGCCACCTGCGCTTGCGCGCCGTTGAATCCTGCGTATCGAGAGAACGAGCTGGCGGGCCTGCTCTCCTCCCTGGGTGCTGCTGCCGTTGTTGTCGCAACTCCCGACGGCTCAGCCGCCACCTCGACCGCGCAGCGGCTCGGGCTCAGGGTTCTGCCGCTGCGCCGTGTCGATCCAACCCGGGCCGGCCGCTGCGAGATTGAAGTTGCTGGAAGCAGTGGGCGCGGCAACGGATGCCTGGCGACGAGCGATGACGTTGCCCTTCTTCTCAACACGTCCGGGACAACGACACGCCCGAAGACTGTGCCACTGACACACGCGAACCTCGCGCAGTCCGCACACAACATCGCCCGAACGCTGGCACTCGACGTGAGCGATTGCTGCTTGAATGTCATGCCACTGTTCCACATCCACGGACTGGTCGGCGCCCTGCTTTCCAGCCTGCGTGCTGGTGCGAGCATTGCCTGCTGCCCCGGGTTCAGTGCGGGCGATTTTTTCACCTGGATGGGCGAGATTCAGCCGACCTGGTACACCGCTGTGCCCACGATGCACCAGGCGGTTCTCTCCCGCGCCGGCAGCCACCAAGCGGTGATCGAAGCAAGTCGATTGCGCTTCGTACGCTCTTCATCTGCCGCTCTCGCCCCCCGCGTCATGGAAGATCTGTCAGCGTTGTTCCATGCTCCGGTCGTCGAGTCGTACGGGATGACCGAAGCCTCGCATCAGATGGCCAGCAATCCCGTAACCGCGGGCCGGCAGAAGCCAGGATCAGTCGGCCTGCCGGCGGGGCCGGAGATGGCGGTGGTCGATGCGGACGGCCGCCGTCAACCGGCAGGACAGATCGGTGAAGTCGTTATCCGCGGCCGGACCGTGACCCGCGGCTACGAGAACAACCCGGCGGCCAACGCCGAGGCTTTCACTGGCGGCTGGTTTCATACGGGTGATCAGGGATACTTCGATGATGAGGGCTACCTGTTTCTCACTGGTCGCCTCAAAGAGCTGATCAACCGGGGTGGAGAAAAGATCGCGCCGCGGGAAATCGAGGAAGCGTTGCTTCGGCATCCAGGGATCGATCAGGCCGTCGCGTTTGCAGTTCCCGACAACCGTTTGGGCGAGGACGTCGGTGCCGCGGTGGTGCTGAAGCCCGGGGCAGCGCTCGAGGCCCGGGATATTCGCGAAATCGTCGCCGGCTCACTTGCCGACTTCAAGATTCCGCGCGTCGTTCGCATTCTCGATGAGCTGCCGAAAGGACCGACCGGCAAGCTGCAGCGTATCGGGCTCGCCGACGTGCTGGGCATCTCCTCGCCGACAGTACCGGCGGTGCGTTCCCCGATCACCCCGCGTACTCGCATTGAACGCGATCTGGCTCGCCTGTGGTGCGAGATGCTGAAGATCTCGGAAATCGGCGTCGAGGATGATTTCTTTCTCTGCGGCGGCGACTCTCTGGCCGCCACCGAGCTTCTCCTGCACTGCTCGGATCTCCTCGGCGTCGACATCGCTGTCGTCGACTTCGTCGAGCGGCCGACGATCGGCGGGATGATTGCAGCGAGTGAGCGCGGTCGCGCGGTCGGCGACCGATCGCGCAGACTCCTCGTTCCGATTCAGACCGCAGGCCTGGGTCGGCCCATCTTCGTCCTGCCGGGTCACAACAACAACCTCTGGGCCGCAAGCAGGATGATCCGCCACCTCGGCAAACAACGCCCCGTGTTTGGAATCCGGGCTCCCATGAGCGAGCGCCCGCAACGCCCTCTGTCCGTGGAGGATATCGCCGAGCTCGCAATCACGGAGATTCGGCGGGTTTCTCCACAGGGGGAGTGTAACGTGATCGGACTTTGCTTCGGCGGATTAGTAGCCTGGGAAGTGGCCCGCCGCATGTGCGAGCCCGCGGTCAACTTGCTCGTGCTGATCGACTCTTTCAACTACGGGGATCGTCCGGGCGGCCACAGCGAGGCCACAGCCTCTTGGCTCACCCACACGTTGCAACGAATCGCTATGCATCGCCGCCACCTGCAACAAATGACCTCGCGCACCGAACGGCTGACCTACCTCGGCCAACGCGCCGGGTACTTCTTGCAGCACTGGCGTGCCGGAGCTTGTCAATGGGCCTTCGAACGGGCTCTGGCATTTCATCTTCCCCTGCCGAGCTCACTGCGAAAGATCGATTACTGCAATCGGCTTGCTGCCAGGAGTTATGTTCCGGGACCCTACGACGGTCATGTTCTCCTCCTGCGCCCGAGTGAGCCCGACGCGCGTCGTCCCGCCCAACGCATGGGGTGGAACGGTCTCGCGAACGGTCCGGTGCGTGAAGCGGAGATCGGCTGCGAACGTCATGATCTCTGGCGCGAGCCGAACGTGGCGACCATTGCTCGTGAGATCCTCTCGCATTTGAGCGACGCTGCGGATGCGGAGTCTCGCTGACAGGGTGCTTGCCGCCGAGCTGCGGCTTCGCTGTGCGTACCTGCGTTCTCCCGCGGCCAATTTGGTGGCGCTGGACGCCGGTTTACAGACCGCCTACCATCTCGTTCGTCGCGCCGCTGCGACCCCGCTGTACCTCTGGCAACAAGCCGCGATGTGGCGTGGGACCTGTGGTGGCGTTCCCCTCGTAGTCCTCACATGGGGCAAGCGACGGAATCGCCGGCGTCTTTGCAAGCTTTTGTTCGACGAGCCGCCCGCTGGGAATTGGCTCGGAACACGACCGATCTCGAACGTCCTCCGGCCACCCGAGGGTTTCGCTGTGGACGCCGACATGCTCATCGCCGAGACCACCCCGACACTGGCGCCGGCCTTTCGCTGGCGCGGGTTTTCCATCGTCCCGGAAGTCCTGCGCTTCGGCACCGCCGTGGGGCCTCTACCGATGAACGGCAGGAAATACCGTTCGCGGCGCAAGGAGATGAACCGACTGAGGCGACAGGCCTTTCGAGCCGAAATTCGCCGGCACGAGCCGGCGCTGACCAGAGAGTTTCATCAACGCTATCTCCTGCCCACAGTGATCGCTCGTTTCGGTGAGGATGGGACGTGCGATGCCTTGGAGGTGATCGAGCAACTCGCCGCCGCTGGGTTGTTCATCGTCGTGTACCGTGCTGAACGGAGCGAGCCCGACGCCATTGGGCTCGTGGTCCGTCACGGAGCCACGCTTTCCTTGCTCCGAGTCGGGGTACGCGATGGCCGTGCCGACCTGCGCCAACAGGGAGCTCTCGCCGCCATCGACTCCTTTGCCCGCGAGTACGCTCTGCAGCAAGGAACTCGTTGGTTGGACACGGGTCGCGGAAACCCTTGGTTGAAGGACTCGCGGGCTGCCCACAAGATCAAGTGGGGCTGCGAGCCGACCCTGGATCTGGGCCAGACGCAGGAACTTGCGATCAAATTCCTGCGCTCGCACGAAGCAGCCGCGTCCCGTCTATTCGAAAACCAGCTCGTCATTCGAAAAGGCTCGCGATTTTCGACATGGCCCGCCGGTCGCCCTCAGTCTGTGTAAAAACCGAGCCGGTGCGTGGCAACACGCAGGCGTTCGAGATGCGCGGCGCTCCGAGCGAGGTACAAGACACTGATCCACGACATCGCTAGCGGCGCGATCCCGAGCGTGGAGAGATCACGGGGGAGGATCCCGCCCTCTTCGAGCCGGCGTGGGTCGACGAGCAACGGCCCGAGACGCTGGCGAAGCAGTGCCATCGAAAGCGGCCGGCCGACGACGCGCAGCCATTCGAACTCCCACAAAAACGGCGTACCGCTCATTTCGCACAGAACGGCACTCAATGCCCAGGCCATCATCGAACCGGTGACGCGAATGTTCGGGTCGAGGGCCAGAAAGCGAAGCCCTCCTCGCTCGCGCATCAGAAATCCATCGATTCCCACCGGGGCGCCAACATAACCGAGGTCGAGCAGCCACCGCGCTACGCCGTCCATCGTCTCGTGCACGGCACGGACCGCTTCGTCGCTCCAAGCGCGGATCGTCCGCCCACCCCGGAACGCCATCTTTTTCTGCAATTGCTCGGTCACGCACAAGGGCGCAAAGCCGTGTTGGAGAATGATGCCACTGACGCAAACGTTGTGCAGGATGCGGCTCGGCGGGACATAGGGCTGGATCAAGACCGCGCCCCTGCGGTGCATGGATCCCCAGATCCGCTCCGCTTCTCGGATCGAGCCGGCATGCCGGATTCCGCTCCCGCCAGCCCCTCGCCGGCCGCGCAGGATGCAGCCCTCTCCGTACGGGTGCGAGGCGCGGCGATACGCTTCGGCGACCTCATCCCTCTCTCTGATCTCCTCACTGCTCACCGCGGGAAAACCGAGGCGTCGCGCTGCCTCGGAGAACACGAGCTTATCATTTGCCCTTTCGTAAACTGCGGCAGGAGGCGCACAGTAAACCGGCTCCAATCCGAGGCGCCTCTGGAGATCCTCCGCAGCCCGGTCCTTGAAGAAGAAAAAGATCGAGCGTAGCGCGCTGTCGTTGCGAATACGCTCCAAGAGGTGCGGGTCGTCGAGGATGCAACGCGGCAGAGGCGTCCTCCAGGAAGGATTCTGCGGCACGTACAGTCGCGACGGTGCTATCCCGAGATCCCGGTGATACTCGTGAAGATCCGCTCGCGGCAGGCCGCCCGCGACGGTACAATCACTCACCGACAAGGAGCGACCGCGCCTTCGGTTCTGCAACACGGTCAGCGTGTATCCGCAATCGGCGTCGCTGCAATTGAGCGAGAGGAGATCGCGGCGGCGCAGGGTGACCAGGAAACGGCTGGCCTCCCGGACGTCGGTCACGCCCTCCTGTGCCCACGGTGGCACCCCTGCTCGATTGGCGTCAGTCATCAAAGGGTCCAACCGCCTTGGCCGCGATGCAGCAGCCTGAGACTCGAGACGAAGCGGCGCGGACCCTGTTGCGCCGCCACCTCCGATATTGAACTCAACCTCACCCGAGCGGAGGTGGGTCAATTCCGCCGGGCATCGAAGCCGGTCAGTTGCGCGGGAGCGCCTTCAGCCGCTCTGCGGCTGTCCGGGCGGACGCCGAATTGGGATCCTTTGCGATGATCCGCTCGTACAGCTCGCGTGCGTGCTGATGGTTGTGCTGCAGCTCTTCGAACTTGGCGGTCTCGAGCATCTCGTCGGTACTATTGCCGCGACACGCGGCGATCACCAGCAGCGCACCCAGCAGACTACGGACAAGCACGACCCGCATGCGACCCTTGTACCACACCCCGGGGATGAGAAACGAGCGGTGTCGCCCCTTCCCGTCGGAAGCCTCTGAAGGATGGGGAGGGGCCGCGTCGGATCTAGAGTCCCGGGAACCTGCCTCGCTAGCGTTGTTCGTCCAATTCCACCGGGGCCGCTGCCCGTTCGCGGTCCGGTCGCGGCTCGCCAGCGGGGATGATGATCAACTTCCGAAAATATCCCTTGCCGGAACTCTTCGTGCTGAGGGAGGGGTCTCCCTGCAGAATCATATGCACGATGCGCCGATCACGTGGGCTCATGGGGTTCAGCGCGATCGCCTTGCGCTTCTTCTTGGCCTGCTCCCCCGTGCGTCGGGCCAACTCCTCGAGTGACTGCCGCCGACGTGCCCGGTAGTTCTGGGAATCGACGACGATCCGCCCTTCAGTGCTGTCGCGCGCAACCGCCCGGTTGAGGAAATACTCGAGAGCGTCCAACATCTGGCCCCGGCGGCCGATCAGGACGCCGCTGGTGTCCCCGGTCAGCTCGAGAAGGTCCTGATCCTCCTCGTGCCGGACGGTTACTGTAGCGACCACCCCGATCCGCTTCAGGATCTCGCGTAGCACCGCCGCCGCCCGCTCCGGCGCATTCTCCTCGGCCGGCGGCGATGTTGTGGGGGCCGGCGGCGGCCGCACTGGCTCCGGTGGCGTCGGTGGCGGCACCGGTCGCAAGAGGCTTTCGGTATCCAGGGGCGCACGGAGCGCCGCCCGGACTCTTGCTTTGCGCCCGCCAATGCCGAACAAACCGCGAGCGGCGTTGGAGAGAATTTCTATTTCGGCGCGATCGCGTGGGACGCCCAACATCTGGAGCGCATTCTCGATCGCTTCGTCGATGCTGTTTCCCTCTGCTTCAACTGCATCCATCATCATTCCTAGGTGGAGGTACGATTCATGTAGAACTGTTGCGCGATCGTCAAGAGATTGTTCACCAGCCAGTACAGGACCAGCCCGGATGGAAACGTGACGAACATGAACGTGAACATCACCGGCATGATCATCATCACCCGCTGCTGCGCTGGGTCGCCGGCGCTGGGTGTCATCCACTGCTGCACGAACATACTCACACCCATCAGCAACGTCAGCACGGGCACTCCCGGGGGTCCAAGGAAGTGTTGTACGACCGGGAATTGAATCGAACCCAAACGGTCGGGAGCGGACAGATCATTGATCCACAGGAAAAACGGCGCATGCCGGAGCTCGACGGTGTTCAGCAATGCCTGATACAAGCCGATGAACACCGGGATCTGCAGCAGCATGGGCAAGCAGCCCCCAAGCGGGTTGACCTTGTGCCGCCGGTACAACTCCATGATCTCTTTGTTCATCTGCTCGGGAGTATCCTTGAACTTCTCCCGGATCTTGGCCATCTGCGGCTGCAGCTTCTGCATCGCGCGCATGGACTTGAAGCTGCGCTGCGTGAGCGGAATGAACAGAATCTTGATGATGACGGTCAACAAGATGATGTCGAGGCCGTAATTTCCCGTGAACGTGTGCGAGAGCTGGAGGACGTGCAGCAAGGGGACGGCGATGAAACCGAACCACCCCAGGTTGACCCCGCGCGACAAATTGTGCCCGATCCGCTCGAGCGCATCGAAGTCTTTCGGCCCGATGAAGATATCCAGCCGTTGCTGGACCGCGTCCGCGTCCGACGGGATTGGGAAAAGCAGCTTCTCCTCCACGGTGCTGTCCCGCAGCTTGAGCCAGAGCCGCTCGTTCTGTGCCTCGACCGGAACCATCGCCGCCAGGAAGTGCTTGCCGGCGTATCCGGACCACTGTATGTCCGCGCGCGCATCCTTTTCGGGAACAATCTTGCCGGCGGACAGCTTGTCGAACGGGTCCTCAGTGAACTTGCGGCCATCGAGGTAAATTGCATGGTCGAAGATCACCTCCGAACCCGGTTGCGGTTGCGTAGCGACGCCTTTCGCCCACGCCACGGCGAGTTCGTTGTATTGACGCGCGAGGCCCTCGGCGCTGACGGTCGCCGAAAAATCATAGCGATCGCCCCGGAAGGCAAAGCGCTTCCGCAGCGTGACGCCATCGCCTGCCCACGCGAAATTGAGGCTGCCTTCCTCGCCGGCAGTCAAGCGCAGGTCACCGCCCTCGACACCATACGGCGCGTTGCTATCGGAAAGTCCTTGTGCCCCCCGCAGTTCGACACCGAACGGCAGATCGCCTTCCCGTCCCGGGAGGATCATCTGCTGCAATGGGCTGTTGGGGTCGACCGTCGTCCGGTACTTCTTCAGCTGAAAATTCTGCAGGCGCGCCCCGGCTGAGGTGAAGACGGCTCTATACAGGTCCGTCTCAACTGTGACCATGCGTGCCTCTGATTGCGGACGCACGGGGGCTGCGATCTCCGGCGGGATGTCGGGCGCGCTGCGCGGAGCAACAGGCGCGGTTGTCGGGGGCGCGCTCACCGCAGTTTCCCCCTCCGGGGGCGGCGGGTAGAAGCGGCGGAGCACCACCTCTTGGTAGAAGAGGAGGATGAAGATCGAAATGGCTACGGCGATGAGGGCGCGCTTTTCCATGTGCTTCAGGGTACCGGATCCCACCCACCCGGATGGAACGGGTGACAGCGTAGGAGTCGCTTGAGCGTCAACCAGCTGCCGCGGCGGAGACCGTGACGGTCGACTGCCTCACCTGCGTATACGGAACAGGATGGTGTAAAGCGACAGCAAGGGCCGAGCAGTGGTGACAGCAGCGCCCGGTAGGTCAACAGTGCCGCCGCGATGAGCGTGGACGCTATTCTCGAGGTCACCACGAGTCCTCTGTGCGGGAGCGACTGTCGATTTTCTCCGGAAGCGTGCTTCGGCGCCCTCCACTCGCCCCGAGCGCGTCGATGGGGGTGCTCCTCGTTTACCGACAGTCCCATGACGGCCGCACGCTGCTCCAACGGGCTCACCGGTTCACCGTGAGTTCCAGAGCCGTCGCGAGATCTCGTTCGACGTCCGCGTACCGCAACGCTGCGGCCCCCGGCCGCACGATCACCAAGACGTCCCGCGCTGGCACGATGCGGTGCTGATGCTGTCGAAAAAACTCGCGCACGAATCGCTTGATCCTGTTGCGGATCACGGCACCGCCTACCTTGCGACTTGCGGTAATGCCGAGACGCGAAACCCCACGGCGCGTAAGGGCGGTGATGACAACGAAGCTACTCCCCGCTTGTTTCCCGGGGCTGCGCTGTAGCCGGACAAACTCAGCACGTTTGCGGATTCGCCGTGACCGTGGGAATCGCTGGCCGACGCTCGCCTGATTCAGGACGGCTGTTTCGGTGGTATGCTGACCGTCAATCGCTTGCGCCCCTTGGCCCGCCGCCGCTTCAGCACCTGTCGTCCGCCGGGGCTGGCCATACGAGCGCGGAAGCCGTGCGTCCGCTTCCGTCGTCGATTGCTCGGTTGGTATGTTCGCTTCATTCGCTCCCCTCAGCGGTTGGTCGAGCCCCCGCGAGGCCGTGCCTTTCATGCCTACTCACCGCCGGTGTCCTATTTCTCTCGGCGTAACCCGGTATTACAAACATAAGCGACGGAAGATGTCAATTTCCTTCCGTATGCGGCCCAATCCGCTCAGGCGGCAGGGGCCGCGGCGGCCGCCTCTGCTGCCGCGGCCTTCGACTTGCCGTACTCCTTCGCGAAGTGATCGGCGCACAGTCCGCGGCGGACGCGTGCCTTGTGGCATCCCTCCGCGTTGCAACTGCGGTAGCGTGCCTTGGGCAACTCGCCGCGGCGCCACTGACGGAAGTGCCGAGCGCAATAGCCCTTGCCGTGGACTTCATGGCTGCATCCGGATGCTTTACACGTGCCTTTGTTTGCCATTTCTCTTCCCTCTCGCTTTCTAGCTCCAGAACTCCGGTTTCGATTGCCGCCGCATGAGATCTCCCACGGCCTGGATCGCGGGTTTCCCCTCATGTAGCATCAGACGAACCTGCTCCGTAATAGGCATTTCCACGCCCACCCGTCTGGCCAGTGTCGCCACGCTCACGCTGTTCCTGACGCCCTCCGCGACCATCCTCATGGACTGCAAAATGTCTTCCAGATCCTCGCCGCGGCCGATCCGCACCCCAATGGTGCGATTGCGGCTCAGATCCCCGGTACATGTCAGTACCATATCCCCAACGCCCGACAAGCCCGACACCGTCTGTGCATGTCCACCCATCTTCGCGACGAGGCGCGCGATTTCCGCCACGCCGCGGGTGATCAGTGCGGCGCGACTGCTATTGCCCAGCCCGAGTCCGTCGCTGACGCCGGCGGCGATGGCGATGACGTTCTTCACCGCCCCACCCAACTCCACACCAACCAGGTCAGTGCTGCTGTACACGCGGAAGGTGGGGCCGCGGAAGACCGCCTGGACGGTCTCGGCGGTATCGGTGTCGACGGCCGCCGCGGTTACGGCCGTCGGCATTCCCGCGGCGACCTCGCGGGCAAAGCTGGGGCCGGAGAGGGCGGCGATGCGACCGCTGCACTCCGGCCCCAGGACATCAACCAGCACCTGCGACATTCGGTGCAGCGTCCGTTCCTCGATCCCTTTCGAAGCAGACACGATGTAGGGTCGCCCGGTGATGAAGGGCCGCGCCTGGGTCATCACCGCACGGAGGACGTGCGACGGGGTGACCACGACCAGCAGCTCCTGGGCGCCGACCGCCGCTGCGATGTCGTGCGTGCAGTGCACCGTTTCGGGTAGTCGGAAGCCGGGAAGATACTCTGGGTTCTCGCGCTGCTCCGCCACCGCTTGCGCGAGCGCCGGATTGCGGAACCACAATGATACCGGATGATCCAGTTCCGCCAGCAGCCGCGCCAATGCCGTTCCGAAGCTGCCGCCCCCAATGACCCCGATCCGCATAGCCGTTCTGGCCGCGACTTCGCACATTTGACTCAGGCGCGCAAGGAGACGGTTCTGGCTTCCTTTGGCGGTCTTTGCGACAATGCGGTTGTCATGATCGCACGGGCGTTGACCATTGCCGGCTCGGATTCGGGTGGCGGCGCTGGGGTGCAGGCCGACCTGAAGACGTTCACCGTGTTCCGCGTCTTTGGCATGAGCGCCATTACCGCGCTCACGGCGCAGAACACCTGCGGGATTACGGGCATCTACGACGTGCCGCCGATATTCGTGCGACAGCAGATCGATGCGGTCGTCGCGGACATCGGTGTCGATGCCGTCAAGACGGGGATGCTGTCGAACGCCGATATCGTCGTTGCCGTGGCGGGGGCGCTCCGCGATCACCATGCCCAGAACGTGGTGGTTGATCCCGTGATGGTGGCTGGGACCGGTGCCACACTCCTGGGCGCGGATGCCCGCGAGGCGTTGCTGCGCGAGTTGCTGCCCCTCGCTACGGTGCTGACGCCGAACATCCACGAAGCGGAGAATTTGACGGGTGCCCCGGTCACATGCGTCGCCGATATGCGTCGGGCCGCTCGGGCGTTACAGGCGCGGGGCCCTCGGGTCTGCCTGATCAAAGGTGGCCACCTCGGCGGTGCTGAGGCGATCGACGTCTTCTATGACGGCCACGAACTCCACGAGTTGGCGACCCCTCGCCTGACGTCGCCCCACACGCACGGCACCGGCTGCCAACTCTCGGCGGCGATTACCGCCTGCCTGGCCCGCGGCATGTCCGTGCTGGACTCGGTCAGGCGGTCCAAGCGCTTCATCAGCGCCGCGATCGCCCATGGACTCGCGCTGGGCCACGGGACAGGGCCCGCCAACCCGCTGGCCTGGCTCGATCAGCGGGAAGACTGAACGGCGGCGAAGAACCCCTGGATCCGTGCCGCGTTGGCGCCGATATCGCCCTTGCCGTCGCGCGACTTCGAACGCATCTCCACAAGGCTGCTGTCGCCGTGGGGGCGCACCTCGATGACGAAGTCGTCCTTGAAATGGAAAAGCCGCGTGGTCGCGACCCCTTCGATGGTCCGAACGCCGGGATCGTTTCGGGTGATCTCCCAACCGGGCATGCGCCGGGCCACCGCCTCCACCTGCCTGAATGCGTCGTCCGGAGGTGCCTTCAGCGGCAGCGGCGCCAAGGTGGTGTACGCCGCTTGCTGCTGCGCCGCGAGCGCGGCGCCTGCGTAGCGCATATCCCGCCCGGCGTTGCGTGCGAGGGCAGGCGCAGCGACGAATTCAGGCGGATTGACGGTGTCGGTCGTGAGGTCGTTGATGGGTGGGAATTTGCGGCCTGGAGCGGCGACCGTAAGGAAGATGGCCGTGACCACGGCGCCCGCTGCCAGTCCGGTGCTCAGACCACCGCCCCGCAGTGCGGCCAAGATGCCCGTCACCAGTGCACCGATCCCCAGTACGCCGCCGCCGGCGAAGAGCCCAAACCCAACCATCGCGGCTACCAGGTCGACATGCGCGAGCAGTGGTCCGGACACGACCGCTACCGCCGCAGCCGCTCCCAGCAGAGACGCGGCGCGCTGTCCACGAGGTCTGGCCTGCGCCATTCCCTACCTCCTTGATCGCAACGATACCTGAGTGCGTATAATCAGGACTCGACCATGTCAATTCATCGCCCTCACCGCCGCCGACCATGAATTTTGTGCGGACGAGGGTATTCCACCCTGCCACCGCGGTGGCAGGGTGGGGTCCCTACGACACCGACGGGACCATCTTCGTGGCCGATCAGCTGCCGGGGCGTGAGGCGGCAGGCACAAAATAGCTGTGCGCGCCCCACGCTGGGCAGGACAGGCAGTATGGTCTAGTCGCGGTAATTGATGAACTGTAACGGCAGATCGAGGTCTTGCACCTTGAGTAGTTGAATGGCTGCCTGCAGGTCGTCGCGTTTCTTGCCGGTGATGCGGACCTGGTCGCCCTGGATCTGACTCTGTACCTTGAGCTTGCTGTCCTTGACGAGCTTGACGATGTTGCGGGCCTTGTCGGTGTCGATGCCCTGCTGCACGGTGATCGTCTGCTTCGCCAGGCCTGCGGCCGCGGGTTCGATCTTGCCGTACACCAAGGCCTTCAACGAAATCCCCCGGCGCACCAATTTGGATTGCAGGATATCGACCACCGCCTTCACCTTGAAGTCGTCATCGGAGATGATCTGAATGGCCGTTCCGTCGAGCGTGAGTTCGGTTTTCGTCCCCTTGAAATCGTACCGCTGGCCAACTTCCTTGCGGGTCTGGTTGACCGCGTTGTCGATTTCCTGGGGATCCACTTGCGACACCACGTCGAACGAGGGCATGGCCGTTCCTTTCACTCTGTCATTGGAGCCGTGACGACATCGACGCCGGACGGAATCTGGAAAACAAAGCGGTCGTCGGGCAGGTTCTGATTCCGCCGGATGTCCGCAAACCGCAGACGGCTGACGTTCCCGAGCGGATCCGTGATCTCCGCCCCGCGGATCTCGCCGTTGTCTCGTGCCACCGTCAGGCGCAACGTGCCAATGGCAGCGGTGTCACTTCGCGGGACCAGATTCAGGTAGACAAGCCTACCGTCGTCACTGCTGCCGGCGATGCTGGCCTCGAAATCCTGGCTCAAGCGACCGACGCCGGTGAGAAAGGAGATGGGCGTTGTCGAACGAAACGCCTCGCGGAAGGGGGTCTTGATCACCTGGCGCTCTTTCGGCTGATACAACCACAACGTCGTACCGTCGGCGACGATGACCTGCGGCGTGTCGTGATCGAACTCCCAGCGCATCTTGCCCGGTTTCTTGAAGGCAACCGTTCCGCTGGCCGTGGTGGTCTTACCCAAGCTGGCGATGGTCATTTCTTGTGTGACGGCCGCGGTGAAATCTTTCGTCGCGTCGTACCGTTGCTGCACCTTGCGCACCAACGCCGCCACGTCGAGCGCGCCGGC
>JAGDMS010000090.1 GCA_017860575.1 Deltaproteobacteria bacterium | reverse complement strand
CCCCAATGGCGTCCGACTGGTAGAAGCCGTTCGTGCCGATCAACGGGACGTTGACGGTCAGGCGGCCGTTGAACGTGTCGAAGTTACCGACTTCGCTTTGAAGGGTCGCCGAGCGTTCCTCGGTCGGCTTCCTGGTAATGAAATTGACCGCGCCGCCGATCGTGTTGCGGCCGTACAGGGTGCCCTGTGGTCCTCGCAGCACCTCGACCCGTTCGAGGTCCTCCAGGTCAAGGTTGGAGCCCTTGAGTTGGGAGATGTACACGCCGTCGACGTAGAGCCCCACCTTCGGTGAGAATGACGGATCGATATTCCCTTGGCCCAGGCCACGGATCGAAATCGTGGTGGTCGAGGGGCTCCCCGGACTATCAGTGACACGCATATTCGGCACAATCGTGGCGAGGTCGACGACGTTGGTCACCCCTTTTGCCTCAAGCGACGCACCCGTGAGGGCCGTCACCGATATGGGTGTTTCCTGAATGCTTTCTTCCCGCTTCTCAGCGGTAACGGTGATCTCTTCGACTTCCACCGCGCCGGCCGCTTGTGCCTTCTTCCCCGTGGCGGCTTGAGCCCAGCTCGCCGGTGGAACGACCAACCAAAAAACCACCGCCGCACCCATCAGCCACTTCATGACAATCCGATCCATTAGCGTCCCCCTTGTAGACCTCCCGACCGCGAGCGCCACCCTCGTTCTTTGGCGCACCGCACGGACACCCTGGCGTCCGTCTCCTGCACCCCTTTTCCCAGGGCCGTGATCGGCAGCCCAGTCGAGGGCAGTGCACCGTCCTTCGCTATCACCGTTATTGAAACAGGCAGCTGGCTACCACGATCGGTCCAATCTATCAAGCGATACATTTGGCGAGAGGGCATGGTATATGATCTATGTCACAAAGGCCCGGCTGCCTCGAGTGATCAGAAAAGGCTTGCCGAGTACCCTGTGAGATACTAAGTAGCCACCCCTACTCCTCACCTGGTTGGCGTGTGTTGGGAAGGATGGACGTGTGCTCGGGAAAGGAATAGTTGTGGCGCTCAACGATCACAGTCATGACGGGCAGCACCCCGGTATATTGCCATGAGCCAGGGTGCACTCGAGGGGATCAGAATCCTCGATTTTGGCCAACTGGTGTCCGCACCGTTTTGTGCGAAGCTGTTTGCCGACTTTGGCGCTGACGTCATCAAGGTAGAGCCAGCGTCGGGCGACCTCGCCCGGCAGTGGGGTCCGTTTCCGAATGACCGTCCAGATCCCGAGAAGAGCGGGCTGTTCTTTTTCTGCAACACCAACAAGCGCGGCATCACGCTTGACGTTACCGCGCCCCACGGTCGCGACATCCTCCTGCAACTCGTGCGGCATGCCGACGTGCTGATCGAGAACCACCATCCCGCGCAGATGCGCGCCTGGGGGATCGATTACCCGGTGCTCGCAGAAATAAACCCGAACCTCGTCATGATTTCGATCACCCCTTTCGGTCAGACCGGACCGTACAGCGCGTGGAACGGCTACGATCTGAATGCCTTTCACCTCACGGGTGCCAGCAGCCGGTATCTTGGCCGCCCCGGGGAGATGCCGCTGGAACCGGGGACGTTCGCCGCGGATTTCTATGGGGCCATGACCGCCGCAGCCTGGGGACTGGCCGCGGTCTACGGACTGCAACAGGCCGGGGGCGGACAGCACATCGACGTTTCCTGCTCCGAGGTCATCGCGGCGGTCTTCGTCGCCCTGCAGACAATCGCGGCATACGCGCTCGACGGGCAGTACGAAAAGCGCTCGGGGGTAGGCATGTCGCTCGCCGCCCCGGCCAGCATTCTGCCGTGCAAGGACGGCCACGTGTGGATGCTGGCGCTGCAGCCTGGCCAGTGGGAAGGACTGAAAGAGGTCATGGGACATCCCGAGTGGATGGAGCGCGACATGTTTCGGGACATGTTCGCGCGCGGCCGGAACCAGAACGTTCTGTATCGCGAGCTTGCCCGCTGGACGGCGGAGCACACCAAGATGGAAATCATGGAGAAGTGCCAGGCCGCGGGTTGTCCGGCGACCGCCGTCTTCACCGTCGCTGAAGCGGCGGAACATCCGCACATGAAAGAGCGGGAGTACATCGTCGATCTCGATCACCCCGTGCTCGGCAGGGTGCGTGACCTCGGTGCCCCGTTCAAGCTCCCGGAATGCCCCGGTGGGCCACGGCAGCCGGCGCCCCTGTTGGGCCAGCACAATGGTGAAATCTATGGTGGACTTCTCGGCATGGCGTCGCAAGACATCGAGCGACTCACCCGCGAGGGAGTCATCTAACCGGAGCGCACATGGCGAAGGCACTTCCTCTTACCGGTATCCGCGTGGCGAATTTCGGCTGGGTCTGGGCCGGTCCCATCGTGGGGCAGACGCTCGGCTTCCTAGGTGCGGACGTGTACAAGATCGAGTCGCGTGCCCGTGTCGACATGATCCGCACGCTCCCACCGTTTGGCGGCGGCATTCCGGATCCGGACCGCAGCATGCCCAACCACGCCGGCTGGGCCGGAAACGGCAGCGTCAGTTTGAATCTCAAAAAGCCCGAAGCCCAAGAGCTGGCGCGACAACTCGTCAGCCGCTGCGACGCGGTCGTGAGCAACTTCACCCCCGGCGTCATGGAGGAGTTTGCACTGGGTTACGAGGAACTGCGGGCGGTCAAGCGCGACCTCGTGATGCTCTCGATGCCCGCCGCTGGGCTCTACGGCCCCCTCAAAGACGTCAAGACGTACGGCATGAGCCTGACGAGCATTACCGGCCTGGACAGCCTCACCGGGTATATGGGCGGGCCACTGATACCTTTCGAAAATGCGTTCACCGATCCGCTGATCGGCATCATGGGCGCGTTTGCTGTTCTCACGGCGCTGCGGCACCGCGACCGCACCGGCACAGGACAGCACATCGACTTCTCGCAGCAGGAATCGATGATGCCGATGGTGGGTCCGGCCTTCATGGACTACGTCTTCAACGGGCGCGTCGCCGGCCCCATCGGTAACCGGCATCCGCTGGCGGTTGGCGCCCCGCACGGCGTGTTTCCCTGTGCCGGGGAGGATCGCTGGATCAGTATCGCAGTGACCACGGATCGCGAGTGGCAGGGGCTGGTTGCTGCCCTGGGGGAGCCCGCGTGGGCCAAGTCGCCGAATTTCGCCAGCCCGGCAGAGCGCGTCCGACATATCGATGCCTTGCACGAGCACATCGCTCAGTGGACCGCGACGTTCAGCGACTATGACCTCGCCTCCCGGTTGCAGCAACACGGTGTTGCCGCCACCCCCGTGTTGGACGTCGCCGATCTCTTCCACGATCCACACTACCGCGCCCGGGGCACGTTCATCGAGGTGACCCACCCGCTCGGTTTTCGCGAAACGATCTACGATGCGTATGTGAAAATGAGCCGCACCGAGCCACACGTGCGCCCCGGACCCTACATCGGCCAGGACAACGATTATGTGTTCAAAGAAATCCTTGGCCTTTCGGATGAACGTTATCGCCAGCTGATTGACGCGCAGGTCATATACTGAAAACACGGGCCACCGAGCCGCGCCGTGGCGGTACTGGTGTCGATCCGCCGTTCCTAGGCGATTCCTCAGGTTTGAACCGCGTTCGCTCTCCTGCAGGTTTGCGCCTCTGCACTATGGGGCCGGGGTGGCTGTCCGTCTCGGCAAGGGACGACACTCGCAACTGCTTGCTGCCCATAGCTCGGTCTGGTACCCGCTCTCGCGAGAGTGCAGAAGCGTGGGCAGATCCACGGCACCCGCAGGGCCTTGTTTACTCCCACGGACCGGGGGTCACAATAGTTGTGTGCGCGAGCTGCAGATCTGGCAGGTGCTCAGCGCACCTCGTCTCCCAGGGGCGGTATTCTCGTCACCAGCACGCCTGCGAACACCAGCACCGCAAAGAAGATCTCGAACACCGAACGATAGCTGCCGGTGAGATCAAAGACGCGCCCCGCGAGTGGAGAACTGATCAACAGCAGAGGCGTGTAGACCATCGTCATCAAACCCATGACGTGCCCATAGTTGGCAGGTCCGAAAATCTTGCCCAGCATCGCACCCCACACCGGAAGTATGCCGCCGGCGGCCAAGCCCAGGGTGGCGCATCCAACTCGCACCAGCCATGCCGACTGTCCGGTCCGGAACATCAATAACGCGGCACAGACCAGCACCACCCCTCCTGTCATTGCCCACCGGAGGTCGACCCGGTCAGCCACTAACCCGAACAGCAGCTTGCCGGTCATGCCCGCTACGGCCACTATCGAGAGAAGGGCGGCGGCCTCGGCACGGGTCAGACCCTCCCCAACGGCGTAGGGAGCCAGGTTGTTGGTCAGGGCGCTGTAAATTGCGATCAGCACCCCCACGGCAAACGCGATCAGCCAAAAATCTCGCCGCCGCAGGACCGCCGCGGTGCTCAGCGGCGCAGCGGCCGGACCCGCCGCAACGGTAGTCGGCGGTTCGCCGACCGCACCGTCCGGGTGCAGGCCCCTATCCGCCGGCCGGTTGACCACCAGCAGCCACGTCAGCGGCACGGTGAGCGCAAGGATGCACAGTGCGAGCAGGCGGCAAGCCACACGCCACTCGAAGGTGCTGATAAGGTGCTGAAGGAACAGCGGGAATAGCAACCCGCCGAATGATGGTCCCAAGGCCAGCATTCCTAGCGCGAGGCCGCGACGGCGGCTGAACCAGCGCGCGATCAGTGTCGACGCCGTCAGTGGCCCGAGCAGGCTCAGTGAAATCGACATGAAAACCGCGTAACACAGCACCACTTGCCACACCGCCGAGGTCACCGACATGACGCCGAATCCAGTGGCCAGCCATACGCCGCCGCTTGCCATCAGCACGCGCATGGAACGCCGGTCGGCCACCGAACCCAGCCATGGCGAAGCCACGCTGGACACCAGCATGCAGCAGGTAATCGCCCACATCATCGCCATGCGGGAGGCGTGAAACTCCTGCCCCACCGGCAAGACAATTACACTGTAGGCGTAGTTCACAGTACCGTTGACAACCGCCTGCGTAATCACTCCAACGAGTACCAGCCACCACCCGTAGAACATAGTCCGCCTCACCTGTTGTCCGACGTGTTCCGCGCCGATTTTCCCCTATGACGGCGACAAAGATCATTGACATGCAACGCTGCCACTGATAACCGAGCAGCGCGGCTAATGTAAAGAGCAACGCACACTAATGCGATTTGTCGGAGACGGGGGAGCTATGACAAAACGGATTGAGTCTGCGTGGGTTGCATCTGTTGGGCTGACCTTGTGCGCGCTGCTGGCCATTCCACCCGCCAGCTGGGCCCAGGCGGCCAAGGCAAAGAAAGCGGCACCGAAACTCGGTACGGAGATCGAAGAGATCATCGTCACCGCCCAGAAGCGCGAGGAAAGCCTTCAGGAAACCCCGCTTTCGGTGACGGCATTCACCGGTGAGATGCTGGAGCAAAAAGGGGTGTCGGATGTGCTCGCCCTCGGCGAAAACGTGCCGAACCTGCGGATCTCCACACATCCCGGTGAATCCTCTGGCGTCACCATCACTATGCGCGGATTGGGCCAGGCGAACCCGGATGCGACGCTGCAGCCGGCAGTGGGCATGTACGTTGACGGCGTCTACATCGCGAAGATCCTGGGCTCGAATCTCGACCTGGAGGACCTGGAGCGGGTCGAGGTACTGCGGGGGCCGCAAGGCACCCTCTACGGTCGCAACACCATCGGCGGCGCGGTCAATTTCATCACCAGGAAGCCGACCGAGGAGCGCTCCGTCACGGCCAGGGCCGAGGTCGGTAACTACGACACCTTCAAGAGCCGCGTGACCGCCAACGTGCCGCTGATCGGCAAGAACGGATTCTTCCGGTCGGATACCGCCGGCACGCTCAGCCTGCGGCAGACGGTCGGCTACAAGACCCATGACGGCTACTTCACCAACAACGGCACCTCGAGCGCGAACTTCAACAACGAAAACCGGGTCTACACCACCACCGCGCTGCGGTGGCAACCCATCAATGATCTCACCATCGACTATTCCTTCGAGTATCACCGCTATCGCGATCATCCCCCGGCTTTCCAAGCAACCTACGTCTACCCCGGTTCAGCCGCGACCAGGACGCCCAACGATCTACGGCCTTACGTGCACACCAACCGTGTCGATTCGCTGACCAGCAACATGCTGTTGTTGTCAGACCTGAAGACCTACCACCGGCTCTTGGACGACGGCAATCATCGCATGCATATCCTGACCGGGGCTTGGCATCTCGGCCAGGTCGGCGCCCTCGGCGATGTAACAGTGAAATCGATCGCGTCCTATCGGAGCTTCGTTTCACAATCCGATAACGACTTCGACGGTAGCCCCCTGCCGCTGTGGGGGTCGGAACGCTACTCCGACAACCAGCATTGGAGCGAGGAACTCCAATGGGTGGGGACGGCCCCCCGAGTCCACTACGTGCTCGGCGGGTATTACTACGGGGAGTACGTCTCGTATACCAGCGAACAGGTGCTCTTCGCGGGAACGTCGAATTCCGTGGGCAAGAATCTCATCAAGACCGAGTCGTACGCCCCGTTCGGCCAGGTCACCTATACGCCGCCGATACTCAACGACAAGCTCAGCGTGACCGGCGGCATCCGGTATACGCAGGAGCAGGTCCACACTGATCGCTTTTACAGGAACGTCAGAAACCCCGCGGCAAGCTTTACCGCCTCGGTTGGCAAAGCCTTTGGTGGTACCGACGGTATCTCGCCCATGGGCAATATCGCCTACCAGTGGACGGACAGCCTGATGACCTACTTCCGCGTCAGCCGCGGTTTCAAAGGTGGCGGGTTCAACGGCTCGGCGTCCAGTGCCATTTCGTTCCGCAAGCCGTTCGATCCGGAGACGCTGTGGGCCTATGAGGGGGGCTTCAGGTCCGAGTGGCTGGACAAGCGGCTGCGCCTCAATGCCACGGGCTTTTACAGCGACTACAGCGATCTGCAGGTCAGCGTGTTTCGGGCCACTTTGGAAACCGGCTCCGTCAGCTATCTGACCAATGCAGCGAGCGCGGAGGTTTGGGGGATGGAGTTTGATGGAACCGCCATCCCATTCCGCGGTGCGGAAGTGACGGTCGGCTACAGCTTCCTGGCGCCGAAGTTCACCGAATGGCTCGACCAAAAGTTCGACGCCAGCAACAGGCCTATCTATGATCCGAGCGGGAATCCCGTTCTCGAGGATGTGAAGAACCAGCGCACCTTCCCATACGCCCCCCGTCACCAGCTCACAGCCGGGGTGAGCTACACGGCACCGCCGACGAACACGGGCACGTTTTCCGCACACCTCGACACGTATTGGCAGGACAAAAACGTCTTCATCGTCAACAACCTCACGCCGGGGGCCCAGGCCGACGAAGGATGGGCATTTGCTGTTGTCAACGGACGGTTACAATTCGTCGGCATCCCGCTGCAGAAGGGTACCCTCGACCTTGCGGTGTTCGCGCAGAACCTGTTCGACCGGAAGTACCGGGTCCACGGCATCGACTTTGGTGCATCTGTGGGGTGGGCGGGGAACATCTACGGTGCCCCACGCACCTTCGGTCTCCAACTGACCTACAATTGGAACGAGGGGTAGGACCAGGATCCGTTGCACGGAAGCCAATTTTGAGGGGTAGCGTATCCCCCTGAAGTGCAGGCTGGCAGAGCAGGTGGGGGCCCAATCCCATTACTGCGGCAGCGCCGACAGGCTCAGCACGGGCAAGCGTCTGTCGAGGACTCACCTGAGCACCGCCACACTTGCACCAGCCCGCGGGCTCACCGGGAGGGTGGGCTGCGTGATCTGCTGGGACTACAAATTCGGGCAGCGTCTTTCTCGGAAGTCTGGGCGCGTCCGACACGTGGGTCTTCCGTCGAGTCGATGTTTTGTGCGGGCCATCGGTCAACGCTCGGCTCGGCACACGAAAGTGAGGTGCGGTCATGGGTAAACTGGACGGTAAGGTTGCCATCATCACAGGAAGCGCGTCGGGAATCGGACGGGCGACGGCGAAGCTCTTTGCACATGAGGGAGCAAGGGTCGTCGTTGCGGACTACGACGCCGAGCAAGGGTTACAGGTGGCGGCCGACATTCATGAGACAGGCCGGGAGGCGACGTTCCTGCACACCGACGTGCGCGTGCCGGAGCAAGTCCAGGCAATGATCCAGAAGACCGTCACGACCTACGGCCACTTGGACATTCTTTACAACAACGCGGGAATCCCAGGCGATCAAGCGGCCACAGGCGAGTGCTCGATCGACAACTGGGACAACGTCGTCACCACGAACCTCCGGGGAGTCTTCCTCGGCATGCGCTACGCCATTCCCGAAATGATCAAGAACGGTGGGGGCGTCATCATCAACACCGCTTCGGTAAACGGCATGATCGGCCTTCCCTACCACCCCGCGTACACCGCTTCCAAAGGCGGCGTGATCCAGCTTACCAAGACCGCCGCCCTCGAGTACGCGCAGCACAACATCCGAGTCAATTGCATTTGCCCGGGAGGGATCTGGACGAACATCATCAAGACCTTCTGGGGCGATCAATTTGACGAGGAAATGGTCAAACGGGAGGTCACGAAGTACCAGCCGATCGGTCGCTTTGGCCAGCCCGAGGAGATTGCCCGGCTGGCCCTTTTTCTCGCCTCGGATGACTCGTCGTTCTGTACCGGTGCACCGTTCATTGCGGATGGCGGCTCATTGGCCGGACCGATGCCCGGCTGAGGCGTCGAAATGCGCGAAGCGGTGTGTGGCGGGTGCTCCCGGCGCCCCCGGAGCACAGTAAGGCCCGCACCGTGATGCCGCTGCGCTGTTGGCCTGACGTCCGTCATTCCACGGGTGTGTCTGCTCGTGTGTGGGGCGACGGCAGCGCCGGCGCCGCACTGGCGTGGCGTGAGCACGCTCCCGCCGGTGAGTTGCCTCACCATTTCGGATTCGATACGGTCGCCTCAATCAAATCATCCGTCGGGACACGCTCACGTCCGTTGCAGGCAGGAAGGAGGCGCGAATCTTCATGGACGCCGAGATCACAGCCAGCGTCTTGCACGATATCGCCCGCCGTTGTGTGGCCGCCGATCCCGATATTTCTCCGAAGGAGTGGCCTGCGTTCGCCGCTAGGGACGCTCGCTCGGTTGAGCAGGAGGTGACGCAGTGAGCTACATGAAGACCGAGATCGTTGGCGGCGTCGGCATCCTCAGCTTCAATCGGCCGGAAGTGCATAACGCCATGGACGACGAGGCCATCGCCGAGATATACGATGCCTTTGTCTGGGCGAAGCAGAACAAGGATGTCCGTGTCGTCGTGCTGCGCGGGGAGGGCAAGTCCTTTCACGCCGGGCGGGATGTGCGAGTGATGGGGGTGCGCAAACCCGGGGTCAGCCATTACGAATTCATGAAAACCGGGCAGCGCAATATCGTCACCCTGCTCGAGATGGGCAAGCCAACCATCGCCGCCATGAAGGGCGGCACCGTGGGCGGCGGCGCCGAGTTCGCGTTGTGTTGCGATATCCGAGTGAGTTCCACCGAACTCAAATTTGCCCTGCCGGAAGTCAAATTCGGCCTCGCGGTGGATCAGGGCGGGTCCGCCCTGGCGGTTTCACTGATCGGGCCTTCCAAGACCAAGTGGCTGCTGATGACGGGAGAGACCATCGGAGCCCAGACCGCGCTGGAGTGGGGTGTGGTGGATTTCCTGGTGGCGCCGGAGGAACTCGACGCCAAGGTCATGGAGATCGCCACCAAAATCGCCGCCAACCCCACGCGCGCGGTGCTGGCGGCCAAGGACCTGGTGGATGAGTTGTGGGCCGACGGTGTGCGCGCCGCCATTCGACGGGAGCTGACGACCCAGTTGGCGCTGTTCGCCTCCGAAGAGTTCGCGGAGTTGCGCGCCAAGCGGCAGGCGGCCATGCAGGCGAAGCGCTGAACAGGTCTTCACCGCAGTTGGTGGCAATTTGAGCGTGACGCACAGGTCTTGAGCAGAGAGGGGAACTTTCTATGGGCTTGCAAGCTCCGAAGCCGCTGGGAACGATGTTCTTGCCCCCCGAAACCTTTGCCGGCCAGACGGTCATCGTAACCGGCGGTGGGACGGGTCTGGGCAAGGCGATCGGTGTCGAATTCGCAAGGGCCGGCGCCAATGTCGGCGTCATGAGCCGGAGCCCCAAACATCTGGAAAAAGGCGTGGCAGCGGTGCAAGCGGTCGGCGGTCGCGCCGCTGCGGCGGTGGCGGACGTCCGTGATCCTGAGCAGATCACCACCGCCTTCAACACGATCGAGGAGCAACTCGGACCGGTCAGCATCCTGGTCAACAACGCCGCCGGCAACTTTCCATCGCCGGCCGAAACGATCTCCACCCGGGGCTGGCACGCGGTCACGCAGATCGTCCTCGACGGCACCTTCTTCTGCTCGCGAGAATTCGCGCAGCGCCGCATCGCTGTGAGTGCTGGCGGATCGATCCTAAACGTTGTCGCGACGTATGCCTGGACCGGCGGGCCGGCCACGGCCCATTCGGCAGCGGCCAAGGCTGCCGTGGTCAATCTGACCCAGTCCCTGGCGGTGGAATGGGCGCCCGATAGTATCCGCGTCAATGGCATCGCGCCTGGACGTTTTGTGCACGATGACCTGCCCGCCTATTTGACCGTGGGCGAAAATGCTAATCCCGGCCGCTGCGTGCCGGCGCAACGAACCGGGGAAGTGCAGGAATTGGGTTGGGCGGCCACCTTTCTCTGCTCCCCGTTCGCCAGCTACATCACCGGCCATACCCTGGTGGTGGATGGCGGCAACTGGCTGCGCCGCAGTCCGTACATGCCGGAATTTACGCCGATCCGTGAGGCGTTCGCCACGTGGCACGCCGGCAAGTGAGCGGGCAATTGCAGGCCCTGCTTGTCAACAGGAGGTTTCATGTCGAGTTCGGAGTGCATCACGCTGGATCGTGAAAAGAGTGCTGCCATCCTGACGCTGTGCAATCCCGCCCGTCGCAATGCCTTTACCAAGGATATGCGTCGGGATCTTGCGGCGAAGCTCAATGAGCTGCAGGTCGATTCCTCTGTCCGGGCGATTATTCTGACCGGTGCGGACGGACATTTCTGTTCCGGCGCGGACGTTTCGAAATTCGGCGCCATGGAAATCAGCCCCATGGAAGCGCGGGAGTGGTATCGGGAATCACTGACCCTACTACGCGCCGTCGCCGACGGCGTAAAGCCCGTCATTTGCGCCATCGAAGGCGATTGCAACGGTGCGGGGTTCTCACTGGCGTTGTTGGGCGATTTCATGATCGTCTCGAAGCAGGCACGGCTGGGGGCCTTCTTTGCGAAGCTTGGCGTGCTTCCTGATACCGGCATCATGTATACGTTGCAGCGCCGGGTCGGCATGGCCCACATGCGCAAGATGTTGATGCTCGCCACGCCGATCAGCGGTGAGGACGGTGCCAAGATCGGCCTGGCCGACGAGCTGGTGGAGCCGGGAGAAGCGCTCACCGTAGCCAAGCAGTGGGCGGCCAGATTCGACGACGTGGCGCCCATGGCAGTTGGCTGGATCCGGATCGCGTTGCGCAACGGCATCAATAGCCTGGACGAGGCAATCCGCGCGGAACTCGATCTGCAACCCTACATGAGTTGCTCCGATGACCTGAAGGAGGGCATAAAGGCATTTCTTGAAAAGCGGCGACCACACTTTTCCGGGCGCTGAATCGGAGGAGAAGGTCTGGTGAGCAGAGCAGAGGACAGTGGCCGTCCGGTGCTGACGGGCGACTACCGGAATTTTGGCGAGCTGCTGTTGTCCGCGGGCCAAGAGTTCGGCCAACGGGAAGCCTTGGTCAGCGGTGACCAACGGCTCAGTTATGCCCAGTGGGCGCGTTCGGCCCAGGGGATGGTGGCGCTGCTGAGGGAGCGGGGCGTACAGCCGGGCGACCGGGTGGCGATCATCCTGCCTTCTTCCGCCGACTATGCCATCTGTTCCGCCGCCGTCTTGCTGATGGGGGCGGTGGCGAGCGGCATCAATACACGCCTCGGACCGAGGGAGATGCAGGCGATCTTTGCCAAGTCCTCGCCGAGGCTGGCGATCACCGAGGATGGGTTCGTGTTGCCGGACGCGGGCATGTCGATCCAGCAACTGCTCCGTAGGGAGCTGGCCGCTGCCTACGACCGGAGCGACGCCAGGTTGGATGTGGCGGCCGTGGCACCGGATGCCCCGGCGTGCATTGTGTGGACCAGCGGCACCACGGGCTTGCCCAAGGGCGCCTGGTTCGATCACCATAATCTCAAGGCGGCGGTCTCCACGGCCGGCGTGATGGTGGCCGCCTACGATCGTTGCCTGATTCCGCTTCCGTTCGCGCACGCGGGCTACATGGCCAAGCAGTGGCAGCAGGTGGCCTTCGGGGTGACCTATGTGCTGACCCCGCCGGTGTGGTCGGCCTCCGACATGCTGCGCATCATGGTCGAGGAACGGATTACGGCGGCCTTCGGCGTGCCTACCCAATGGGCCAAGTTGCTGGAGCTGCCCGAGTTGGCGACGGCGGATCTTTCCGCGCTACGGTTTTGCGGCATATCCACGGCGCCGGCGCCACCCGAATTGGTCGAGGCACTGACGCGTACACTCGGATGCCCGATGATCGTGCGCTACGCCATGACCGAGTCGCCCTCGATTTCCGGGACCCGGTTCGGCGATGCGCCCGAAATCCTGTTCAGGACGGTGGGGAGGCCTCAGCAGGGCATCGAGCTCCAAATCGTCGATTCCGACGGCAAGCCGCTGCCCCAGGGCAACGTTGGTCGGATCCGAGTGCGCGGCAGTGTCGTAATGCGGGGCTACTGGAACGACCCCGAGGCCACCGCCCGGGTGCTTACCCCCGATGGTTGGCTGATCTCCGACGATATCGGTCGGCTCGACGACAGCGGCAACCTGATTCTGATGGGACGGTTGTCGGACATGTACATCCGGGGCGGTTACAAAGTCTATCCCCTCGAAGTCGAAAAGATGCTGGAAGAGCATCCCAGCGTGTCCCGGGCGGCCATCGTCGGTAAGGCCGCCCCGATCATTGGCGAGATCGGCGTTGCCTTCATCGTGCCGGCCGATCCCGCCGTACCGCCCAACGCGGATGAACTGCGGCAGTGGTGCCGCGAGCGGCTGGCCGACTACAAGACTCCCGATGCCTTCGAGTTCGTTCCCGTCTTGCCTGTGACGCCGATGCTGAAGGTGGACAAGAAGGCGTTACGCGCTCGGCTGGCGGATCCGGAGCGAATGCCCGGCTGAACGCATGCGGGACCGCGAGAGGAGGGCGGTAGTGGACGGCAAACCTAGTCCAGGTGAGAGCGGGATCGAGATACCGCGCGACGGACAGCCGTCGATGGGCACTCACCCGCTGTCCGGGTATCGGGTGGTCGATCTGTCCAGCGGTATCGGCGGCGGGTACTGCACGAAGCTATTGGTCGACGCCGGCGCGACCGTGGTCAAGTTGGAGCCGCCCGAGGGCGACGCGCTGCGCCGCTGGACGGCGAGCGGTCACGCGCTCGCCGTCCACGAGGACGGCGCCCTGTTCCAGTATCTTTCGGCAGGCAAGCGCAGCGCCGCCATTGACCCGGATGATGCTGCCGGCATCGCTCGGGCGCGAGCCGTTGTCGCCACGGCCGACGCCGTGGTGTGGAGCCCCGGATCGCGCCTGGCCGAGCACCCCGACCTGACCCCGGCGGCTTTGCGCGCCGCGTTCCCAGGCGCGGCGGTGACGGCGATCACGCCGTTCGGCCTCACCGGCCCATGGGCGGGCCGGCCGTCGAGCGACCTCATCCTGCAGGCGCTCGCCGGTGGCCCCGCCATCCGCGGGCTCCCCCAGCACCCGCCCATCTCGTGCGGCGGTCAGCCCAGCGAGTGGGTCGCGGGGACGTACGCCGCGCTGGGCACCCTGGCCGCCCGCTACCGCGCGCTCAGGTCGGGCACTGGCGAGCTGCTCGACGTCTCGATGCTCGAGTCGCTCCTGCTGACCCAGGACCTGCATCCGGTGGCCTACTTCTCTGTCGCCGGCCGCCCGTGGCGCGACGGGAAGTCTCCGAACATTCCCGGCATCGAGCCGACGGCGGACGGCTACATCGGCCTGGCCGTGGTGACGGCTCAGATGTGGCACGACTTCTGTGTGCTAGTCGACCGACCGGACTGGGCGGCGGACGAATCGCTCTACTTGTACAGGGCACGGTGGGCCCGCTGGGCCGAGCTTGTCGCCGCCATCCGGGAGGCGACACGGGCCCACACCACGGTCGAACTCATGGAGCGCGCCACGCGTCTGCGCCTCCCGGTTGCCCCAATCGGGAACGGCGCCACGGTGCCACACTTCGACCATTTCGCCGAACGGGGGGACTTCGTTCGCAACCCGACCGGCGGGTTCCTGCAGCCTGTCGTGCCCTACCGGCTGTCCGCAGGGGCCGCGCCCCGGCCTTTCGGCCCATCGCCGCGGCTGGGCGAACTCGACCTCAACCACCCGACAGAAGGGTCGATCTGGTCCGACCGCGAGACCAACCCCGCGCCCACCCCCGCCACGGCAAGAGTGGGAACGGAGGCGTCGGACACCTCCCTGCCCTTCCGCGGCCTGCGAGTCCTCGAGTTCACGGCCTTCTGGGCTGGGCCGCTCGCCGGCCAGTTCTTCGCCATGCTCGGCGCCGAGGTGATCCACGTCGAGTCGCCCGCGCACATCGACGGACTGCGGGGCCGCACCCTGCGCGCCGTCGGCGACGACCTCTGGTGGGAGTGGGCACCGCAATTCATGGGACCGAACACGAACAAGCGGGGCCTTACCCTCGACCTGCAGACCGAGGCCGGGCGGGAGATCGCCAGGAGGCTCGTATCGTGCTGCGATGTGGTCCTCGACAATTTCAGCCCGCGCGTGCTCGAGCAGTGGGGCCTCAACTACGAGTCTCTGAGCAAGGAGCGCTCCGACCTCATCATGGTGCGTATGCCGGCGTTCGGCCTCACCGGCCCGTGGCGCGACCGCATCGGCTTCGCATACACGATGGAACAGGTGTCGGGCCTGGCCTGGGTGACCGGTGAGCCCGATGAGCCTCCACTCACGCCGAATGGCATCTGCGATGTGGTCGCCGGCGCGCACGCCGCCTTCGCCGCCCTGCTCGGCCTCGAGCACCGCCGCCGCACGGGGAAGGGAATGTTCATCGAGACGCCGATGGTCGGCAGTGCGTTGAACATCGCCGCAGAGCAGGTGGTCGAGTACTCGGCCTATAGCCGCCTGCTCCAACGAACCGGAAACCGTGGTCCGGCCGCCGCCCCCCAGAACATCTACCTGAGCCCCGGCACCGACGAGCACGGGCACCGAGATCGGTGGGTGGCGATCGCGGTGTGTACCGACGCGCAGTGGGTCGCTCTGCGGGGCGTGCTCGGCGACCCCGAATGGGCGGGTGATGAGCGACTGATGACCGCCGCCGGGCGGCGCACCGCCCACGACATGATCGACACCGAACTGTCGGCGTGGTGCGCTACTCGCTCAGCATCCGAGGTCGCCGAACTGCTCTGCGCTGCCGGGGTCCCGGCCGCGGCCGTCGTGTTCCCCTACGAGACCAGGCTCAACCCCCAGTTGCAGGCGCGGGGGTTCTTCGAGCAGCTCGCGCACCCGGTCACGGGGCCGGTGCTGCACGAGGGCTACCCGGTTCGCTTCTCCGGCGGGCCGGACCGTTTCCACCGCTCGCCGGCGCCGATGCTCGGCCAGCACAACCGGGAGATCCTGTCGTCACTGCTGGCCATGACCGAGAGCGAGATCGCTGCGCTCGAGGCCAACGGCGTCATCGGCACCCGCCCGGTCGGCCAGCACCGCGCCCGCTGACGGTCAACTCGTTGCCGAGAACAGTCGCGCGATCACCGTCCGCCGCCATCCACCCGGCCCCGGCCCGTGGAATCGCGTCCGGCAGCCGAGCGGCGTGTCCGGAGGCTCACGTCTGCTTCGACTTGCCGACCATGTCGGCTAGCTCCTCCGCCGTGACCTGGCACCCATCCTCCCGCGCCTGTTCCGCTGCCGCCTGGAACATGGCGTACGGCTGGCGTCTGAACTCCTCCTGAGCTTCCTTTGGCAACTCAGCGAAATTTCCCCTCATCCACGTGAGAGCGAGCCAAAACGGCAGCAGTCGTCGGGAGGTCCGAGTGGCCTCACAACGGACGTTCAACAGCGAGGGCAGGCCGGAATTGAAGGCGCGCTCGAGCTCCCCCGATGGTTCGTCCGCCCCACGAGTCGTTATTGAGCAGGACGATGACGGCCGGCAGCTTGTACCGGAGCATGGTCTCCATGTCCATGCAGTGAAGACCGAAGCCACCATCTCCTATCTGCGCGAGGACCTGCTTCCCCGGCCTGGCAATCTGCGCGCCAATCGCCATTCCAATGCTGTGGCCAAGGTGTTGGTGCAACCCGGCGTCCAGGATGTGTCCGTCTGCCTCGGCCACGACCTTGTCTGTCAAGTAGTGTGAGCCGGAGTAGGAATCGTAGATCAGGGTCGCGGACGGGTCGAGGAAATTGCAGATCTCCGCGCCGAGCACATCCGGGTGGATCGGCGTCATGCCCCATTGCTTCGTCACCAATTCCCCTCGCCGCCGATTGACTGCCTGTCGGGTCTTCTCCAACTGCTCCAGCCAGCCTGTGCGCTCGGGTGGTGCCTTCGTGAGGGTCCGCGCGCAGTCGATCATCTGCCGCAAGACCAGCTTGCTCGATCCCACGACAGTGACCTCGGTGGGAAGGCCGTACCAGATGAGTTCGGGGTCCTCCTGTATCTGGATGTACTTCGTCTGCGCATTCCACACCGGCGGCTCGAACCATCGGTCGAGCGCATTCACCTGCATGCCGACCAAGCACACGACGTCAGCAAACTCGGTGAATCCATTGCGGTACTCCTGTGTAAACGCCAGCGGATGACGCTCGGAGAGCGCGCCGCGTGCGGTTCTCCGCGTGCAGGTCGGGATGCGAAGCAACTCGGCGAGTTCCTTCAATTCCGCGGCGCCATCGGACCAGTAGACGCCATCGCCGGCGATCAGGAGCGGTCTCTCTGCCCGCAGGAGGCGCCATACCGCCTTCTCCACGTAGGCGGGATCTCCCGCTGACCTGGGAATGACCGGTGACAGTTCTGTGGCGACGTAGTGCCTCTGTTTGTCCGGACCGGCACCACCCAGCGCCGTTTGCGGGATCGAGAGGGCTATCGGCCCCGGGGGATAATGCACCGCATCCCTGAGGGCTTTCCGTATCCAAAAGGCATCCGTGCGCCAGTCGAGAATCCGATGCGTCCACTTGCAGATATCAGCGAATTCGCGCTCGCCGTACCCTTCCTGGATCGGTCCCAAGCCGTCCTTGCCCGGGTGGTGCTGGGACATCATCACGACGATCGGGCTCAGGCATCCTCTAGCGTGGTACAACGGTGCCACCATGTTGGCCACACCGGCCGCCATCGATACGAAGCATACTCCGGGCTTCCGGGTACACCGTGCATACGCATCGGCGGCGAAGCCGGCACTTGCCTCATGGCGGAAGTGATACAGCTTCGCTCCGCGCCGGCACGCTTCCTCGATCGAGCCCCACTGGGCTCCGTGGACGCCGAAGAGGCACTCGACACCCTCTTCAATGAGCGCGTCACCGATTACCCTGCCCCCGAATGTATGCTCGCTTTGCACCGGTCTGTCCTTCCTGATCCCGGGTCATTCCTGACACGGCTGGCACTACTTTCCTTGGCCCGGGTCGAGTTCCAAGCAATGATCGAGGAGATAACCGTCAGCCTCATGAATGTCCTGAAGTCTGTCACTGCCACCCCCCATTTCCGCAGGGGCAAATCTTCAGCGCCGGGTTGTTGGTGGTGCAACCACCTTCCAAATCGTCACATTGAAGATAAAGGCTCTGATATCATGCGCCACCAAACATATCACTCGAAATATTGAGAGGAGACAGCTCGGGTCTACGAGAGCAGCAGCATCTCTGGAATCACTACGGGAGGGAAGAGGCTAGCTCAACACGTCGAACGGAGCCCTCAGCTGCCGTGGATGTCTTGTGGTTTTGAACCACCCCGACCATGGGAGAGAGAGCCGCGTGAATCGCCGCGTGGTCGTACGGGGATTGCCGGGTAGCATGTGCGCCGCCGAGCGGATTTTGATAAGCGACAGACTCAGGAGAAGAGATCATGAGATTGAGCACCAATCTGGTCGTCGATTCGCTGCAAGACGTCGCCGCTCCGGCCAAGGTGATCGAAGACCTCGGATTCGAGGCACTCTACATTTCCGAACGGAAGCACGAGCCGTTCATGCAGCTGGCCATCGCGGCCACCGCCACGAGCCGGATCAAGCTCGGGCCCGAGGTGGCGCTCGCCTTCCCGCGCAACCCCATGGTGCTGGCCTACACCGCCTGGGATCTGCAACGCGCGTCGAACGGCCGCTTCATCCTCGGCCTGGGGACGCAGGTCAAGGCACACAACGAGCGCCGGTTCAGCGTAAAATGGGAATCGCCTGGCCCGAGGCTTCGGGAGTACGTCCTCGCCATCCGGGCGATCTGGGACTGCTGGCAGAACGGCACCAAACTGGACTTTCAGGGGGAGTTCTTCCACTACAGCCTCATGACGCCGATGTTCAACCCCGGTCCGCTGGAAGTGCCCCGCCCCCCCATCTTCATTGGCGCCGTCAGCCCCTACAACTGCCGCATGGCAGGCGAGCTCTGCGAGGGATTTCATGCACATGGATTCCATAGCGCCAAGTCACTGCGCGAAAATGTGTTGCGCAACGTCGAGGCGGGGCTCGCGAAGGCCGGCCGCAAACGGAGCGAGTTCACGGTGGTCGCGCCCGTCATGGCCATCATGGGGGACAACAAGAAAGAGATCGACACGATGCGCGAGCGCGTGAGGGGAATGGTCGGCTTCTACGGCTCGACCAGTACCTACAAGCGCACCTTCGAGGCACATGGGTGGGGCGACACCTTCGTTCGTCTGCGAGACAAATCGAGACGCGGAGACTGGGACGCCATGGCGAACGAGATCACCGACGAGATGCTCGATGCGTTTGCGGTGACCGGCTCGTACGATGAAATCCCTGGTCTCCTCACGGCGAAGTACGGCGATATGCTCGATGAAGTGCTCATCTACTTTGGCGAACCGGAAAAGGGCGATCCGGCGCGCTGGCGGAGGCTCACGCGGGCCTTTCACGGCGCGTGATCCTCCGCCCGGCGCGCCAATCGACTCGGTGTTTGCGATTTGGGGGGAAACCGGGAAGCAGCGAACATTTGTTGGCCGCGGAACGACCGTCGCTGCAGCCCAGGGAGAACCGATGGACGAGCTGGAAGACAAGGTCGTAGTGATCACGGGTGGCGCAAGCGGGATCGGGTTCTCGATGGCGAAGGCGTTCCTCGATGAAGGCTGCCGCGTCGTCATCGCGGACATCGAGGTGAGCGCGCTCGACGACGCGTGCGCCCGGCTTGACCACAGCGCGGGCGATGCCGTGCATGCCGTTGTCACCGACGTGTCCGCCCTCGCGTCCGTCGAGCGACTTGCCGCCGCGGCGCTCGAGCGCTTCGGTCAGGTCGACATCGTCTGCAACAACGCGGGCGTGTCCACGTTCAATGCCATCGACCAGCTGACGATGGCCGACTGGCATTGGGTGCTCGGCGTCGACCTCTGGGGAGTGATCCACGGCGTGCACACGTTTCTGCCGATCATGTTGCGGCAGGGCGCACCCGCACACATCGTCAACACGGCGTCGATCGCGGGTCTCGTGAGCGGCGTCGCGCACCTCGGGCCCTACGCGGTGGCGAAGGTCGGTGTGGTGTCGCTCTCCGAGACGTTGCGTATCGAGCTGGCCATGTCCGGCGCGCCGATCGGTGTGAGCGTGCTGTGCCCGAGCGCCACGAATACGAACGTGATGGAGGGCGAGCGAAACCGGCCCCCCCATCTCGGGACGGAGGCGCGCACCGCCGATGCCGAGGTGTGGCGCGCAGCGATCCGCAGCGGATTCACCGGCCCGAGCGGCAAGGAACCCGAGGAGGTTGCCGCCATGGTTGTCGATGCCGTGAGGAAAAACCGCTTCTGGGTCGTGAGCCACGACGACCTCCGCCCGGTGCTCGAACACCGCTTCGCGGAGATCGTCGCTGCGACACCGTATCGCCCATAGCGGTGCGGATGAGGGCCAGCTCGCCATTGCACGTTCCATGCAGTTTCGCGCCGCTGCGTCAGCGCTGCTGGATGTTCATGACCAGGTAAGCCCCGTTGGCGCGCCCACGTATCTGGCCGAAGCAGGAGCCAGACTTTCACCCTGCTGCGAGCGTCTCCTCCGAGGCGCACGTTTCGATGAGCGGTGGCCGACGAACGACCGACTCACTCCGGCAGCAACAGCGTTCCACGGCCGCCGCCGAAGGTCAGGGGACCACAACGATTCGCCCCAGGCTCTTGCGATCAGCCACTGCTTGCAGCGCAGTTGGGAGCTGGTCAAACGGGGCAGTGCGGGTCGGCGCGGTGCGGATCAGTCCCTCTCTGTACAGACGAAGCAGTTCGGCATGGGCTGCCGTGTCGCGGGCGTGGTCGCGCCCGGCGCCCATCACGCCAACGACCGAGTAATTCCGCATCACGGCATCCAGGAGCGAGATGGTCACCCATTCACCGCTGGCAAAGCCCACGACGAGGAGCCGACCTTCATTGGCCAGGCACTGCACCGCTGCGGTCGAAACCGCACCACCGACCGGGTCGAAAATGAGGTCCACACCATGGCCGCCAGTCGCCGTGAAAACCGCCTGGGCGAGCAATTCGGCCGGTTGGTCGATCACCGCGTGGGCACCCAGCGAGCGGCAGTAAGCACCCTTGTCCGCTCCCCCGGCCGCAGCAATGACCTGCGCGCCGAGCGCGCGCCCAAGCGAAACCGCGGCCGCACCGGTGCCGCCGCCAGCGCCCAAGACAAGCAGCCGCTCGCCCGGCTGCAGTCGTCCGCGTTGGACCAATGCCACCCACGCCGTGTGGTAGGCAATAAAAAAGCCGGCGGCCTCGGCGTCGCTCATCTCCCCCGGCACGGGGAATGTCGAGTGCGCGGCTGCCAGCGTCTCTTCAGCGAATCCACCGTGTCCGGCAAAAAAGGACGTCACGGCCATCACCCTGGTGCCGATGGGGATCCCGCTCTGTGCACCGGCGCACGTCACGATACCGGCGACTTCTTGGCCGGGCGTGAACGGCAGCATCGGCGTGAGCGGGTAGCTGCCGCGGCACATGAGGACGTCAGGCAGTCCAAGTGCAGCCGCACCGACCCGGACGCGGACCTCTGTCGGTGCCGGGTCGGGCGGTGCAACGTCGACGAGGCGCAAAGCGTCAACGGGCTCTCCGTGATGGACAACTTGCCAGGCACGCATTCGAACACTCTACCGTGGCAGACCTATGTCGGCCAATCTAATGCCCACCACCCGCGCTATCAAGCAACATGGCGGCCCCCTTTTCCCGGCTGCGCGGCGCGCGATCAGGCCGGTCGCCGTGGCTGGGAATGGCCCAGGAAAGCCTGCATGTGAAAACGCGCCTGCGCCGGTGCATAGCGGTAGTCACGGCCGATCGGGCAGGCATGGCGCGCGAGGCAACCGATATCCAGGCACGCCGGTTCCGGCATGCCGGCAAGGTGGCGCGCACAGGCGGGCACGTCGTACGCCGTGCCGTCGAATGCGCTTGCCGGACAGGCGCTGCGGCACGGGCGATCCGCACAGCTGGCGCAGGGGCTGGCGCGGCGGTCGGGCGGCGGCAGCGCGATCACCGCGGCAAACAACAGCGCCCCGCGATAGCCGTGCCACAGGCCATAGTCCGGATGGATCAGCAGGCCGAGCGGCGACGCGTGGCAGGCCTCGGCGCGCATCGCCCAGCGTTGAAACGGCAGATAGGGCCGCTCAAACGGGAACACCGCATGCGCTCCCAGCCGCGCCGCAAGCGCAGTTAGCACGCGCACGGACCACTCATCCAGGGTCGTCGGTTGCCCTACGCGCGCGGCGGTGAAGGCCTGCCACATCTGCGGCCCGGCATTGCCGGCCAGGACCACGGTGCGCGCAGGCGTGTCCGCCGCGAGTGCGGGCACACCATCGCCAGCGGCGGGATGAAACGCGCCGCGCGGGGTCAGTCCCGCGTCCTGCAACGACTGCGCTATCTCGTCAAGCTGCATGACATCCTCCGCGACCCTGGCGCCCGGATCGCCGTTGGCCGATCGCCAGGCGCCGCCAGCAGTCCCTGTTGAAATTCGATCGCGCTCGCCGAGCGGTTGCGGCTCGACGGACCGTCACGCCTGGATGTCGGAGATCCGTCACAGGCCGCGCCTGCCGCCGGCAGCACCTCACCGCCCCCACGCCCTCAGACCCGAAAGGTCCTTCGTACATCAATCTCAGTGCGCCGCTGGCACGGTTACCGGCGAGCGCGGGCGTCTGAACAGAAGGATCAGCGGAATGCAGAAGAGGAACATCACACCGACGATCCGGAAGGCATCCAGATACGTGAGCAGGAGCGCCTGTCGCGACATCACCGCGTCGATGGCCGCGAGTGCCCGGCGGCGAGCCTCGATGAGTGTGGATCCCTGGGCGACGAACCCGTGGACAATTGCCGCCAGCCGTTCACGCAGTGCAGGATCGTACGGCGTGAGGTGGGTCAGCAGATTCTGCCGGTGCGCCCAGTTGCGTTGCTGAATGAACGTGGCCATCAGTGCCACCCCCGTTGACCCACCGAGTTGACGCATCATGTTCGTCAGCCCTGTGGCTTGATGCGTGTCTCTCTGAGACAGTCCTGCAAGTGCTAGTGTCGTAAACGGCACAAACAGCATACCCAGTCCAAAGCCGCGCAGGAGCATCGGCCAGAAGAAGTCTGACTCGCCGGCATCCAGGCTCAAATGCGAGAGCATCAGCGAGGACACAAAGAAGAGGGAAAATCCGATGATCATCATGAGCTTCGGAGGGAAGCGCCGTCGAATCAAATAGCCCGCCCAAGGCATCATGGTCGCGCTCGCCAAGCTGCTGGGTAGCACCAAGACGCCCGCTTGAAGCGGACTGAGGCGGAGGATGTTCTGGATGAAGACCGGAACGATGAACTGGGACGTCATGGTAATGAATCCGTGCGTAAAGGTGAAGAACACCCCAAGTGCCAGCGACCGGATTTTCAAGACACGCAGGTCGACCACCGGACGGTGCGTCTTCAACTCCCACCAGGCGAACGCCGCGATGCCGATGACCGCAGTGATGCTCAAGACATTGATGTGCGGCGCCGCAAACCAGTCGTCGCGCTCGCCGCGGTCGAGGACTATCTGCAGGGAACCCACGCCCGCGATCAACAGGAGGATCCCCAACCAGTCCACCCCTTCGACCACGCGCTTTTCGTGCGGGTCGCGGATGAACAGCAGGCTCATGATGGCAGCGAAGGTGCCGATCGGCAGGTTGATGTAGAAAATCCACGGCCACGAGTAATTTTCGGTAATCCATCCCCCAAGCGTCGGCCCGATCATCGGCCCGACCACCACGCCCAAACCGAAAAGGCCGGTGGCAACCCCCAACTCTGCCGGCGGAAACGTCTCGATCAGAATCGATTGAGAGGTCGCCATCAGCGCCCCACCGCCGACGCCTTGCATGAACCGGAAAAGAACCAGTTCCCAGAGGGTGCTGGCATTGCCGCAGAAGAACGAAGACACGGTGAACAATACGATGGAGCCCACGAAGTAGTTGCGCCGTCCGAAGACGATTGCCAGCCAGCTCGCCATGGGCACCACGATGACGTTGGCGAATACGTAGGCCGTCACCACCCACGCAATCTCGTCCAGTGTTGCCCCCAGATTCCCCATCATATGCGGCAGCGAAACGTTGACGATGGTGGTGTCGAGCAACTCGATCATCGTCGAGAGGACCACCGTGAACACGATGACCCATTTGCGCATTCCGGCCTCAGCCATGATCCACTTCCACGTATGCTGCCTGACGGCGAACAGCTTGCAGCCTGGCAAGGGCGCACGGTCGTGCGCCCCTACCACGAGGCCAAAGTAGGCGGCTCATTACCCCCGCCGGGACCCCTGTACGTTGGCTGTTTCCGGTGACGTGGTGCACGGGGTTTCCTGACTGACTAGTCAGTTCCAGAAATAATAAACTCCGTCGCCCGCAGCAAGCCCAGCACGCCACGATGCCCCGGCAAGCCGGCAGACACGGAATAGGTGCTAGCCTCCCGTCCCGGCCCTGCGCTACAAGTGGGCCAGTTCAGGAGAAGGCGATGCCATTCATCCAAGAGCCCCCGCGCTTGGGGAATCAGTATCATGACGACCGGGTGTTGCGCGCGTTCCTCACGCGCACGCTGCCGCCGGACAGCCTGCGTGAGATCGAGCCCGCACTGGAGCACATGGGTGAGCTGGCCGCCGGCCGCCTGTTCGAGCTGAGTCAGACCTATCGCAACGCCGAACCGCAGCTAGTCCACTGGGATCCCTGGGGTAACCGGATCGACGAGATTCGTGTGACACCGGCCTGGCAGGAGTATGCCCGCGTCGCCGTCGAGGCCGGGCTGGTGGCCACGGCGTTCGAGCGCCGCCACGGCGAGTACGCTCGCGTGCATCAGATGGCGCTCGTCCATCTCTTCCATCCCTCGTCGCAGGTCTACACCTGCCCGCTGGCGATGACCGACGGTGCCGCGCGGACGCTCGAACTCCATGCGCGGCCGGCACTGCGCGAGCGCGTCCTGCCGCGCCTGCTGGCGCGTGACCCGCAACGGGCGTGGACCGCCGGCCAGTGGATGACGGAGCGCATCGGCGGCTCGGACGTCGGCCTCTCGGAAACCGTCGCCCGGCAATCTGCCGAGGGTTGGCGGCTCTATGGGATCAAGTGGTTCACGTCGGCGGCGACGGCGGACGTCGCCTTGACGCTGGCGCGCCCGGAGGGCAACGGTCCCGGCGGGCGCGGCCTGGCCATGTTCTACCTCGAGCAGCGCCTGCCCGACGGCCGCCGCAACGGCATTCGCGTCCTACGGTTGAAGGAGAAGCTCGGTACCCGCGCGCTGCCGACGGCCGAGCTCGAGCTGGATGGCACCCTGGCGGAGCCGGTGGCGGGCCTCACGCACGGGACGCGGAACATCACCACGATGCTCAACCTCACACGCACCTGGAACGCCGTCTGTGCGGGCGCGTCGATGCGTAGGGGCGTGGCGCTGGCGCGCGACTATGCCCGTCGGCGCACCGCGTTCGGCGCCCCACTGGCGCGCCAGCCCCTCCATCTCGATACCCTGGCGGGGATGCAGGCGGAAACGGAGGCCGTGTGCAATCTCGTCTTCCACACGGTGCACCTGCTCGGGCGCGAGGAAACCGACCGGATCCGCGACGAGGAGCGCGCGCTCCTCCGCCTGCTGCTCTCGATCTGCAAGCTGATTACCGCGAAGCAAGCGATCGCGGTGGTGTCGGAAGCGATCGAAGCGATTGGCGGCGCCGCCTACATGGAGGACACAGGGTTGCCAATGTTGCTGCGCGACACGCACGTGCTCTCGATCTGGGAGGGCACCACCAATGTGTTGGCGTTGGACGCCTTACGGACCAGCGCGCGCGAAGGCGGCCTGACGGCCTTCCTGCAGGCCGTCCGCGCCCGCACCGCCGCCGCGGTGCATCCGACACTGACCGCACCAGCACGCACCGCCTTGGCGGCGATCGATCGCGCGGAAGCGTGGCTGGCGTCGACGCAGCGCCGCGGCCTGCCCGCGCTCGAAGCGGGCGCCCGTCGGTTCGCCCTCACGCTCGGTCGCACGATGGAGCTGGCGCTGCTGATCGAAGCCGCTCAATGGGCGATCGAACACCAGCGCGACGGCCGCGCGGCCTCCGCCGCGGTACGGTTCGCCAGCGCCGGCGTCGATTGCCTCGATGCCCCCGACGACTGCGAGGAACCCAATCGGCTCCTCGGCATGGATGATGAGACGCCGCTATAGTTTCGGAGTGCTGAGCCCCGTTACCCATTAACCAGACGGTTCGTCAAAGCGGGGCATCCCGGTTGCGTGTCTGCGGATCTGACTGCGCCTGGACCCAAATCGTACTGGATTTGATCAAATCAAGCAGGCTTCTGTCTGGGCAGAGCTGATCGCTTCCGTCACGCGCGGTACTGTCCGGTCAGGGCGGTCTGCTGTGCCCAGCGGTAGTCCGGCTTGCCGCTGGGTGCACGCACAACCTGGCCTACCAGATGTAACTCGCGCGGGATCTTATACCCGGCGATGCGCGCACGGCAGTGCGCGGCGAGTTCGTCGAGCGTTGGCTTTTGGCCAGGGCGTGGCTGGACGACGGCTGCCACACGGCTGCCCCAGCGCTCGTCCGGCACCCCGACGACGAGGGCGTCGAACACCGCCGGGTGCGATTTCAACGCGCCTTCCACTTCTTCAGGGTAGATCTTCTCACCGCCGGAGTTGATGCTGACGGAGCCACGCCCAAGCATCACGACGGTCCCGTCGGCTTCCACGATGGCGTAGTCGCCGGGGATGGACCAGCGCTCGCCCGCGATTTCGACGAAGGTTTCCGCACTCTTCTCCGGATCTTTGTAATACCCAAGTGGGATGTTGCCGCCGCGTGCCAGCTTGCCCACGACGCCGGAGCCGGGGGGTACGGGCTGCAAGTCCTCATCGAACACCATCACGTCCTTGCCGGGCTTGATGCGCACGCCATGCTGCCGCGTGCCGGTTTGCGTCAGGCCTTCCTTGGTGATTGTGTGCATGCCGGTGGAGCCCTGCTCCGAAGAGCCTGTCGCCTCGATCAGCATGACGTTGGGAAAGCGCTCGACGTACTGGGCCTGTACCGAGGGTGAGAAGACGGCCGCGGTACTCGTAATCACCATGAGCGATGACAGGTCATAGCTCACCCCAGGCTCCGACAGCGCCTCGATGAGCGGGCGGGCCATGGCGTCGCCGGTGAGCGCGAGGGTGTTGACACGCTCACGTTCGATCATGCGCCAGACCTGGTGTGGGTCAAACCTGCCTGACGACAGCACGACCCGGGCGCCGGTAAACAGCGGGCCCAACACCGTCCACTGCGCCGCCCCGTGCATGAGCGGCGCCAGCGGGGCGGTCGTCAGGTAGAAGGCAGGCATGATCTTGTTGGTGAGCACCTCGGGAGTCGCCGCGGGTTCGTTGGTCGTGTGGTCGATGCCGCCGCCGAGGGTAAAGATCACGTCCTGCTGGCGCCACATGACGCCCTTGGGTTTTCCAGTCGTGCCGCCGGTGTAGAGGATGTAGAGGTCATCCCCCGAGCGTGGCCCGAAGTCACGGGCGGGCGAGCCTTCCGCCGCCGCGTGCTCGTAGGGTACCGACCCGATCACGGCGCAATCCTGCCCGCTGCCGTCATCGATGGCGATGCACAGCCGGAGCTGTGGCGCCTGACTCCGAACGTTGGCGATGCGCGGCGCAAACTGGGCATCGTGCACCAACGCAACCAGATCGGCGTTGTCGAAAAGGTAGAGCAATTCTTCCTCGACGTACCGGTAATTCACGTTGATCGGCACCGCCCGGATCTTGTAGGCGGCCAGGCAGGATTCCACCCAGCGTGCGCTGTTGAAGCCGTAGATACCGATGTGGTCACCGCGGCCGAATCCGCGCGACTGCAGGAAGTGGGCCAAGCGGTTGGCGCGCTGGTCGAGCTGCGCGTAGGTCAGCCGGTCCGAGCCGCACACCAGCGCCTCTCTCTCGGGAACCCGATCGACGGCAGCTTCAACAAGATCCGCGACGTTGAACTCCATACTCACCTCGTGATCGATGTTTCATAGGGTCCCGAAAGCGGCCGGCAAATTCCACAATCAGTCGCGGCCTATGACGAGCTGGTGCGCACGAAATCGGCGGGAGTGCGCCCGGTCCAGCGGCGAAAGGCCTTGGTAAAGGCACTCTGATCCGAAAACCCCAACAGGAAGCCGACCTCGTCGATTCCCCGCTTCTCGTGTGCCAAGTAGTGACGTGCCAACTCGGCGCGCACGTCGTCAACAAGTGCTTGATAGCTCGTTGCCTCCTCTTGCAGGCGCCGGCGTAGCGTCCGCTCGCTCATGTGGAGTCGGCTGGCCACGGTGTCGGCGGTAACGGTGCCCAACGGCAGCACCGACCGGATGCAGGCGCGGACGCGTTGCACAATTGCGGCGTTGGTAGGAATATGGGCGAGCTGATCGGCGGCGTAGCGCTCCAATAGCTGCCGAAGAGCGGCATCGGCGGAGGGGTTTAAGCAGTCCATCATCGCGACCGGGAACAGGACCCCACTCTCGCCCGCATCGAAGCGGACGGGCAGCCGAAGGATTCGCTCGTATTCATCCGCATGCGGGGGAGGCGGGTAGCAGAATCGGGCTTCCAGCGGGTCGCAATGCGCTGTCCCGAAAACCCGGCTCATCGCGACGGTCAGCCCGACCATATACTCGGTCGTCAGACGGCTGGCCTGCCGACTACCGCCGGTGCTGCAACGTATGAACGCCACTTCGCCATCACCCTGCAGGTCGCATTCGAAGTCCTCCCACAGCAAGGGTGTCAGGCGTCTGGTCAACTCGAACGCGTTGCGGCGCGATTCGCTCGCCAATGCTAGAAGGCTGATGACGCCAAACGTATTTGGCTTCGCCGTGGTGGCGACCCGCAGCGCAACGGCCGGATCGCCCGTGACTTCGACGGCGATCTGCCACAACGCCTCGAATTTGCGCGTGGGAACGCGCATTCTGGGGTCTTCGCGAGCAGCTCTCGGAATTGTCGAGCGGTCCAGGATGGCGTTCACATCGCATCCTGCGTTCTCGAGGAAATCGAGCAGCGGCACGACCGCGCTGACCGAGCCGTACGCGCCCGTTTTCACACCGATCTCAGGCACTGTCTCACGATATCGCATGGCCGAAATTGACCAAACCGGCGGCCGTGCCGGACAAGGCAATTCGCCCATGGACTTATATCAGACATTAGGAAATACGGCAGCCCAATGAATTCTGAGCGTTCGTTTCGTTAGGCCGGCGTCTTCAGTGCGTCCCGGGGGCGGCGGAGCGGCGATGCGCATCGAGCCCAGGACAATGGGAAAGAGGCGGCGTTTGGGATTGCGGACGGAGGCAGCATGAAAAACGGGAGGCGAGTCCAAATCATCGCCAGCGATGCCGGCGGCACCATGACCGATATGATCGTGGTCGACACCGACGGCAACTTCAGCATCGGCAAGGCGGCCACCACCCCTCAGGATCAGTCCGTGGGTGTATGGGAGTCACTGGCGGACGCGTTCGAGCATTGGGATGTCGAGTTCACGAAGGAGGCTGCGGCCATCCTTCCCGCAGTCGAGGCGGTGGTCTATAGCGGCACCTCGATGATGAACGCGCTGCTCACGGCGACCGGCAGGAGGGTGGGCGTGATCACGCAGCGGGGCGACGAGGACATCTTTATTCACGAGCGCAGCCGGCAGACGTGGGCCGGATACGCGTACCAGGACGTCTTGCATCATGTCGCCCACCATCACAATCCGCCCCTGGTGCCACGCCGGCTGGTCAAGGGCGTCACCGGCCGGATCGACATGTTCTCGATGGAGGCCATTCCGCTCTACGAGCACGAGGTCGTGCAGGCCGTCGCAGAGCTGTTGGATGAAGGGGTGGACGCCATCGCCGTCTGCCTGTGGTACTCCTACCTGAATCCGGCGCACGAGCTGCGCGTGGCGGAGATCGCCGCTGAGGCCATCCGGAAGCGGGGGTGCTCGGTGCCGGTATATCTCTCCCATCAGCTCTGCCCCATTACCCGAGAGCAGCCCCGACTCAACACGCTGGTCCTGCACGCCTTCGCGGCCGAACCCGGCCGTAATCAGCTCTTCGGGATCGAGCGCAAGCTGCAGAACAGCGGCTACCGGTATCCCCTTCAGATCGTACTCGCCCACGGTGGGGTGACGAACATACGCTACCCCAGGATCCACGAGGCGTGCTTCTCGGGACCCATCGGCGGCCTGCTCGGGGCCAGATATCTGGAGCAGAAGTTGGGAATAGGAAACTGGGTATGCTCCGACATGGGTGGGACCAGCTTCGATGTGGGACTGCTCATGGGCGGCGAGCCCGTCATGCTGCGGGAGGTCGTCATCAACCGCAGGATATTCAATATCCCGACCCTGCTCATGGACACCATTGGCGCCGGCACCGGTATGTACGTCACCATCGAGCCGATCACCCGGCGGGTCACCATCGGCCCTGGCAGCGCCGGCGCCGACCCTGGGCCGGTCAGTTACGAAATGGGGAACGAGGTGCCCACGGTGATGGACTGCTGCCTCATCCTGGGCATTTTGAATCCGGACAACTACCTCGGCGGCAAGATCAAGTTGAACAAAGAGAAGGCGGTCAAAGCCATCAAGGAGCAGTGCGCCGACGTCCTGAACGTTGACCCGTACTACCTGGCCGAAGGCGTCTACAAGCTCATCAACAGCACCATGAAGGAGCATATCCGAGCAGTGCTGTATGCGCGGGGCTTCTCACCCGCGGACTACTGTCTCCTGTGCTACGGCGGAGCCGGTCCGATGCATGTCGCCGGCTACACCGAGGGGCTGCCCTTCAAGGGAGTTGCCACCGTGCCCTACGCGGCGGCGTTCTCTTCCTTCGGCTGCGCGGCCGTCGACATCAGCCACCGCTACCAGAAGTCCACTACGGTGACGATCCCTCATGCGGCTGACGACGGCTGGAAACTGATGATGGGACAGGGGATGCTCAATCCCGGCTGGGACGAGCTCGAGAAGCTGGCTGAGGCCGATTTCAAAGCCGAAGGGCTGCCCTGGGAGCAGGCTACCGTGCGCCCGATAGCCTACGTGCGATACGGCAGCCAGATGGACGATATCGAGGTGGCGTCGCCGGTATCCCGGATCAACAGCGCCGAGGATATGGACAAGCTCATCGCTGCTTTTGAAGACGTCTATGAGAGCGTCTACGCCGGCGTGGCCAAACACCCCCAGGCCGGGTATCAGATCTTCGAGCTCGGACTCACCGCCACGATTCCAAAGGTAAAGCCGAAGCTGGTGCAGAGACCGTTGGGAGGAAAGGAGCCGTCCCCCGAGGCCTTCAAGGGCGAGAGGGAGGTATACCACGAGGGGAGGTGGCACGTGACCCCGATTCTCGACATGGACCGTTTCCGGCCTGGCAACGAGATCGAGGGGATTGCCGTCATCGAGGCTCCCTCCACGACGTTCTTCGTCCCGCCCGGCAGGCGTGTGCACATGGATGAGTGGTCGATGCTGTGGCTAACCTGACTGTCTTGTTCCTCTGACGCAGAACAAAGGGGTTTCGAATGACTGAGCGCAAAGGAATCGGTGAAAGCGGGAAGACCCTCAAGCAGATGCTTGAGGAGGATGACGAGCTGTACGAGGCGACCGGGTGCTACCACGGCATCACCGATCCCCGCGTGCTGGCCGAAGATCCCATCAGGGGAGAGCTCTTCCATTCCCGGATCATGGCGTCGCTGATAGC
>JAGDMS010000089.1 GCA_017860575.1 Deltaproteobacteria bacterium | reverse complement strand
CCGCATCATGGGCTTTCCGCCCATCGGCATCATGTCGCTGTCGGCGGTGCTCAAACGCGCCGGCCACGAGTGCGTCATGTTCGACCAGGCCAACCCGGAAACGCCCAATGCGGTCATCATCGACGAAATCCGCCGGCAGCGGCCCGCGCTGGTGGGACTGAGTTTCTTGAGCACGACGAGTTACCCCTACGCCAAGATCCTCGCCCGCCAGATCCGCGCGGTGGATGCCCAGGTGCGCCTGGCGTTCGGCGGCGTGTTCGCTACCCTCAACGCCGACCTGGTCAAACGGCAGTGCCCGGAGGTGGACTTCGTCTGCCGCGGTGACGGCGAGCAACTCCTGCTCGACCTGCTCGAGCGGCTCGATGATCCCGGAACGGTCGCGGGCCTGACCTGGGCGAAGGACGGCAAGGTCGTACAATCCCCCAACCGGCCGATGGACCGCAACCTCGACCAGTGGCCGTTCCCCGACCGTGAGAGCTTGCCCCTCGACTTCATCGAGTCGATGCCACTCGACGTGCCGGCAGTCCTTTCCATGGAACGGTTCACCACCATGCAGACCTCGCGCGGCTGCCCGTGGCCGTGCCTGTTCTGTGATATCCCAATGTTTAACGAAGGCAAATGGCGCTCGCGCAGTCCACAACACGTCGTGGCGGAATTCCAGCAACTACAGGACCTGGGGTACGGCGCCGTCTACTTCGTTGACGACCATTTTCTGCTGCAACCCAAGCGGATTGAAGCGATCTGCCAAGGCATCATCGACACCGGCGTCACCATCCAGTGGGGATGCGAAGGGCGGGTGGACTCGGTGGCGCAGCATCTGTTCCCCGCCATGGCCAAAGCGCACTGCCGGACGTTGATGTTCGGCATCGAAAGCGGTAGCCAGAACGTGCTCGACCGGTTGAAGAAGGAGCAGACCTTGGCGGAAGTGGAAACCGCCGTGACCAATGCCAAGCAGGCCGGGATCGAGATCGTGCATGGGTTCTTCGTCGTCGGCAATCCGGACGAGACCGTCGACGACCTCCGGGCCACCTTTGATTTCGCGGCGAGGCTTCGGCTCGACACGTTCGCGTTCAACCGCCTCTGCGTCTACCGTGGTACACCCCTCTGGCAGGAGTACGTGACGCGCGGATTGGTCAATGATGCGGACGATTGGTACAAGTATTTCAAGTGCTCGGAGATCGATCCCACCTGCCTGCCCGGTGCGGTGATCAATGCGGAGCGGACGGCCGGATTCAAGCGCCTGTTTCGCTATAAGCTGACGCACTATCCGCTGCAGACCGCCCGGCTGTTGCGCCGCTTCCTGCGTCATATGCGGCTGCGCGATGTCGTCTATCTGATCATCAAGCCGTTCCTCGGGGACAAACGGGGCCCCACGAAGAACGAAGTGCTATCCCGTGCCGTCGAGCACGGCGCCCAGAAGGACGCGGCAGCCAGTCTGACGCGGGTGGCTGATGGCCAGCTCGAGAGTGTGGTGAACACGTCGACCATCGAGCCTTCGCTGACGCAGTCGGACTCTTCCGTCGCGTGAGCCAAGACCGTGATTCCGATTCACGCACGATAGTGGCGCAGCACCGCTTGGGCCTTGAATCGGACGAGGCATCCCCCATCGCGTGCTGGCGTTCCTCACGTGGTGTTGCTCTCCACGGGTTCGCTTGCTAGTCAAGCCAGCAACCGCGTGTATTTCTGATTAGCAGGCGTGTGCGGCCGCTTCCTGCTGGCGCGCCGGGCGATTTTCGCAGCGAGAGGGAGTGATGTCCGGTCTGCGATTCGGCCTGTACTACGACTTCCGCAACCCACCGCGGTGGCGCCAGGAGTCGACCGCGCACTATCGGGCGATCCTGGCGCAGATCGAACGGGCCGAGGGGCTGGGGTGGGACGATGTGTGGCTGTCCGAGCACCACTTTGTGGAAGACGGCTACACTCCATCCTGTCTGCCGCTGGCGGCGGCGATTGCAGCCCGCACGACACGGCTGCGGGTCGGCACCGCGGTGATGCTGCTGCCCATGCATGACCCCGTGCGGCTGGCGGAGGACGCGGCCACAGTCGACGTGCTCTCCGGTGGACGGCTCGACCTCGGCGTCGGCACCGGGTACCGTGCCAGCGAATTTACCGGATTCGGGATCGACCGGCGCACCCGCGTCGGCCGATTGGTGGAGGGACTGGAAATCCTGCGCGCCTTGTTCGCCGGCGAGACGCTGACGTACCGGGGGCGCTACTATCATTGCGAGGATGTGACGCTCTATCCCCAGCCCGTGCAGCGGCCGCTCAAAGTCTGGTACGGCGGCTTCGTCGAATCCGCCGCGCGACGGGCGGCGCACTACGCCGATGCGCTCATCGTCAGCGGATTCGCCACGGTGCCAATCCGTGCTTTTCGCGACGAATTGACCAAACTCGGAAAGAATCCTGCCGATCACGAGGTCGCCAGCGGGGCCATGTGGCTGATCGTCTCCGCGCACCCGGAGCAGCGGTGGCGGGAGGCGCGCGAACACTTCCACTACCAATTGTCGCTGTACGCACAATGGACGGCGCAGGTAACGGGCTGGAACACCTACGCGCGGCAAACCGCAACTGACGCCGCATTGCGGAGTGAAGGCGTACAGGTGGTCTCACCGGCGCAGGCGATCGACATCATCGCCCGCTACATCGAGGCGACACAGATCACTCGCTGGTATAGCTGGACCCTGCCCCCCGGTCTGCCGCCGGAGTGGGCCGACGAGCACATCGAGTTGATGGCAAAGGAGGTCATGCCGGCCTTTCGTGCCGGCACACCCACCTAGAAACTGCGGGGGGACGGAAAACGTGTTGCGTGCCGAGTCGTGCGATTCGCCGTGGGTTGGACTTCCGTATCGGTACGGCCACCGCAACCGACAATCGTCAGCCACATCCCTGCCGGCGGTCATTTGTCCCCCCTTCTCATGCTGGATATCTGACCGCATACATAATCGTCTGTTCTTCGGGTTCGGGATGGACGCATCGCGGGGGGGGCACTGGACCTCGAAATAACGGAGAGCGCCTGCTCGAGGACCGAAGAGGAAAGACACGGTGACACTCGCTGACTTCGTGTACGACCCCTTGGCTCCGGGCTTCCAAGAGAGCCTGGTGCCAATCTACCGCACGCTGCGCGACCACTTCCCGGTCTATCGCAGCCGGCGGGGCGGCTGGTACGCACTGTCACGGTTCGACGACGTCCTGCGAGCGGCGCATGACGTTACCACCTTCTCCAACGTGGTCGCCGAGGCGCAGCTGTTCTTGCCGATGATGATCTACATGGATCCTCCACGGCACCCGGCTCTGCGTGCATTGCTGTCCAAGGCGTTCACGCCGCGGCGCATCGCCGGCCTTGAGCCTCGGATCCGGTCGGTCGTTACCGCCCTGATTGACAGTTTTATCGGCCTGGGGAGGTGCGAATTCGTTCACGACTTTGCCACGCTGCTGCCGTCCATCGTCGTAGGCGAGTTGATCGGCGTGCCGGCCACACACCTGGAGGAATTTCGCTATTGGACCGAGCGGTTCCTCACCGGCACCGCCGACGAAAACCGGGAGGCCGCAGCACAGATCTATCGCGTCTTCACCGGACTGCTGCAGGCACGGCGCGCGGTGCCGGCGGATGATCTGATGAGCGCCCTGATTCAAGCCGAGATTGACGGCACCCATCTGACCGACGAGGAACTCCTCGGCTTTTGCTTTCTGCTCATCCTCGGCGGGAACGACACGACCACCAGCCTGCTCGGCAACGGCATTGAACTGCTCGCCCGCCACCCTGACCAGCGCGCGCGGCTGATCGCCGATCCGTCACTCGTCCCCGCGGCGATCGAGGAGATGCTCCGCATCGCGGCACCGACCCAGGCGCTGCCGCGGACCGCCACACGCGATGTCTCGCTGCACGGGCAAACGATCCCGGCCGGGTCGCGCGTCATGCTCGTTTACGGCGCCGCCAACCTCGACGAGCGGGAGTTTCCTGACCCAGACCGTTTCCAGATCGACCGCCCGATCGCGCGGCACCTCGCCTTTGGCCACGGCGCCCACTTTTGCCTCGGGGCGCCCCTGGCGCGGCTGGAGGCACGTGTGGCGTTCGAGGAGTTGCTGCGGCGATTACCGGACTACGAGTTGCAGGCCGAGCCGGTGCGGCTGCGCTCACACTGGGCGCGGGCGTTCGAAACACTACCGCTCCGCCTCTCTCCAGGGATCTGAAATCCGCACGACGGAGTTCGCGATGCAGGTTACTCTCAAGCTGCTTGGATTCCACGGCTTTCCTGATGTGGAAAACGCCTTGGCCAATGGCGCACTGGTGCTGTCGTTGAGCGATGACGCCACGCTCGAGGACCTCCTGCAAACGTTGGCGGCGAACTACGGTCCGATTTTTCAGCCGAAACGGTTTCCGACTGGAATCGGGTTCGGCCGTATCAGCGTGTTTGTCGGCGATGAGTTCTTGGAGGATCCGCAAACGCGGCTGGCGGACAAAGTGGACCCCGACGTGGAGATGACCATTGCGTTGTTGCGACCGCTGCGGGGCGGATGAAAGGGCAGGTTGTCAGTCGTTAGGTTGTCAGGTTGCTAGGGACTTCGACCCAGAACATAACAACTAGCAACGTAACCACCTAACAACCTGATCAACAAGGAGGAGACATGGCTGACAGATCCTTCGCAGGAAAAGTGGCACTGGTCACCGGTGCGGGCAGCGGAATCGGACGGGCCACCGCCGTGACGTTTGCGGCCGCCGGAGCGCGGGTGATCATTGCCGACGTCAATGTGGCGGGGGGTGAGGAGACGCTGGGCACCATCCGCGCGTCGGGCGGCGACGCGATGTTCGTCCCCACGGATGTCTCCGAAGCCAACGCGGTTGTGGCGCTGATCGAGCGCACCGTCGGCACCTACGGACGATTAGACTGTGCGTTCAACAACGCCGGCATCAATCTCGAACTGGTGCCGACAGAGGAATGGGACGAGGCGGTCTTCGAGCGCACCTGGAGCGTCAATACCAAGGGCATGATGCTCTGCATGAAGTACGAGATCCGGCAGATGCTCAAGCAGGGTGGCGGCGCCATCGTCAATACCGCGTCCGTGGAAGGGCTCAAGTCCATCCCCGGCGACCCGGGGTATGGGTCCAGCAAGCACGCGGTCATCGGACTGACGCGGGTGGCGGCGCTGCAGTACGCCAAGCGCGGCATTCGAATCAACGCGGTCTGTCCCGGAGCGGTCCGCACGGCGCTGACAAAACCCGCCATCGCGATCATGGGAGAAGAAGGGCTGGCGGGGTTCCACCCGATCGGCAGGATCGCAGAGCCAGAGGAAATTGCCGCGGCGGTGCTCTGGCTCTGCTCCGACGGAGCCAGCTTCGTCGTGGGCCATCCCCTTTCGGTCGATGGAGGCCTGGCCGCGCAATGAGGCAGGTTGCTAGGGTGTTACGTTGCTAGGCTGTTAAGATCCTGGAGGGGGGACGTAACAACCAACAACCGAACGACTGACAACCTGAAACACGCGTAGAGGCGCCAATGCACGCACGCACCGACGACGCCTGGATCCCCACCGTCTGCAACATGTGCTATCAGCACTGCCCGATCGTGGTGCACCGCGTGAACGGTGTGGCCGTCAAGATCGAGGGCAACGCCACCTGTCCCGGCACCCAGGGTGGCACCTGCCCGAAGGGCAACGCGGGCCTCATGAAGCTGTACGACCCGCACCGCCTCAAGCGTCCCCTGAAGCGGACGAATTCTGTGAAGGGCCTCGGCATCGATCCCGGCTGGGTCGAGATCAGTTGGGATGAGGCCATCGCGATACTGGTCGAGCGCCTACGGCGGATCCAGGCGACGGACCGCCGCAAGTTGGCCGTGGGCGGCTTCAACCCCGACTCGTGGACCTGGAACGTCGCATTCGCCGCAGCGTTCGGCACCCCGAACGGTGGCGCGCCGAACATGTTCTCCGCCATGGGACACATGTGCGGCCCGGGCCCCCACGGCGCGGGCCAGATGATCCACGGTTCGGAGAACACCCACCCGGACGCGGACTACGCCAAGTACATCATCATCGCCGGCGGCGGCGCGATGGAGGCCTACCAGTCTGCGGTCGCCTACGCGCGCCTGTTTGGTGACGCACGTCAACGGGGTGCGAAGCTCGTCGTCGTTGATCCGCAGCAGAGCCGGGCAGCCGCGAAGGCCGACGAATGGATTCCCATTCGACCGGCGACCGACGGGGCCTTCCTGTTCGGCATGATGTATACCCTCGTACATGAGTTGGACCGCTACGATGCCGAGTACCTGAAACGACACACGAACGCGGCCTACCTCATTGGCGCGGATCGCTACCCGGTGCGCGACCCGCAGACCGGAAAGCCTTTGATCTGGGATTGCGTGGACAACGTCGCCAAGACGTACGACGACCCGGGCATCAAGGATTACGCCCTGTTTGGTGCGTACGAAACCTCGGGCGGGAGTGGGCGACCGGCCTTCCATATTTTCAAAGAGCACATCCGGCAATACACACCGGAATGGGCCGCACAGATCTCGAGCGTTCCGGCGCCAACCATCCGTCGGGTGGCCAGAGAGTTCGGCGACGCGGCACAGATTGGCAGCACGATCGCCATCGATGGCGTCACCTACCCCTATCGGCCCGCGTCGGTGGGTGGTTACCGCGGCCTGGGGGCGCACACCAACGGCTTTCACAGCTGCTGGGCAATGGAGATGATCAATATGCTTGTCGGTGCCACCCGTGCGGTGGGCGGTGCCCGGGCCTGGAATAGCTCCACCATCCCGGGCCCCGACGGCGTCGTGACTCATTATCTCGCGGGCGCCGAATACGAAGCGTCGACCGCCTACCCGCCGGATAGCATCACGTTCCACGAGTACTTCCCGGTGACCGGCACCAATGGTCTCATTCACTACGAGGGGCAGGCGCATCCGGAGAAGTACAACGTCACTCCCATCGATACGTTGATCATGGAGTGCAGCAACCCGATCATCACCGGCCAGAATCCCGCGGTGGTCATCGAGGGACTGAAAAAGATTCCCTTCTTCGCCGACATCACCATCTACCTCGACGAGACGGCGCAGTTCGCCGACCTGATCCTACCCGACACAACCTACCTCGAGCACTGGGAAATTGTCGGCATGCCCCGTCGCACCATGTGGTCCGTCGAGGACGAAGGCATCATGATTCAACGGCCCATTGTCGAACCGCTTTACGACACGCGGCCGAGCGCGAATGTCTATATCGAACTAGCGTCGGCGCTTGGTATTCAGACCGGGCCGGGAGGCCTGAACGACGCCCTCAATAGCCTGTACGGTCCGGCCTTTGATCTCAGCACGCCCTACCGGAACGCTCGGGAATACGCGGAGACCTTTGTCGCGCGCTGCGGCGGCGTCGACCAGGAGCTGATTTGGAAGCAGGGGCACAACCTGCAGCGTATCCCAGTCCCCAAACGCTATCTGCCGACCTGCCTGGATGGCTTCCGCCTACCGTTCTACAGCGTGTGGCTGATGAAGACCGGCGATAGGGTCCGTGACTACATGGAAAAGAACAACGCCTTCCAACACACCGTCTTTGATGAGCACATGTTTTTCGAGTACGCGCCCCTGCCGTTCTGGCATCCGAGCGTCATCGAAGAGGAACCGGCGGAGTTCGATCTCTACGCTATCAATTGGAAGTCATCGCTCGGAACTGCAGCCAGTGGAACATTGCCGGCGACCAACGCCTGGCTCATGGAGATCGCGGAACGCGATCCGTACGCCACGCGCATCCTGCTCAACGCCGCGACGGCAAAACGCAAGGGCTTGCAGGACGGCACGATGGTCTGGGTCGAGTCCCCACATGGCAAAATCAAGGGCCGCCTGAAAGTCACCGAAACGATCCACCCGGAAGTGATCGGCACGATCGGGTGCTTTGGCCACTACACGGATCATGCCGTCGGCCGCGGCCGTGGCCCGGGAAATTTCAACGTCCTGCTCGGCTCCGGCTTTCGGTACATGGGTCCGACCAGTTTGCAGGCCGAGACCGCGGCGCGGGCGAAGATTTACGCCGCCTGAGCCTGAAGGGAAAAGGGCGTTGGGGTGTGGGGGCCTGAGGGCGTGCAACTTCACCAGGAGCGTGTGGCCGTTCCTGTCGCTCGGAGCGCGGCCGTGCTATGAGACCCGTGATGGATCGCTCACACGCCTCGACACGGAAAACCACGTTGGCGGCGCTCGATGATGAGTTCGACCGAGCGTTCTGGTTGGCGATCACGCCCGACGAGCGCTTCGCCGAAACCTGGCGGCTCAGCGAGGAACTGTGGCGTCTGAAGGGATGGGACCCAGGTGAACCCCGACTCTCGCGATCTGTTGTTCGCCTTACGCGAGGCTGACGCGCGCTTCCTGATTGTCGGCGCGTACGCCGTGTCGGTGCACGCGGAACCCCGCGCGACAGGCGACCTCGACGTGTGCGTCGAGCCTACGCCGGAAAATGGCGCACGCGTCTACGAGGCGCTCCAGCGGTTCGGCGCACCACCGCACGACCTCACGGTCGCAGACCTGGCAACACCGGATATCGGTTTTCAGATTGGCCTTCCTCCCCGCCGGATTGATATCCTCACGTCGATAACGGCTGTAGGCTTTGCGGAGGCCTGGGCGAGGTCACTTATGCCGATGTGCGCGTTCCGGTCATCGGGAGGCAGGCCCTCATCCGCAACAAGCTCGCGCTCGGGCGTCCGAGAGACTTGAGCGACGTGGAATCACTGCGCCGCCTCGGCCCGAGGTAGGTTCCCCATTCAGCGTGAAGGCGCCCGTACCCCTTGGGCGTTGGCCCCCGGTAGTGTAAGGTCCCGGAGACGTTGCTCGGCAAACATTCATCAACGAGGAGGGATTCATGGCACGTTTACTGGAAGGCAAAGTCGCGATCGTGACGGGTGCCGGCCGCGGGATCGGCCGGGAAGAAGCGTTACTGATGGCGAAGCATGGCGCGAAGGTGGTCGTCAACGACCTGGGAGCCCATTTCGACGGAACCGGTGCCGCCAATGCAACCCCAGCGCAAGAGGTGGTCAGCGAGATCAAGAAGATGGGCGGCGAGGCGGTGGCCAACGGCGAGAGCGTCAGCGACTTCAAGGCCGCCAAGCGGATCATCCAGTGCGCGCTCGATACCTTCGGCAAGCTCAACATTGTCGTCAACAACGCCGGCATCCTGCGTGATCGCATGATCTTCAACATGGCCGAGGAGGACTGGGACGCCGTCGTCGCGGTGCACATGAAGGGCGCGTTCAACATGACCCGCCACGCCTGCGAGTATTGGCGGGACGAGCACAAGAAGGGCAACGTGCTCAACGGCCGTATCATCAACACCAGCTCCGATTCCGGATTGCTCGGCAACGTCGGCCAGATCAACTACGGCGCGTGCAAGGCGGCGGTGGCCCTGATGGCGATCATCACCGACGCGGAGATGATGAAGTACGGTGTGACGGCGAATGCCATCGCGCCACTGGCCCGCACGCGGTTGACTACGGACGCCACGCCTGGAACCGCCGCGACCTTTGGCCGCGAGGTGGCGCCAGGGGAATTCGACGTCTTCGGCCCGGCCAACGTGGCCCCGCTGGTGGCATGGTTGGCCAGCGACGATGCCAAAGACATGCACGGCGAAGTGTTCCGCGTCGGGGGTGGCAGCGTGTGGCTGATGCGCGGCTGGCACGCCGTGGGTCAGCTCTCCCAGCGTGCGCTCTGGGAGCCCGCCGTACTGGGGGAGAAGCTCAAAGCCGAGCACGCCAAGGGTCTCACGGCGAAAGAAACCATGGCGCAGGTCGTGGGCAGCATGGCCCAATAGCCGGCCACCCGCACCCTTTCCCTTTAAGGCGTCCGGCGCACTGCCGCTTCGCTGATTCACAGCGGCGGGGGTGCGCCGACCCTCTTACCCCTGCAGGCTTCTCTTGTGATTGTCGACCACGTCGATGAACGCGTCGATCTTCACATGGGTCGCCCGTTCATCGTAGTTACGTGCGTCGACGATATCCCCCTCGAGCAGTAACACGGGCTTGTCCGAGAACTTCCTGAACGTATTGATCTGGTTCAGCTGTCCCGTGTGGATGGTGCGGCACGTCATCGCCTGGTGGAACACGACCCCGTCGCACTTGTACTCATCAATCAGATCGAGAAACCACTCGACATGGACATCTCCGCTGCGCGTCCGCGCCTTCTCGTGCCGCGAGGTCATCGCGTCGTAGAACCGCCACGCCACCCGTTCGATGGGGTCACGAACGTGGTCCGGGATTTGAGGCACCCGACCCGCATTGTAGACGGCTTCGATGGGGAACACCGCCCCTAGCTTTTCAAAGTAATTGAAGATGACCAGGCCGTACCACGGCGGCAGACTGAGCGCCCAGAGTAAGCGGTACTTTTCGTCCGGGATGGTGCCGATCTTGTTATCGACGCGGTGTTTGAGCTCGTCATAGAGCTCGCTGTAGAAGTCGTACGCGGCCTGCGTTCCCAGCATGAACATGCCGGGGACCATGACACTCAGCGCATCCTCCGTCGGCATCGGCGCCGGCACAGCCTTGCGTAACTGGTAGGCGTCGTACCATTTAATCAAGGTTCGCTCGCTGAGATCGACGACCTCGCTCAACCGGTCCATGTCCAACCGCCTGCCGGTTTCCCGCTCGAGAAATGTCACCAGCCCCCGGAGTTCGTCGGTCAAGTACTCGATGTAGTAGTCACGGAATTCCTTGGTATCGGTATGGGTGTAGTGGGCATTCGGATTGAGGAGCCCGAGGATGTGGACCGGGGCCTTGTTGTATCGCTGGGCCGCCTGAAACCACTTGTAGCGCGGATCACAGATGTTCATGCCCGTTCCCAACATCACCGTCGGTTCCGGCATGCCACCATCAGCCGCATTCGGCGGCATCCCGCCGAGTTCCTTCCGCATGGCGTCGAAGCCCAAGCCCAGCGTGGCATACGTGCACAGGTGCCGCGGATACCCCTCGATCTCGGCCCGCGCCAGGAATCGCTCCGCATCCATCTTGGCGGCACAGACGCCGGCGTAGTTTTCGGTGCCGACGGTCTTGATGTCCATGGCCCGCAAGATGTCGTCGTAGGCACTGGAGATGAACAGGTACGCCACCGGTTCACCGTTTGCCCGTGCGGCATGTGCGTCGACGGATACGTTCTTGATTATGCTGCGCACCTTCTTGGCCAAGGCAATCGAATGCTGGGCCGTTGTCCGTTGCTGCGATGCTTCCACGTCGCCTCCTTGTGGTCCGCTTACGGGGCTATTGTTTCCACGAACGCCTGCACCCGGGTCTTGAGCCGTCCCACGCTACTCGTGGGATAGTCCTCTTCGATGTGAAGCACCGAGAGCCCCTTCCCTTCCAGGTATTGCTTCAAATCCGGCGCATCAAACGCGTGCGTGTCACAATAGCGCATGATGAAGACGATGACGGCTTGTACCCCAAATTCGCGGGCCATCTCATAGATGTGGCCGAAGCGGTTCTCGAGATCCTGCTCGTGCGTCCCCGGACTCTGGCGGAAGGTGCGCGGGCAGTGGATCTTGTCCAGATAGGTTTCGGCGAGACCGACCAGCGGGTCGTCAGTCAGTGGCACCTCAAACCAGTACGAGCGGGTGCCGAAGCAGAGATCATCCGCCACCACCTGCGCCCCAACGCCCTCGACGATCTCGAGAAACGTGGTTTCGTCGTTGCCGGTTCCGTGGATCATCAAGCGTGGGCCGTTGTTGCGCGCCTCCCCGTTTCTCTTCCCGACCTCGGCTATGACACCACGCAGCAACGCGTTGGCCTCCGCAACCGGGAGGCTCATGAGCGAAACGATGACGCGCGTCATTTCCGATCCCGAGATGGGCGGATGTGCCCGCTTACGGAACGCGTACAGTTCGCGCACCAAAGCACGTTGTTCGTTGTAGAGTCCGATCGCCGCCCGCAGGTTGTCCGCGGTAATCTCGCGGCCGGTGTACTTCTCCAGACTCCGTTTGAACGTGGCCAACTCGGCCGCGAAGAACTTGATGGAGGGTGCGGACAAGGTGTGCGGGACATTGACGAAGTGGGCGTACGAGTGCTCGACGGTGCGGGCGAACACGGTATAGAGATTCACGACATTGTCGCACGAGTGCGGCATGACGAAGCCGTCAAGGAAGTCGTACTTACCCCTGAGGGTCAGATCGAGAATGCTGCGCGTGTACGGGCAGGCGATGGTCTCCAGGTGCCTGTCGGCGGCCGCGATGGGCTCGTCCGCGCCTCCGGTCAGCCGGTAGGGAACGAGGCCAGCCGCCGCAATCAACTCGATCGGCGTGAACGTACACAGGTAACCGATGATACCCGTGCCCTCGGCTTTCAGCTCTCGGGCACGTTGTCCCCGATCACGGAAAATCTCGTCTACCCGTTGCAGGCTGTCGCTCATGGCAGTGCATCGCTCCTCTAATCGCTTACTCGTGACATCGAAGCTGCGCGCGGCGGGAATCACCTGCGACGTCTCTCCGAGACAACCGCCACACGATTCTCCCGCGACACACATGCGCCGACGGCAAAACCGTAGCCGAAGATATCTGACCAGAGTGCCAGGGTCCACGCATTTCGCGCTTCGCGAGCATGGTTCCAGCCGGTGCCGCCGACCGATACGAATTCATCGATCTATTCACTAGTTATAATGCATTGCGCCCCCAGAGGCGCGGTTGTTTTCGCGAGTTGCATCGCCAATTCTTCCGCTCCTATACTGCCGCACAATTTGGTGACCAGTCTGCGTCCACGGCACAGCATGCCGGCTGCGCAGCAGGGGAGGCTGTTATGGCAAGGGGCGAAATCGTCATCATCGAGATGAATTGTCTCGGTTGCGGCTATTGTGAGCGATTCTGTCAGCGGGGCGGCATCGCCATGACCGGAGACAAATTCTCCGCCATGGGCTTTCCGCTGCCCTCGTTCGTCAATCCCGACAAATGCAATGCCTGCGGCAATTGCGAAGCCATGTGCCCGCACTTTGCGATCGAGGTGTACAAGTACGCTGACGCTGGCGCGATCACTGCCGCAGCGACGCCGGCGTAGCCGGCCCCAACAGCGATCGTGGCAACACGCAGGAGTGCCAATGACTGAACGCACGCTCGTCAAGGGGAACGAAGCCGTCGGCTGGGGCGCCGTGAACGCCGGATGTGACGGCTTCTTCGGTTACCCCATCACCCCCCAAAACTCAGTCATCGAATGGTTTGCCCGGGAACTACCGGCACGCGGTAAGGTCTTCGTCCAATCGCCATCGGAGACCAGCGCCATCATGATGGTATTCGGCGGCGCCGCGGCTGGCCGGCGGGTCCTGACCTCCACCTCGGGGCCCGGTTGGGCGCTGATGCAAGAAGGAATGTCCCACCTGGCGGCGGCGGATCTTCCCGCCGTGGTGGTGATCACCCAGCGCGGGGGGCCCGGGCAGGGTAGCGTTCGCCACGCCCAGATGGACTATCTTTGTGTCACACGCGGCGGGGGCAACGGCGGGTACAAGAACATCGTCCTCGCCCCGGCATCGGTGCAGGAGGTGCACGACCTGGTCCAACTCGCCTTTTATCTGGCTGACAAGTATTGGAATCCCGTCATCGTCTTGTCCGACGCCATCATCGGCTTGATCTCGGAAACGGTGGAGCTGAAGGCGCTGGAATTCGGTCCCGTCCCGGAGAAAACCTGGGCGGTCAAGGGACGGGCGAATCACGCGGAAAAAGTGGTCCGCCGCATGGTCCATACCTCGGTCTCGGCCGGAAAGATCCTGGAGGGATATCCGACGTATCTGTCCTGGATGGCGTACAAGGATGACAAATACAAAACGATGGCCGCGGCCGAGGTACGGCACGAGGCGTATCGGAGCGACGATGCCGATCTCGTGATCGTTGCGTACGGCTACCCGTCGCGCGTGTGCAAAGAAGCAATACACCGCGCCCGCACCGAGGGTTTGAAGGTCGGGCTGATCCGCCCGATCAGCCTGTGGCCTTTCCCGGCCGCGCCCATCCGGGAAAAGGCGGAACGCGGTTGCAAGATTCTGGTCGTGGAAGACAGCCTCGGCCAGATGGTCGACGACGTCAAGGCGGCTGTCCCCGACAACACCGAGGTGCATTTCCTTGGCATGCTCAGCCGTCATCTTCCCGATGATTCCGGCATGATCCTGCCGAAAACGGTTCTCGACAAGATTCGGAGCATACTATGAGCGAGGCGGCGGTCACGAAGGAAAGAGTTGGGGGGCTGCAGCGATCCTACTGGCTCCCACTGCAAGGGTGCCCGGGATGCCAGCACCCGGTCGTCTCCCGGCTCATCGCGGAGGTCCTCGAGGAAATGGACCTCGACGGATCCGCAATCATCGCCTTGGGCGTTGGTTGCGCGGCGTGTATCGCCGGGTTGAATATCGACGCGGTGCTCGGTTCTCACGGCGGGGCACCCGACATCGCCACTGCAATCAAACGCCTCCATCCCGAACGCTTCGTGCTCACCATGCAGGGCGACGGCGACTGCATCGCCATCGGAGCGGGGCCGTTGATTGCCGCGATGGGTCGCGGTGAGAACATCACCATCATCATGGCCAACAACACGAACTATGGGACAACCGGAGGCCAGTTGGCGCCGACCACGGTGATGGGCCAGATCACCTCCACCACACCCAAGGGGCGTGACCAACAGACCGAGGGCTTCCCGATCCACGCGGCCGAATTGGCGGCAACATTCCAAGGGGTCAGCTACAGCGCGCGCGGCGCGTTGGATACGATGGCCAACTATCAGCGCACCAAGAAGTTCCTGCGGCGCGCGTTCCAGAAACAGCTGGACCGGGAGGGCCTGTCCTTTGTCGAGGTGATATCGGCGTGCCCCCCCAACTGGCACATGACCCCACTGGAGAGCGTCGACTGGATCACGAACGTCGTGCTGCGTGAGTTTCCGGTCGGCGAGTTCAAGAATGCGAAACGGGCCGATGCGTTATCACGGCAGCAAGGCAAGGCGGCCTCGAAAGGGAATGCGGCATGACAGCGACGGTAACGTCGAAGGCGGAATTGATCGTGGCGGGCTTCGGCGGCCAGGGAGTCCTCTTTGCCGGTCAGATGTTGGCGCAGGCGGCGACTGGCCGTTACAAGTATATCTCCTACATGCCCTCCTACGGCACCGAGAAGCGCGGTGGGCACTCGGAATGCACCGTGGTGCTGTCCGACGAGGAAATCGCCTCTCCGGTTCTGGATCAGTCGGAGTCGGTGCTGCTCCTCGATAGCGGGCAGGCCAGCACCTATGAGGAACGTGTTCGCCCCGGTGGAACCTTGATCGTGGAGAAGTCAGGCCTGACCTACCAGCCGCAACGAACCGACATCCGTTTTCTGCCCGTTTCCGGCCTCGAGATTGCGGTGCGCGCCGGCGGCGCCATGATCAATAACTTGATCATGCTCGGGGTGTACACGCAATTGACCCAAGCCGTCGCGGCGGACCTCATCGTTGATGAGATCAAAAAGCAAGCCGGTGATCGGGCCGCCGTGCTGACAAGGAATACGGAGGCGTTCGCACGTGGCCTGGAACTCGGCAAGACACTCGCCAATTGACCGGACGGCCGCTGGTCGCCGAACCCACGGGAGACGCCATGCCCTTCCGAATAGCGCAACTCTTCGACAATCCCGGCTCGGGTTTGCCCGACTTCGGCGAGATGATCCGGCAGGCGGGTATCGACGTTGACTACGTCAAGGCGAACTGCACCACGGAAGCGGAGATCGTCGAAGCGGCGCGCACTGCCGACGGCATCATTTGCGTAGCCACTTTCCAGCCGCTCTCTCGCCAAGTCATCGAGCAACTGACCCGCTGCCGGTTCATCATGAGCATGGGGATCGGTTTTGACCGCCTCGACGTGCGGGCCGCCACCGAGCGTGGGATCCTGGCAGCGAACGTACCCGACTACTGCCAGGAAGAAATGTCCGATCACGTGATGGCGCTCATCCTGGCGTCCACCAGAAAGATCATCACGCTCAACACGTTGGTGCGCAAGGGCGGATGGCGGCAGGATCCGGAGCCCGACATCCAACGCGGGATCTGGCCGACGATGTCCCGGCTACGCGACCAGACGTTGGGGATTGTCGGGCTGGGGCGCATTGCGCGCATCCTGGTCCCCAAGGCCAAAGGGTTTGGGATGCGGATCATCGCGCACGACCCCTATCTCGACGCCGGCCAGTTCACCGCCTTGGGGGTCGAGAAGGTCGAGCTCGACACCCTGCTGTCGGAGTCGGACTTCATTACACTGCATGCTCCGCTGACCGCCGCGACCCGGCATCTGTTGGGGCCGGAACAGTTCCAGAAGATGAAAATGTCCGCCTATCTGATCAACACCGCCCGCGGCGGCTTGGTCGATCAGGCAGCGCTTTACGAGGCGCTGGCCGCAGGCAGGTTGGCGGGGGCGGCGCTGGACGTCACCGATCCCGAACCGATTCGCCCCGACGACCCGTTGCTCACGCT
>JAGDMS010000274.1 GCA_017860575.1 Deltaproteobacteria bacterium | reverse complement strand
AGGCCGTAGGCGGCCCGCGCACGCGGTGTCCACACCGTCGCCCAGAACTGGTCGAAGCTGAGCGATGCCGCTTTGAGAAAGCACGCGGCGACGGGGATGAGCACGAGGAGGCTCAGGTAGAAAACCGTATATCCCAGGCTCAAGTGGAACCCGGGGAGCACTTTGCGGTTCACGTCAATCATTGCCCTCGTCTCCGTCCCACTGCGGCGTCCAGACCCTTCAGCGGAAGATGGCTAGCGCTTGAAGAGGCTATCGAAGACCTTGCCGTCCGCGAAGAATCTCTGCTGCGCGTCATCCCAGCTCTTGGCCACGGCGGTGATGGGAAAGAGCTTGACGTCGGGAAAGGTATCGGCGTGCCGCTTGAGGATCTCCGTGTTGAAGGGGCGATAGAAATGCTTGGCGATGATCTCCTGGCCCTCGTTGGTGTACAGGAAGTTCAAGTAGGCCTCGGCGACCGCCCGCGTCCCCTTGCGTTTGACGTTGGCGTCCACCACGGCGACCTGTGGCTCCGCCAGGATGCTGATCGGTGGATAGATCAACTCCAGCTCGCCGCCGGCCTCGGCAATCTCGAGACGCGCTTCGTTTTCCCAGGCCAGATGCACGTCCCCGATCTTCTTCTGCACAAAGGTGGTGGTGGACCCGCGCGCTCCCGAGTCGAGCACCGGGGTCTGCTTGTACAGCGTGGTGACGAAGTCGAGGGCGTCCTGTTCTGAGCCGCCCCGTTGGGTCACCGCGCCCCAGGCCGCGAGGAAGCTCAGCTTGCCGTTGCCGGAGGTCTTGGGGTTCGGCGTCACGATCTCGATGCCGGGTTTGATGATGTCGGGCCAATCCTTGATCCCCTTCAGATTGCCTTTGCGCACGACGAACACGATGGTGGAAACGTAGGGCAGGGAGTTGTTCGGCAAGCGCTTCTCCCAGCCGTTGGCGATGAGTCCCGCCTTGCGGATCGCATCGGTGTCCGGCCACATCGCCAGCGTGACCACGTCGGCATCCAGGCCGTCGATGACAGCACGCGCCTGGCTCGACGAGCCGCCGTGGGATTGTTTGATGGTCAGCTTGGTGCCGGTCTCTTTGCCGTATTTCGCGATGAACTGCTCATTCAGATCTCGCCACAGCTCGCGCGTCGGATCGTATGACACGTTGAGGAGCTCGACGGACGTGTCCGCAGCGTGGGCCCCGTTGGCCAGCAGCGCTGGTGCCGCAGCGACGCCACTGGCCGTCGCCAGCAAGCTGACCGTGAAGGTTTTCCACCCTGGTGTCGTTCTTCTCTTCGTTCTCATTGTCGGTCCTTTCTTCCTTCGTATTGGTAGAATCGTACACAACTGCGGCAGCGCATCCGCCGGCTTCCCCTTCCCGTGGAAGAGCCGCGGACGCCGCAAATAAAAAGGCCCGGGAGGCATCAACCTCCCGGGCCTTCAATCACTGCTGTGGGTTCGAAATCAGATGCTGGTGGACATGAACGCAGCGCGACCGTAAGCGCAGGAGGCCTCCCGAGCCTTGGTACAGCGACACATAGGATACGTGCGTGTAGCGCTCATGTGGCACCGAAATAGACTGCCGTGTGCAGTATGTCAAGATACAAGGTGTACTCACTGTATCGGATCGTCTTGGTTGCTGCCCGAGAAGGATTCCACAAGTCGCTGACGCTATCGATCATCGCTCTGCTTCCACGCCTGCACTCTCGCGTGCCCGGTGGCGGTGCAACCTCGGTGCCAAAACGAACCGTCCTTCTTCGCAATCCCGGAGCCGAGCCGCACTTAAGGGATACACGAGATTCCATCAAATATCACGGTGGGTCCGTGATATTTGATCGTCCTCTGCTCCCATATTTGACGGAACTTGCAACGTTACGTGTACCTCCTGCGTCGGAGTCGATTGCTGCCTTCACCCGAAGGCCGAGCAGGCTGAAAGCGGATTGCCGCGTGCCCGATGGATGATGCGCGCGCTTTGGTGCCCGACACGCATTCGCGTCTTGACACACGGGCGGTAATTGCGGATGCCAGCAATCGCAAAGCGGAGATGCCTGTGGTGATGCCCGACGTAGAGAGCGCGCCCGTGCCGCCCGTGCTGCCGTTGCTGTACCGCACGGTGCCGGCGCTGGATTCGCTGCGGAGATACCGGCTCGCCGATCTCCGGGCGGACCTTGTGGCCGGGCTGACCGTGGCGGCCGTCGCCCTGCCGCAGGCCATGGCCTACGCGATGGTGGCGGGATTGCCCGTCGAATACGGGCTGTACACCGCGATTGTCATGACTGCCGTCGGTGCCGTATTCGACTCCTCGCGCCAGCTCATCAACGGCCCGACGAACGCGATCTCCATCGCCGTGTTCAGCGCTACCGCCGCATTGGCGGGGCCCGGCGAGAAGATCCAAGCGGCGGTCTTGTTCACTTTTCTCGTCGGCTGCATCCAACTCGGTATTACGCTCCTGCAGTTGGGCGACCTGACCCGCTACATCTCCCACTCGGTCATCGTCGGGTTCACCGCCGGCGCCGGCACGTTGTTGGCGCTCGACCAGCTCAAAAACCTCCTCGGCCTCAGGGCGGTGGGGAGTGGGCACGAGCATTTTCTGCAGCAGTTCTGGCATACCATGACGCAAGGCGGCTCCATCCATCCGGAGACGCTGTACATCGGTGCCGGCTCCATTGCGCTGGTGGTGGCCTTGCGCTGGCTGAAAGCACGGCTCGGGTGGCGGCTCGCGCCCGACCTCCTCCTGGTCGTGATCGTCATGTCGGTCGTGGTTGCCGTCCTGGGGCTCGATGCGAAAGGGGTCAAGGTCGTCGGGGAAATCCCGGCGGGACTGCCGTCCTTCCGGCTGCCCGTTCTGGACGTCGCCCGCATGCACGATTACGCCAGCGGCGCTTTCGCGATCGCCGTTCTGGGACTCTTGGAAGCCATCTCAATGGCCAAGAGCATCGCGGCCCAGACCGGCCAGAAGCTGGACATGAACCAGCAATGCCTCAGTGAGGGGCTGGCGAATTTCACCGGCAGCTTCTTCCAGTGTATGCCGGGTTCCGGTTCGCTGACCCGTTCCGCCATCAACCAGCAGGCCGGTGCTGCCACCCAATGGTCCGGTGTGGTGTCGGCCCTGGCGGTCGCGGGGATCATGCTGGTGTTCGCGCCCTACGCTCGCTTCATCCCGCGGCCGGCACTGGCCGGCATCCTGATCGTGTCCGCCTGGTACATGGTCGACTGGCGCGCACTGGTTTATCACCTGCGTGCGACGCCCTTCGATGCCGCCATCGTCGGGGTCACCGCGGTCTCCGCCGTGGCCATCTCGGTCGAATTCTGCATTCTGATCGGCATCTTCATGTCCTTCCTCCTGACGGTGCCGCGGGCCGGACGGATGCTCCGCACGGAATTCGTGGTGACGGCGGCCGGAACGATCCACGAACGTTTAGAGGAAGACGAGGTCTGCAAACGCTTACTCATCTTTGGTTTGGAAGGCGAGTTGTTCTTCGGTTCCTCCTCCGCCCTGGAGCACCATTTGGGATACATCGAGCACCGGGTGAACGAAGACACCCGCGCTGTCGTCTTGCGGGTGAAGCGCGTGCGCAATCCCGATGCTGTGGGACTCAGCCTGCTGGAGGGGTTCCTCGACCGCCTCCGGGCACGCCGCGTGCGAGTGGTGCTGTGCGGGGTCAGGGCTGACCTGCACGCGGCGATGGAGAAGATTGCCGTCCGCAATGCGTATGCCCACATCACCGAACCCTGTCCCCACTGCGCGCGCCGAGACACGCCGGCTGCTGAGCGAGCCCTGTACTTCGTGGTGTGAGAGCTGCCGTACTGATCTTCGTGAAGCTTTGCGATCGTGTCGCCGCAGCCGCGGAGGGCGGACCCTATCGGCTGCAAACGGTCGACGTTCGCCGCCGTTCAATGATGCCGCCGCTGACCGTCGTCCCCGCCGTGTTACCCCTGGCGTTGCCGATACGTGTTCCAGTCGATGCCCAGGCGCCGCATTTTCGCACGCAGCGTGTGTGGGTTCACCCCGAGCATCAAGGCCGCGCCCCGCGGGCCCTCAATCCGCCCGGCGGCACGCTCCAGCGCCAGGCGGATATGCCCCGTGACGACGTCATCCAATGACGGAAAGTCTGCGCTGGCGGGAACCCTCAATGCCTGTTCGGCGCCACGCTTCGCAAGCAGCGGTGCCACGGAAGGCAGAAGGCCCAATGCTTTCGCAATCTCCAGGCGCTTGCCGTCCCCAAGAATGACGGCGCGGTCCATCACGGTTCCCATCTCGCGGACATTTCCCGGCCAGTCATAGGCGCGCAGCAAAGCCAAATCGCTCGCAGCAGGATGGATCGGCAGGGTCCCGTAGCGCTGGCACGCCTTGGCCGCGAGATGCTCCGCGAGCGCCGGGATGTCTTCCGGGCGTTCACGCAGTGCTGGCAGTCGGATGAGAAACACCGCGAGCCGGTACCACAAGTCCTCGCGGAACCTGCGTTCGGCCACCATGGCGGCGATGTCCCTGTGCGTCGCCGCGATGATCCGCACGTCCACGCTGAGATGCCGTTGCCCACCTACCCGCTCGAATGTCCCGTCCTGCAACACGCGCAGCAACCGCACCTGTGCCGCCAGCGGCAGTTCGCCGACCTCGTCCAACAACAGCGTCCCGGTGTCGGCCCGCTCGAACCATCCTCGCCGCCGCTCGGTCGCCCCGGTAAACGCCCCCTTTTCATGCCCGAAGAGTTCCGAGTCGATGAGTTCGGAAGGAACCGCCCCGCAATTGACGCGGTGAAAGGGGCCGCCGGCCCGGCGTGAGCCGGCATGAATCGCCCGGGCAATCACCTCCTTACCCGAGCCGGTTTCGCCCAGGATTAGCACCGGTACGTCGGCCCTGGCGACCTTCTCGACTCGCTCCATCACTGCCCGCAGGCCGGCGTCGGCGCCGATGATCACGTGATGCGGGTCGACCACGGTCATGGCGATTCCGTCAAATGAAACAGGAAATGTCCAGTGAATTTCACGGGATTAACCGTAATATTTGCTGGTTCCTCCTGCAAGCGGAAAGAATGTGTCGCGTGGCAACCTGTCTTCCGGCCGGAGAGCTGTGGCACATGGGTTGCTCAGCAAATTGAATATGGCGCGTCAACGGACCAGCCGAATGCGCAGGATCGCATTGTTGTTGACCGCGCTCACCGTCGTCGGCGGCTGCAGCCGCTCATCGGAGCCCTCCAATTCGCCCACAACCGGGAGCCAGGCCGCGTCGCTGAAGGAAGTGCGCATTGGCTATTTCGCCAACCTCACGCATGCCCAGGCGCTGTTGGGTGTGGCGTCCGGCGATTTCGAACGCGCCGTGGCGCCGGCCAAGATCACCGCCCGCGTCTTCAACGCCGGGCCGTCGTTGATCGAAGCCCTGTTTGCCGGGGAGGTCGACATGGGTTTCGTCGGCCCCGGGCCCATCATCAACGCGCATGCGAAGACCAAAGGCCAGGGCATCCGCGTCGTGGCCGGTGCCGCCGCCAACGGCGTCGTCATCGTCGTCCGCGCCGACTCCGGCATTGCGGCGCTGACGGACCTCAAAGGCAAGCGCATCGCCACGCCGCAACTGGGGAACACACAGGACATCTCCGCGCGCCATTATCTCACCGCCACCCTTGGCCAGGTGGACCTCGACAACGTCCTGCCCATCGCTAACGCCGAGCAGCTGTCGTTGATGACGCGCAAGCAAATCGACGCGGCGTGGGCGCCTGAGCCGTGGGGTGCGCGCCTCGTCGCAGAGGCCGGCGGCAGGATTCTGGCCGAGGAAAGGACCCTCTGGCCCAACCAGCAATTCGGGTTGACGATGATCGTGAGCACGCCCGCCTTTCTCGCAGCGCATCCCGATATGGTGAAGAAGGTGCTCAGCGTCAGTCACCGGTGGACCGCCAAGCTCAATGCCGAGCCGACGAAGTATGTCCCCGACCTTGCGGCGGCGCTTGCCGTGCTGACCGGCAAGCGCATGCCCGGGGAGCTGCAGGCGGCCGCAATCCAGCGGATTACGTTCACCGACGAGCCGCTGGAGGAAACGCTCCAGACCATGGCGCAATGGTCTTACGAGCTGAGGTTCCTCAAGGCCCAGCCGGATCTCAAGGGCCTCGTCGACACGACGATCCTGCGCGAGGTGCAGAGCGCCTCCGCAGCCAGCACAACAGGGTCTTGATGTTCCTGCTCCCGAGCGCGCTTGCTGTCCGCCCCGAGGCAAAGCCGGCCCGCGCTTCGCGCGGCAGGGTCGAGATCCGCAATCTCACCAAGCTCTACCCCGGCTCCGACATGCACGCGCTCAAAGACATCACCATCACCACGGAGCCTGGCGAGTTCGTCGTCGTCGTCGGCCCGAGCGGTTGCGGCAAGAGCACGCTACTCCACCTGGTTGCAGGGCTGTTGGCGCCCACCTCCGGCGAGATCTATCTCGACGGCCACCGCGTCGACGGGCCGGGGCCGGAACGCGCCATGGTGTTTCAGGAACACGGGCTGTTTCCCTGGCTGAATGCCTCGCAAAACATCGAGTTCGGATTGAAGATGACCGGGGTGCCGAAGGCGGCTCGCCGTGAGGCGGTTGCGCGCGCGCTGGAGATGGTGCACCTCTCGCACGCGGCCGACATGTACATCCACCAGCTCTCCGGCGGCATGAAGCAGCGCATCGCGATCGCGCGTGCCTTGGTCATGGACCCGGCGGTATTGCTGATGGACGAGCCCTTTGCCGCCCTCGACGCTCAGACCCGTACGCTGCTCCACGAGCAGATGCAGGAGCTTGCTGTCCAAACGCACAAGAGCGTGCTCTTCGTCACGCACTCCGTTGGTGAGGCCGTGCGCCTGGCCGACCGCATCATCGTGCTGCACTCGCACCCCGGTCGGATCCGTCGCGAGATCCGCGTTTCCCTCCCGCAACCGCGCCACGTCGACAGCCACGAAGTCAACGCGGTCGTCGGCATCGTCCGCAAGGAAATCGAAGACGAGGTGAACCGTGTCCATTCGCAGATGGCACGCGTCGCGTAGCCAGCTCCAGGTCTCCATCGGCTGGCTGGCCGTGCTGCTCCTGTGGGAAGCGGCGTACCGCGTCATCGGCTGGCAACCGTGGATTTTTCCGGCGCCCAGTCATGTCATCGATGCCACGCTGAACCTGCTCGGCATCACGACGTACCTTGGCGAGCCGTTGCACGCCGCCTGGCCATGGCGCAGCGCGACGGCGCCGAGCCCGAGCGCTTGGACGAGCCTTGGGGCGATCGCCCACAGCCAGCTCGTCATCGCGATCCTGACGAGCGGCTACCGTCTGCTGATTGGTTTCGTGCTCAGCATGCTGCTCGGCCTGCTGCTCGGGGTGCTGATGTGGCGCTACACGCTGGTCAACTCGATGCTGGGGCCGGTGTTCCTGGGGATGCAGACGCTGCCGAGTGTGTGCTGGGTGCCGCTGGCAATTCTGACGCTGGGTATCAGTGAACTGGGCATTTTGTTCGTGCTGATCATGGGTAGCTTCTTTGCGATGTCGATCTCGCTACGCGACGGCTTGTCGACCACGCCGACCATCTACCGCGCCGCGGGGCTGGTCTTTGGTGCGCGCGGGCTGAACTTTTACTGGTACGTGATGCTGCCGGCCGGCCTGCCCGCGCTGGCGAGCAGTTTGCGCTCCGGCTTTTCGTTCGCGTGGCGTTCGTTGATGGGCGGAGAGTTGATCTTTGTGCTCAGCCGCCACGGCCTGGGCCAACTGCTCAGCACCGGACGGGAATTCGGCGACATCGCCCAGGTCGTCGCCACCATGGGCATCATGGTGGTCTTTGGAATGGTCGTGGACCGGTTGGTGTTTGCGACCATCGAGAAACGCGTGCGTGCGCGCTTCGGGCTGGCGTAAGCGTGTCCAGGCCGCACGCGTGCGGCCCCGCGCGCGTTCAGATTCCCGATCCCCCGTCGAAGACCTCGTCGCGCAGCGGCGCCTGGCTGATGAAGCTGCCGGGCGGGACACTGCGGGTGAGCCAGACGTTGCCGCCGATGCTCGAGCCACGGCCGATGGTGATCCGGCCGAGAATGGTGGCGCCGGCGTAGATCGTGACGTCGTCCTCGACGATGGGGTGGCGTGGCCTGCCCTTGATGGCGCGCCCCTGGTCGTCCGTTGGGAAGCTCTTCGCGCCCAGGGTGACCCCCTGGTAGAGGCGCGCGCGCTCACCGATGATGCAGGTTTCGCCAAGGACGACACCGGTGCCATGGTCGATGAAGAAGCTGCCGCCGATGCGGGCGCCCGGGTGGATGTCGATCCCGGTGGCGCCATGTGCGAGTTCGGCGATCATGCGGGCGATGAGCGGCACGCCGAGTTGGTAGAGCTCGTGTGCGATGCGGTGGTGGGTGATGGCGGAGAGTCCCGGGTAACAGAACACCGCCTCGTCGGCGCTGGTGGCCGCCGGATCACCGTCGTACGCCGCCCGGGCGTCGCTCCCGAGCAGCGCGCGTACCGCCGGCAGTCGGAGTGCGAACGCGCGTGTGATCTCGACCGCGCGCTGCTCGCAGGTCTCGACGTCTCCGTTGCCGTGCGCGCAGGCGAAGAGCAGGCCACGCCGCACCTGCTCGTGCAGTTCGAACAGGGCGGTGTCCAGCCGGTAGCCGACGTAGTTTCTGATGCCGGCGTCGGAGGTGTCGGTGGCACCGAAGTGGGCGGGGAACAACGCCGCGCGCAGGTCCCCGAGGATCGCCGCGAGTGCCTCGCGGGAAGGAAGCACGTTTCGGCCGAGCCGCCGCTCAGGTGGCGGGAGCAGGTCGGTGTTGGCGCGCGCCAGCGCCTGGGCGATCTCTTCGAGAGCCGCCGGTCGGGGGGTGCCGCTGGAGACGGCGGACAGCCTTTTCATAACGCGCTGCCCTGGGCATCAAACAGCCCCTCGAAGAGAATGGAGCTGAGATAACGCTCCCCGGAGTCGGGCAATACCGTGACGATCGTCTTCCCGGCATGCGCGGACTGCTGCGCCAGGCGCACCGCCACCGCCGCCGCCGCACCGCTCGAAATCCCGGAGAGAATGCCCTCCTCGCGGGTCAACCGTCGAGCGTACTCGATGGCCTCCTCGTTGGTCACCTGCTCGATCACATCGATCAGCGACACGTCGAGCACCTCCGGGATGAACCCGGCGCCGATGCCCTGGATCTTGTGCGGGCCCGGCTTGAGCGGTTGACCGGCACGCTGCTGGGTTAACACGGGACTGGCCGTCGGTTCGACGGCGACCGCGGTAATGGCCTTGCCGCGCGTCTTCTTGATGTAGCGTGACACCCCGGTGATCGTCCCGCCCGTGCCGATCCCGGAAACGAAGATGTCGACCGCACCACCGGTGTCCTCCCAGATCTCGGGACCGGTCGTGCTCTCGTGGATCGCCGGATTGGCGGGATTGCGGAACTGCTGGAGCAGCACGTACCGCGTCGGGTCGGAGGCCGCGATTTCGTTCGCTTTGGCCACGGCGCCGCTCATGCCGCGTGCCCCCTCGGTGAGCACGAGTTTTGCCCCATACGCCACCAGTAGCTTGCGCCGCTCCAGGCTCATGGTGTCCGGCATCGTCAGCGTCAATGGGTATCCACGCGCCGCGGCCACGAACGCCAGCGCGATGCCGGTGTTGCCGCTCGTTGCCTCGACCAGTTCCTTGTCGGGGCCAAGTATGCCGCGCCGTTCGGCGTCCCAGACCATCGCGGCGCCGATGCGGCACTTGACCGAGTAGGCCGGATTGCGGCCCTCGATCTTGGCGAGAATCGTTGCGCGCGCACCGTCGTGAATGCGGTTGAGGCGCACCAGCGGGGTGCGTCCGATCGAGTGCGCGTTGTCTTCAAACCAATGGGACATGATCTCCTCCAATCTCCTGCTCTGTAGTGGCGCCGTGTCGCGCTGCGGCGAACGACCCGGGGACCGCTCGCCGCCAATGGCGTGCCGGCCGCAATACGGCTCCCTGGGTTTCTCGGGCGGTGCTCGAACATCATAGTCTCATGCGGTCTTCGCTCAAGTGGTCCATTCGTAGGCCGGCCACGCCGGGGCCGAAACGAGAAGGCCCGAGAGGATCATTTCCTCCCGGGCCGCTCAGATAGCCACTCTGTGGTCGGCGCTAGTACGAGCCGAGATCGACCGCAGCGCAACCGCAGGCGCAGGAGGATTCCCGGACCTTGGTACAGCACCCGTACATGTCGTCAGCGGTCAGGCGCGCAGCGTTCATGGTGAAGTTTCGTAAACGAGGACACATCATCTGTCAACCGTCGTACATCGTCGTACGTCGCCTACCGCCTGCTCGTAATCAGTGCCACAGCGGGGCCGTGTCGCGGTAGACTCAGTGCTCAGAACGGATTAGTATTCGGCCATTACGCAATCTTCAGCGGCGGGAGGGATGTTGGATCGTCTCGGCGGGATGAACCGCCTGACTCTTCGGCTGTCGCTAGCCATCACGGCGCTCGTTACGAGTTTGTTGGGGGTCGGCCTTTACGCGCTGTCCGAGCACCATTTCAACCGCATGGTGGAGGGCCGGCGTCGGGCGGCGGAACTGCAAAACCGTATCCTCGAGGCGGCACTGCGGCACCAGATGCTCGAGAAGCGCGCCCACGGCTCGCTGATCCCGACC
>JAGDMS010000273.1 GCA_017860575.1 Deltaproteobacteria bacterium | reverse complement strand
CATGCAGGTTCGGCTGTTTGGACAAGCCGTGCCCAAGAGGCAGGATTGAGAGCACATTGCTGTTCGAGTCAACGCCATTATTGCCGAAGACCGGCTTGTACCAGCTCGTGCCGGTCTGGTAGTATACGCCGTAAAGATCCGACAGCCCCTCCGATAGGCACAAATCGTTGTACGGCATGTAAGTCGTGAACGTCAGCAAGCCGCCCAACAGCACCCCCTGACCTAAGTTGCGCTCCCGGGCAGTTGAACTGAAATCCAAGTACCAACCGTCCTTACCGGCGGCGCTGTAACCGGTGCCCACGACGTAGGCCAACAGCTCGTTGAACCGGGTTACGCCACTGGGCAGGCACGCGCTACCGCCTCCCTTGCAGGTGAGCTCCGCATCCACGGCGGCCCCCGCTTGGTGGACTTGGATCTGGTCGACCCGCAGCAGTCCCTGGTCTCCCGGGATGCTGTTGTGGGTGCCGGTTTTCTCAACCGTCGCCCAGGTGAATTCACGGTTCACATCGACCGGCTCCTTAATACCGTAGTAGGACTGCTGACTGGTGTCAGACTTTTCGCGTTCGTCGAGGAAACGCCCGGTCCCGAAATACACCCAGTAATTACGCCCGTCCCAGCCGATTGCCGGTGCGGCGCTGACCGGTTGTCCCACGTCGATCAGGACCGATGGGTTCGGCCACTGACGAGGCGCTGAGGCTACACGGGTCGGTTGCCCGTTCACCGTTTCTATCTTGCGCGTCACAAGCCGGTAAAGTTTCCCGTTCCATGCGGGCGTGGGGTTGAAAGACCCCGAAACGGTCCCGAAGTAAACGGCATCCGCCTTGTACTCGGGTGTCAAATCGAAATCCACCGACACGATGTCGCCCACGAAACTGTTAGCGGTCAGCTGGTACTGACCACCGTCTGCAGTGGCACTTGATGGGGGCTCCGCGGGTATCCGAAAAGGCCTTCTGCTCGAAGCCGTCAGCCACTTGAGCGGCAGAACCCCGATCACGGCCGTCTGGTTGCTCTCGCCCTCGATCAGGTTTGGACCGCTGCCCACGATCATGTACCAGTCGGTATTAGACCCTGATTTCATGGGAACAACCGCCGGCACCGATGTTGTGAAACCGAGGTCGACATGGACTGCATCCCACTGGCGCGTGAACTCACCAAGCAGCACGGGCGGGTTCTCAGGATCGGTGATGTCGAAGATCATGTAGGCAGAAGTGAACTCGCGTTTGTCCTGCGGCGCATCCGCACCGGCAGGAGTAATCAGATCCAGCTCGCCCGGACGCACCTTGGCGCCGCCAAACCCCATACCGATGACCATGATCGTGCCCCATCCGCCCGGGTGGGTGCTGTCATTGGCGAAGATCTGGACGTCAAATACGCGTGGCTGAAGGTCGACATAGTACTTGTGAGCGTAGTCGACCGCCGTTAGGCACTTCAGATGCGCGGTCAGGTTGTAAGGCACATATGCCCAGAGCTCGGCGCCGATTTCCGGTGCGGAGGCCTCGGAGCCGCAGTTCGACGAACGGCAAAAGCGTTTGTTTACGCCATCGTAAAAACCGCCGTTGATGGCATGCACCATCCCGTCGTTGCCGCCAAAATAGATCACGTGGCGGCGGTTCTTGTACTGATTCACGAACTGTGCGTACGAGATATCACGATAGACGGTGTGATACCCCTCGGTAGGCCGCGAGACCGGGACAGGGGTCGAATGAATGACATCGCCGAGCCGCCATGTTTTCGTCGAGTCATAGACACCGTCATTGTTGGCGTCGACTGCGACCTGCCGGCTGCGCATTCCGCTCTGGTCCTGCCCGCGCACCCACCGTATGACCTTCCGGATGTCATCGTTGGCGGCGACCCCAAAATCCAGTGCCACCGATCCACGGGAGCTCGCAACACTCATTGCGGACCAATCGACGGCGGAAGCCCCATTTGAGTCGACAAACGGGAGAAGCTCAGCCGCCGAGTCAACAATGCCGTCATTGTTGAGATCGTTCCACGTGAAGATGTAGCGCTTCTTGGCGGTCGACAGGTAGGGGCTGCGGTTCGACAGGATGTCCGCATCCGCAATGCTGTTCAGCCAACCGCTGGCGGACCACAGATACTTCACGTCCCGAATGTTTTTGGACGTCCCGGTGCAGGTCCCGTTGAGCAACGTGCCATAACATGCCCGGGAGTCGCGCGCCGACGCGTCGTAGTAGATCAAGACGCGGGAATCCCCGCTGTCCATGCTGCCGTTGGCGTTGGTGTCCTCCAGCATTTCGGAGTCGTCGTTCACGAACAGTGCGTGCACCTCACCGGTCCACCCGATCTTGGCTCCGTTCAGGCCGTCCACGCTGGGCCAGAAGGTGGCCTGGTAGAGCGCACCCTCGCCGCCCCGGGAGGAGGAAATGACCGAGGCGGCCGAGCCGGAGGCAGCGCCGCTGCGGATTGCCGCGAACGCCTGCCGGATTTTGGACTCGAGTTCGGCCGGGTTGGCGGCGCTGTACAAGGTGGTGCCGCCGTTGGCGGCCGAGGACTGCAGGAGCGATGCGGGGCTGCAGTCGCCGGTGCCGCTGGTCCGCAGGTCGCCGCTGACCACGATGTGCGTCGTGATGTTCTGCTTGGTCTTGGTGGCCACCCCGTTCACCATTTCACGCCACTGCTCCGTATTGTAGATGTCCGTGCCGGTCTTGGCGTAATAGGTGAGGTCGTTCAGCAGGGTGCTTCCGGAGAGTTGGCCACAGCCATCGCTCGGGTCAATGTCGGAGTGCTTCGGGCTGGCGAAGGAGAAAACATTGGAGTTCAAATCTGCTGTCGACCCGCCGTCGGTGATCATCAGGATGTTGTTGCTCTGGCACCAGGCGCAGACGGGGTCGTTGCCCGTCCAGTCGGCGCTATCCAGCTGCAAGGACGTTTTCTGGCCGTAGTACCCGATCGCGTTGTACAGCGCCTCGGCCAAGGGCGTCCACGAGGTCCCCTTGATGTCGTTGATGGCCGATACGACTGCCGCCGTGTGGGAGGGCCCCTGGCCGACATACGCGATGATCCGTCCGCCGTCCTTGTTGCCGGCTGCGGCGCACTTGTAGAGCACATAAGGGTCGGGCTGGCTGCACTCGCTGCGGCTACCGTCGTCGTTGAAGACCATGGCGCCGATGCGGATGTCCTCCGCGGTCTCCTGGATGATCCCGGAGGGTGGCGAGCTTACGGCGACCTTGCCGGTCATCACCAGCCACGGCAGGGACAGTTGAGCGAGTACCCCGGAGTCGATCAGTACCGCGGGGATATTCCAAAAATCCTCGGTGATGCTGACCTGGTCGCTCGGGTCGACCACCTGCGGGATCTCCAGAATACCGCAGTAGTCCCTGAGCGCCAGATCGACGCATCCATCACTGGTCCAGCTCGATCCATCCCAACATCGGCCGACGTAACCTGTCGGAGGCGTGCCTGAACTACTTCCGGAACAGACATACGCCCGGTCCTGGGTGGTTATCGTGCTCGGATCACCCGGCACAATGTTACCGTACACCTTCTCGCAGTCGTTTTTGATCCGTGAAACGCTGCCTCCGCCTGGGGGCCAGACATTGTGCTTGGAATAGTACCAGCAGTCCTGCATCGAATGATTGAAGGAGCCCATCGCATCTGCGAGTTTCTTGTCCTTGCTGCTGTAAGACATGCACGATTCGGTGTCGTCCTTGATCTGCCCCTGGTTGGGCGACGCCTCTTGGAGCTCGTTGATCGCCGCTTGGCAGGGACCGTTGTTGAAGCCGGTTTCGGTCACCTCGTAGATCTCGATGCGGGTGGTATCGTCGGTGCTGCCTGATTTCTCGGTGGTTTCCGGTGGGCGGACGCCGAGAGTGATGTAGTAGGTGCTGTTCGAGCTGCTCCTGACGGCGATTTTCCTGACGTAGCGCCGGCTGAGGCACCCCCTGGATTCCATGATCAAGGACGAGCTGCTCGGGTCGTACTTGCCCCCTGTCAGGATCTTTTTCTGGATGTCGAGTTTGGAGCTCGCGACCCAGTTGAGGAAGTTCCCCTTGGCCGAAAACTTGGTGACGGCCTTGGTCCCGGCGTTCACGGAAATGCAGACCTGACCGTCCGCCCGATACGAGTAGGTTCCGCAAGGGTCGGTCGCCGTCGATTCGAACCGGGCGTTGGCCGTGCTGTAGGAATACCAGGTGCCGTTCTCAAAGTACCCCGCGTAGGTTTCGGTCGAGCTGTACGTGTCGTCGTAGCAGGTCCCCTGGCTACCGACGTAGGCCAGATCGTTCATGCTGGCTGAGTTGTCAAGGATCAGCAGCAGATTGGGGTCCACGCCGCTCGCCAGGAAGGCCGGTATTTTGGTTCCGTTGGTGCAGTCTGCCCACCCATTCCCCCAAAAACTGAGGCCGGCCGCAAACAGGCCGACCGCGACCACCACCATGCTCCGACTCCATTTCGATTGCATACCTGTCTCCTCGACGCATAAGCGTCGAAAGGAAAATCAATAAAGGCAGCTCCCCTCCATGCCAATGACATGCCGCCACTGCAGCAGCACCATTGACTTGCTGTTGAAACGGCCGAGATGCTCAGAGTAAATGTCGTAAAGGATGTGGGCGCCCCCTGAAGGAGCGCCCTTCCCCTTCCCTTCGTACCCGGCCGCCATCTGAATCGCCCCACCGGCGGCCAAGGTAGTTGCTCCCCCGAGTCGGATGTTGGTGTGCGGGTCGCCCGCCGCGTACGTGGTCGGGTGGTACAAATCCCGGTTGGTGTCGCTCGCCAGGGCTGAGGACGAGTTCATCCACAAGGCCGGGGTTTCCACCTCGAGCTCACCGATGGTTGTGGATGAGAAGCCGCCGGGGCAGCATATGTTCTGCTCCAGCAGCTCCGCCGCGAACTCAGCGCCACCGTCGGCCTGGAAGAAGGCCATTTTGTGGCGGGCGTCGTGTGTGGCCACCTGGAGCTCGACCGTGCTCGTCGACATCGAGGACACACCGATGATCATTAGTACCGTGAGGACGAGAAGCACGGACACGATGGCCGTGCCGTTCTCCCCTCTCAGGCGGGAGGGATCATGCAAGCCCATGGCTCACGACTCCGGATTGGCTTTGTATGAGACCAGACTCAGCGATTTTTCCCTCAGCGGGTCACGCCAGACGACATCAACCCTCACGGTCTTGGTTCGCACGATCGGTGAGTCGTCCGTTACCCGCCATGTCAGCTGCAAGGGGCCCGACTCGCCCGGCTCGTCGATCAGACCGTTGCGGTTGTTGTCGATTCCGTCCGCGTCAAGTGCAGGGGCGTGCACGCCTGCCGTGAGGTCCGCGTGCGTGTAGGGCAACTGGATTAGGCGTTCCAGCCGGTCCGACGCCCAAGTCGCAGCCGAGGTGAGGTGCCGGGCCTTGGTGTTGCCTCGCGTGGATCCGGTTTGCAGCGCCCAGGCAGCCATGATCCCGATCGAGAAAATCGCCAAAGCGATCATAACCTCGATAATGGTGAACCCCTTTTCACTATGCATGTGCCCGACCTTCAGTTGAGCTGGAGGTTCCTGCACCTGAATTCGTGCATGATCGCGAACCTCCGGAAATCGTCATTGGGCGCCGCCAGGATCGTCGTCCCCTGCCGGTTGTGGTAAGCGGTCGTGTCTCGGTGCCGGATGAATAATACCGGGACGGTTCGGCCCGAGCGCGCGACGACGGTGACCTGAACGGAACTGATCAGCGACATATCCGCCACCGGAGTCGGCAAAACGGTTCCGTTGCGGTCGAGATACACGAAGTTCAGCGCATCGATGTTTTCCGCGAGGACTTGAAAGCCTCCGCCGTCCAGTTCACGCCCGAGATCGCACGGCGTTCCGTCCGCCGTCCCATCCCGATTCGCATCGTTGGTCAGGGCGAAGCGGATCAGCTCACCGGTGTCGGGGGTCGCGGGCGGGCCGATGTTTATCAAATCGCCATCGCCATTGCGATCCATTTGGAACTGCAGCTCCGCCCGATCCGCAACCAGAAACCTCGCCCCGGCATTTCCCGTGGGGTCGTAGCCGGCCATCTGCAGATCGCCCCCCATCACCTCCATCGCTGCGCGCAGGTTCTGCTGCATGTCTACCAGGGCATCCTGGGTGATGTGGTTTTTCTGCTGAGAAATCAGTGTTGCCACCACTAACCCGATCGCCACGGTCGACAAGCCCGTGACGACCATGAGTTCGATCAGGGTGAAGCCGCGTTGGTTGCCGGGTTTGGGAATCATCTTTGGCTCACATGATCTTGGCGTGCCCCGAGGACAGCACCCGAATCGTTTTGGTACGACCCGAACCGGCGATGGAAATATCGCCGCCGGCCGTCGGGAGCCCCCGATTGCTGAACTCGAGATCGGTCCCGAAGGAGGGGGACGCCAACGTAAGGCCGAGCGGCAGCTTGCACTGGCGCACGATCCGTTCGCTGCCATTCCTCACGCGGTCATCGGGTGTGCCGCCGCCTGCCCCGTCGTCGACAAAGGCGAGGCACTCCCCCGTAGCGGTGGTGAAGTGCACCACGACGTTGGCGCCGTCCTTGATGGCAGCCATCTTCGCCAGCTGGATGGTGGTCAAGATTTCACGCGCGCCACTGCCCAGCTTGTATCTGGGTAGCCACGATATCAAATTGGGGATTGCCACGGCCGAAAGGATCGCGACAATTCCGATCGTCACCATAAGCTCGATCAGCGTGAAGCCCGAGCTGCTCAAATTTTGGAATTTGCGCATAATACCCTGTTATTGTTCGGAAGGTGGCAATTGTTCCGAACAATTATTGTATATTAAGAATATCGGCTCTTGGGTGGTAATCTTTAGCCTTTTTTTCCGCCCAGGAAGGAGAGTGGTTCTGCGGGGCATCAAGTGACAACGGCATCCAATACCGCCATCAGAGGATTGCATGGCAAAATGGCGGATAGGGAAGAAGAGGATAGCCAGCTCTCAGCAGGAT
>JAGDMS010000272.1 GCA_017860575.1 Deltaproteobacteria bacterium | reverse complement strand
CCTTTGTTCCCTGACTTTTCTTCATGAAGGAGAGCCTTTAGCCGACCTCGCGATAAGCCCCCGTCGAGCACGGCTGCGACAAGAGGGTGCAACGTTGATCCATGAGCGCGCGGATGCTAGCAGCGGTCGTTGGCGATTTCCACCGAACGGACGGTATCCGCGGCGTGACGAGAGGCCGTGCCCGCGTACCTGTGCTCCTGCGCTCGATTGTGGTTATATGGCGCAGATTTGACCCCAACGCGCCGGTAGGATTGCGGACGGCCTCTGGGTGCGGTGTCGATGAAGCGTCTAGTCCTTGGATTCGTGCTCTTGGTCGCGTGCGCCGTTGCCGGCCTCTGGTCGCTGTGGCCGACACTGACCGACCTTGTGCGGCAGCGGGTGGAGGGGCTGCTGACCGACGTCCTGCGGCAGCCGAGTCGTGTAGAGGGTCTGGCCATCTCGCTCCTGCCGCCCCACCTACAGGCGGCGGGTGTGGTGCTCGGTAAGGAGCCCACCATCGCACTGCAGATCGGTACGATCGATATGTGGCTATGGCCCATGCGCAGTTTGCTCGAGGGACGGCCGGTAGTGTCGGCGCGTGTGCGGTCGATCAGGATTGATCTGGAGCGCTTGGCACTGCCGGAGAGCCAGGATGCCAGCAAGCGCAAAAACGGCATCGGCTTGCCCTCCCTCCATTTGTCGGCGGTCGAGTTGGAGGATGCCGAACTGCATTTTCCGCTGCGACATGCCGATGCCGCCCTTCATGTGGCCAGGCTCACGGGTGAGTTCGCGAGCAGGGCGCTGACGCACGAGGTCCGCGTGGTGGCGGAGGTCGAGGACGCCCGCCTCGCTCGGCGCGGGACGGAACGGCGTGTGAGCCGTACGCATCTCGAGGCAGGGGTAGATCCGCGAGGAATTTTCCTCCAGACCGCTATCGTGCAGGGGGACGGTATCGAGGTGACCGCGGCTGCCACGGCTGCGGGACGCGGTTGCTCGTTTTCCGCTGCGGTCGACCTGGGACGCTGGAGCGTGCTGGTGGACGAGGCGGTGCAAGGAGAGGTGAGAGTGACTGGGCAAGCAACCGGCGATCTGGCGAATCCATTGGCGGAGGGGGAGGTCACTGTCGCCGGCCTGGCCGTCGGACAACGCGTCGTTGGCGAGCTGAGAGCACGCGTTTTCCGGCGCGACGACAGGGTAGGGGTGACCGACGTCGAGCTGACAGGCCCAATCGGTTACGCCACTGCCAGTGCGGTCGTTCAGACCGGCGGAAGGTTCCCAATCGAAGGGTCCGTGGACCTGCAGGCGCTGGATGTAGACGCCCTGATCCATGCGCTTGGGAGCGACATTGAAATGGGACACCGAATCGCTGCGGCAGGCAAGGTGTCCGGTACGCTGGCGCCACTTGCGCTCACAGTAAGCGCCAATGCGGATGTGGCGATGCCGTCCGCGGGCGAAGCAAGACAGAGCGGATCCAGCCGCCCGCTAGCCACGGTCGAGGCGGTTGCGGAGGTGGAAGATGGCGCCGGAGCGCTCCACATCGAATTGACGCAACCGGAACAGAACCGTCTGAGCGGGAAGCTTGCCTGGAAAAACGCTCAGTTGGAGGGCACGGTCGACGCCCACGTGCGGGAGTGGCGCGGGCTTAATGAACTCCTCCCTAAGCCAATCCGGAGGCTGCGGTTCACGGGCCAGATGGAGGGAACGGCGTCGATTGCCGGTCCGGCGGCTAGCCCCAGATTGCAGGCGAGCGTGACGGGAAAAGACATGACGGTCAATGGTGTCGCGGTCTCGCATTGCGCTGGCACGGCGCAGATCGTCGACGCAACGCTCACCACGCCGAGCATTCGGATCGAGACGCCGAGGGGGAGCGCGGAGCTGCAGGGGACGATGGCTTTGGGGGATGCGCCATCAAACAATTGGCGGATCGAGACACGCAACATCGACAGCGATCTCGTCGTCGCCATCGTCGAGGCGATCACCACGACCACAATTCCAGTTAGTGGCGGTGGAGTGGACGCGACCGTCAACGTTCGCGGGCCATGGGCGCGGGCCGCGATTGACGGGAAGTTGTTGCTGCAGTCGGCGTATCTCGCGGGCGAGCCAATCGAGCGGGCAGAGGCGCAGCTGACCACCGAACTGCCGCAGTGGTCCGGCCACGCGAGCATCGTGCGCACCGGTAGCGAGCGGGTGAGCATCGAGGCGTCTGGCAACGGCGATCGCACCATGCAGCTGGCCCTCGAGTCGACCCCCTGGCGGCTCGAAACGCTGCGTGGCGCGGGCCGACGCCAACTCGGTGGGAGCGTGCGGGCCCACGCGACGATTACCGGAAGCCCGCTGCGACCCAGTGGGCGGCTGACACTGACTGCGTCCGGCGTCGCTCTGGGCGGTCGCGACCTTGGAGATGTGACGATTGAAGCGCTTGGTCGCGAGGGGGAGTGGACACTGAGCGGTGGGGGGTTCGGAAAGGCCGTCGACCTCAACGCCACGCTGCGCATGTTGGCTGATTTCCCGTACACGCTGGCGGTGAGGCTGCACTCGCTCGACTTCGCACGGTTCGCCTCAACGGACGACTCGCTCCGGACGGCGATCAGCGCCGAGATTGATCTCCACGGTGCTCTCAAGATGTGGGCAAAGCCCAGCGGAACGGTCCGCGTCCCCCTGCTGCAGGTGCGGCGCGGCGATTACGAGGTCAAGGTGGAAGAGCCCATTCGCATCGATGTGACCGAGGGCCGTTTGGTCATCACCCCGTTCGTGTTGGTGGCCCCCAGCAGCCAACTGCGACTGGGGGGCGAGATGGCGTCGTCGGGCGAGGTCGATTTCCAGGCGCAAGGAGGGGGCAATCTGGTGCTGCTCGAGGTGCTCGGCCGGCCGATCCATTCCGCCCGTGGCCAGTTCAACGTCGCGGTGAAGGTCCGGCGCGAGCCGGCGACCGGCTGGGATCTGAGCGGACAGGCCGAGGTCTCCGCGGCTGCCGTTGACTTGGGGTTGCCGCTGGCGTTTACCGACATCAATGGGAGGGTGGCGCTCAGGGGCAGCCGCATTGAGATCGTGAGCCTGGATGCCAAAGCGGGCGGCGGAGGGGTGCGCCTCACGGGCACACTCAGCCTCGATGACGGCCCCCGGCTTGGCTGGGAGTTTCACGAGGTCGCACTGAGCACCAGCCAGGGTCTCGAGGCGCAGGTATCGGGGGCAGGGCAAGTTGAAGGAGAGTGGAAGGCCATTACGGTGAGCGGTACCGTCGAGGTGCTCAACGCCCTGTATGATCGCAACCTCGAGCTCACGGCGTTCTTGCCGTTCTTCCGGGAGCAAATGTTGCCTGCGCCACGGACGAAGCCGGCGACCCGGCAGGTGTTCCTGGACATCCGTGTGCGCGCACTGGGTGGGATGCACATCGACAACAACGTCGCGGAAGTGGAACTCGCCGCGAGGTTGCGGCTGGCGGGCACCGTCGACGCGCCCGATGTCACCGGCACCGTGGAATTCGTGGGCGGTGAAGTAAAGTTCAAGCAACGTGTGTTTACCATTACCGGTGGGTCCATCGACTTTCGTGGCGGCGGGACGATCAACCCGGTTCTCAATATCACTGCCGAAGCGCAGATTTCGACGGCGGAAGCGGATTACACGGTCACGGTGTCGGTGAGCGGGACGGCCGAGAAGCCACGAATACAGCTCGCTGCCGATGATCCGACGCTGTCGGAGACCGACATCCTCAGCCTGATTACCTTCGGTCAAACCGTGGCACAGTTGCAGCGCCAAGGCGGGGGCGTCAGCGCGATCGACGCGGTGGCCCTGCTCCCGACCGGGCGAGTGACGGACCCGCTGGCGAACGCGCTGGGTGTCAACCGGCTGGAAGTCGAGGCGGTGCAGTCGCAGGCCAGCGGCACGACCGGGACCATCGAACCGCGGGTCACGATCGGCAAAGACCTGACGGATCGGCTGCGAACGAGTGTCGCGACGACATTCGGTGCCGGGACGCAGCCCATGGTCCTGCTCGAATACCGCGTCACCCGACGGATCTCGTTGCTCGGTTCGTGGGAAGGACATACAAGCGAGCAAGCGGGTGCGTTCGGCGGCGCAATCAAGTTCCGTTACGAGTTCCGCCAGTTGCCATTTTCCCTCATGCCGGGTGGCGGAGCGACGGCCAGTCCTCATGCGCAGTAACGGTCGCCGCGTCGCCTTCTGTGCCGTGGCCGTGTTGCTGTTGTCGCCGCGCTTCCCCGTGCGGGCGCAGCCGGTGGCTACTGACCTTGTCGGTCAGCGGCTTGTCGCCGTCGAGTTCGAATGCGCGGCCCCTATCGACGAAGCGGGGCTGCGGGATCTGCTGCCGCTGAAGCCCGGTGACGTGTTGCGCACGGAGGATCTCAATGAGGCGTACTGGCGGCTGCAACAGAAACGGCTCTTCACCAAAGTGGTGATGGACGTCGAGCCGCGCGCGGGCGGGGCGGCGCTGCGGGTGCGATTGGTTCGGAAGCCCATCGTCAATCGCATTCGCTTTGAGGGCAACGATACCCTGAGCGAGCGCGAACTCCGGCGGGTGGTCCGGCTGCGCGAGAACATGGCCTTGAGCGACAGGCTGCGTGACTACTCCGTCGACCGCATCAGACGCCTGTACGTTGCCGAGGGATTCGACGCGGTGCGGGTGACCGCGGATGTCCGCACCCGGTCCCCGGGCGAAGTCGACGTGAGCTTCCGGATCGAAGAGGGCAGGCCGCTGCGTGTGGCTGCCGTGGTGATCGACGGGGCGCCGCCGCTTCCGGAAAAGGATCTGCGCAAGGTGATCGACATTCGCGTCGGCGCGCGCTTTCTGCGCGAGCGGCAACGTGGCGCGGAGAAGGCGCTCGTGCGGTTGTTGCGCGAGCGCCACTACTGCGAGGCCGAGGTGGCCAGCGAATGGCAGGAAGGGGCGGACAAGTCCGGGACCCTGCGCTTTCGGATTGATGCGGGCCCGCTCTTTCGGTTGGAGTTCGCCGGCAATCAGCACCTGAGTGAGCAACGACTGCTCGATCTGATCGAACTCCCGAAGCGGCCGATCGTCACTGATGGCACCTGGCGCGAACTGGCCAGACGCGCCCAGCGTGCCTATCAAGAACGGGGCTATTACTTTGCGAAGGTGGACGTCGAGATCCAGGTCGGACCGCCCAAAGTGGTATCCTACCGCATCGACGAAGGCCGGTCGTACCGCGTGGCTGGCGTCGAATTCGACGGGGCGTTCGGACTGACCGCGCGCGAGTTGCGGGCGGCCATGGCGACACGGCCGCCGAGCTGGATCCCCTGGCGACGCGGTATTCTGCTGGACGATGTGCTGGACGACGATCTGAAGCGTCTGTGGTATCTGTACCGGAAGCGAGGTTTTGAGTCGGCGGAGATCGTCGATCAACGAGCGCAGTTTGACCACGCCAATGGCAAGATCAACGTCACCGTCGTGATCGATGAGGGAGCGCAGACCGTTGTCGGGCGCATCGAACGCACGGGACTTGAGGTGATCGCGGACCGTCTGCCGCGCCTCGGTTTGCAGGTGGGCGCGCCCCTGGATGCCGAAGCGCTCGAAAGTGATCGCCAAGCACTGGTGACGGCCCTGGGGACGGCGGGGTATCCCCATGCCGCGGTCGACACGGCTGTCGACGCGAAGCTAATCGACGGAAGGCGCAGCGCGACCGTTCATTTCGACGCCACCCCGAATGCGCAACAGCGGGTGGGCGCCGTGATCATTCGAAACAACTTCGATACACACACGAGCGTCATCGAGCGTGAACTGCCATTCCACGTTGGGGACCCGGTCGATCCGGAGGCGCTCCTCAAGGGCCAAACGAACATTTACAAGCTCGGGATCTTTCGCAGTGTGACCGTTCGCCCGCTGCAGGTGGATACCGAACGCGATGTGGCGGCAGTCCGCAGCCCCCAGTCCTCAGGCGAGTCGGAAAGCGGCGAGCTGGTCGTGGTGCCGTCGGAGTCGTCCGCAAAGGCCTCCCGTCCCTCCGCCGACGCGAGGGCCGAAGCGATTGCCGTCAGCGTTGCGGAGAAGCCCCCGGGCAGCGTGCAGTGGGGCACCGGGTACAACACCCGCGATGGCTTCCGCGGCTTTGGCGAAATCAGCAACGACAACCTGCAGGGTATGGCGCGGCGGCTGAGCTTGCGGGGGGAACTCAGTTTGCAACCGGGCGACGCCACGCCCAGTGAATATCTTGGCAACCTGGGCTTCCGCGAACCCCGCCTGAACGGAACGAAATGGGCCCTGCGTGCCAATGTGATTGCGCAGCGCGCCACACGCAGCATCGACCAGTTTAGCCTGGAGCGTTTCGCCTTTATCCCAGCGCTGGAGCGCACCTTCCTGCCGGGACTGCAGGCCGGGGTCGAAACGCAAATCGAACAGGCGCAGGTGTTCGATTTGGAGCCGGATGTGGCGAATTTCAATCCTGACGACCAGGGGCGGTTGCGATCGATCAGCGTTGGCCCGTTCGCGGTGTACGACGGTCGCGACGACCCCTTCACGCCCCGGCGCGGCGTGTTCGATTTCTTGCGCTTGCGCGTGGCGCCCGGACAGCTCGGAAGCGATATCCCATTCGTTAAGGTTTTCGGACAACACGCGAACTACTTTGCGCTCGGCGACGAGCTGACGTTCATCTACGTCATCCGCGGCGGGTGGGCACGCACGTATGAAAAGAGCGACATCGTCCCGATTCGGGAGCGTTTCTTTCTCGGGGGCCGCACGACGGTGCGCGGATTCGGCGAGAACGAGATCGGACCCGTGGGGCGGCCATTCACTGACGCCCAGGGGAACTGGGTGTCCGGCGGAAACCCGCTGGGCGGCAACCTGGAGCTGAATGTCAATACGGAACTCCGCTTCCCCCTGGTGTACGGATTCGGCGGGGTCGTCTTCGTGGACGGCGGCGGTGTCTATATGGAAAGCGGGACCGGGCAGCCGAACAGTTGTTCCAGTTGTGGTTCCGTCAGCCTTCATGACTTTCGGCG
>JAGDMS010000088.1 GCA_017860575.1 Deltaproteobacteria bacterium | reverse complement strand
TAGATGATCGACCCTTTCTCGATTTGCTGCTTGCGGGTCTGATACTCGTTCTGGTCGATCCTCCCCGCCGTGTACTCGTCGTTTTGCCGATCCATCTGCCGCTTGTTTTGAATTTCGTACGCGGCCCCTGCTCCGGCAGCCCCCACCGCTGCTCCGCCGAGGACCTTAGCATCGCATCCCCATTGAACGACGCTGGCCACGATCACGATCAACGCCATTCTTTTCATGCTGCACCTCCTCTTGCGTACTACCTGTGCCGCCGGCGAGATGCCGGCAGACGCTCGGGGTTGCAACGCCCTCCAGTGCGCGCTTGGCTTCGATTTGTGGCGCCTTGCAACAGAGCGCTCCGCGCCTTTTGCTCTCACGGCGCCGCACCGCGCCATCAGCAACCCCTGCTGGCCTGGCGAGACAGCATAAGGAATGCCAGTCACGTCGCGGCGCACCGACCCGTCCGAGATTGTTCAGGCGTGCGTCTCCGCGAACGGGAACGGCAAAAATTTCATTTCCAAAGTGAAATAATTACAGACAAACCTGGCGGGAATCGCTCAATGAAGGGTGAAAAGAAAACTGATCCCTTTGCCCTCATGCGCGGCGCTAGCCTGCAGGGCGTCGCGACGTCAGGAGTCCTCGTCGTCGCCCCAGGAACGGGTGGCCCGACCGCCACTCATTGTGACCCCAGAGAGGCGAACGCTTGGGCGTAGCGCACCAGGCCCGCTCCGATCGGCATGCGGTTCGGTATCAGTTCCATTGCCTGAAATGCAGACCCGCCCCCGCACTCGTCCGTTAGGCCGAGCTCCGCGGCGGGACGAAAACCAAACCGCGAGTAGTAAGCGGGGTCGCCCAGCACGACCACCCAACCGAACTGTGCGTCCCGACAGGTGGCAAGCCCTGCCTCGATCAGGCAGGCGGCAATTCCCCTCCGGCGGTATTCCTCAACCACCGCCACGGGAGCCAAACCTACCCCGCCCGCACCGGTGGCGACGGTCACCGGACTGAACGCGACATGGCCGATGACCCTACCGCCCAGCTCCGCCACCAGCGAAACGGTGAGATGACGGGCATTTCGCAGAAGGTCAACCAGTCGCGCCTCGGCAGGGGTGGGGAAGCTGGCCGTATGAACGCCGCGAATTGCCTCCGCGTCTCCGGATGCCTCAGGTCGCACTGTGGTCAATCGCACCTCTCGGCGGGGGCGCAGCCTACCCCTCATCCACGCCGATCACGTCGTGCGGTGGTTCGCCGCGCCCCACCCGCTTGCAGTTCTCCAGGGCGGCGGCGAGGATGCGCATCACCGACTCGGCGGTGGCACCAGCGACGTGGGGCGAGAACACACAGTTGGGCGCTTGCCGCAACGGATCATCGGCCCGTGGCGGCTCCGAATCGAAGACGTCGATGGCAGCAGCGCGCAGGCGACCTTCTCGCAGCGCGCTCGCCAGCGCGGCCGCGTTGACGATCGGGCCGCGGGCCGTATTCACCAGGACCGCGGTCGATTTCATTCTCGCCAGTGCTGCCGTGCCAATCAGGCCGCGGGTTTGCGGTGTCAGTGGGACATGGAGCGAGACGATGTCGCTCTCGGACAGCAAGGCATCCAGTTCCCGAAACTCGACGCCCAACGCCTGTTCCGCGTTGACCTCGGCGCGCGTGCGGTCGTGATAGAGAACGCGCATGTCGAACGCGCGCGCGCGTTTGGCGACCTCGTGCCCGATGTGTCCGAAGCCGATGATGCCGATGGTCTTGCCGGCGAGCTCGAAGACCCCGCGCTGCAGCATGGCCATCTGTCCCCAGTTGCCGCCACGCACGAACACGTCGCCGTCGATCACCCGCCGGCTCGCCACCCCCGCGAGCAGGATCGTCATCTCCGCGACGGTGTGCGCCTCGGCGCGCGACGACGTGATGGTGCACACCGGCACGCCGGCCGCGCGGGCGTCTTCGAGACACACATGATCAAAGCCATGGCCGATCACCTGAACGAGCTTGAGCTTCGGCGCGCGCCGCAGCAGGCGGGCATCGACGGTCAGCGGCGCCGACGCAAGCACCGCATCCATTTCGGCAGCGACATCGTCAGGGACGGCGTCCTGGCTCGTGAAAGCCTGCACGCTCCAGCCCGCCCCGAGGAAGCTGCCGTAGAGGGCAGGCGCACCGGCCGGATCGATTGACGGAGGGACAAGCGCAACCAGCAGCATAACAAAATTCTTCTAGCACCCCAGCCAGGCTTTGGGCGAGCCCGGCGACGACGGCGGACGGCGATGACGCAACCCCTTGCGCTATGGGTGCCTGAATGATAACCGAGCCGACTAGTGCCGTATCGAACCGGCGGGTCCGCCGCGCAGGTTCCCGGAAAAGCCATACAGCATGGTATTTCCTCAGGAGTATGAAGTCAGGTGCGGCGTGCGGGACAGCACGCGCCACGCACCTTCACAGCCAAATCCACATTCGTTCATTGGGGTTCCCCGCCGCTGGCGGCGAGGTGCATCCCTGTAGGAGAAGCCGTCCACATGGAGTCTAGCAAGGCCACCACCGCGGCCCCCGCGGTGCACGAGGAACGCGGGCACATTGAGGAGTTCGTCTACGACGACGCCATCTCCCGAGCGTTTCTGCTGATGACGCTCGTCTGGGGCGTCGTGGGGATGCTGGTGGGCGTCTTAATCGCCACGCAGATGGTCGTCCCCGGCCTCAACCTAGGCCTGCCGTTCACGTCGTTCGGGCGCCTGCGTCCGCTGCACACCAACGCCGTCATCTTTGCGTTCGCGGGAAACGCCGTGTTCACCGCCATCTATTATTCGACCCAGCGGCTGTGCAAGGCGCGGATGTTCAGCGACATCCTCAGCCGCATCCACTTCTGGGGTTGGCAGGCCATCATTGTCGCCGCCGCCGTCACCCTGCCCCTCGGTTTCACCCAGGGCAAGGAATACGCCGAGCTGGAGTGGCCCATTGACATCGCCATTGCCGTGGTGTGGGTGGTTTTCGCCATCAACTTCTTCGGCACCATCGCCACGCGTCGCGAACGTCACCTGTACGTCGCGCTTTGGTTCTACATCGCCACGATCGTCACCATCGCGGTCCTGCACATTTTCAACAGCCTCGCCGTGCCGGCGGGCTCTATGACGAGCTACGCGCTCTACGCCGGTGTGCAGGACGCCCTCATGCAGTGGTGGTACGGTCACAACGCCGTCGGCTTCCTGCTCACGACACCGTTCCTCGGCCTGATGTACTACTTCCTGCCGAAGGCGGCGGAGCGCCCGGTCTTTTCGTACCGCTTGAGTATCGTCCATTTCTGGTCGTTGGTATTCATCTACGTCTGGGCGGGACCGCACCACCTGCACTACAGCGCCGTTCCCGAATGGGCCTCCACCCTCGGTATGATCTTCTCGGTGATGCTGTGGATGCCGTCATGGGGCGGCATGATCAACGGCCTGCTGACGCTGCGCGGCGCCTGGAATCGCGTGGCGACGGACCCGGTGCTCAAATTCTTCGTCGTCGGCATCACCTTCTACGGTATGTCCACGTTCGAGGGGCCGCTGCTGTCAGTGAAGAGCGTCAACGCCCTCGGCCACTACACGGACTGGATCATCGCGCACGTGCATGCAGGTGCGCTGGGCTGGGTCGGGTTCACCACCTTCGCCATGATCTACTGGCTCATGCCCCGGCTGTACCAGGCACCGCTCTGGTCGATGCGCTTGGCCACCACGCATTTCTGGGTCGCCACGATCGGGTTGGTCCTCTACATCGTACCGATCTACATTGCAGGACTGACGCAAGGGTTGATGTGGCGCGCTCTGGACGACATGGGCCGGCTCAGTTACCCCGACTTTGTCGAGACCGTGATGGCCTTGATACCGATGTACTGGGTGCGCGTCCTCGGCGGCACCCTCTACCTGGCCGGGGCGTTGCTCGCCGGCGTCAACCTCTTCAAGACCTGGCAATCCCGGCCGGCGACCTATGCGGAGCCGATCCAGCGGGCCGCGGCCTTGGCGAAGACCTACGCCGAGCCGCCACCGCCGCGTTCGCGACTCGAGGGGCTGCCGGTCACCGGGCTGGCGCACAAGCTCGACATCTGGAGCCAGGGCGCCTGGCATCGGCGCTGGGAACGGCGGCCGTTTCGCTTTACGGTCTACGTCGTCATTGCCGTCGTGGTCGCCTCGCTCTTCGAAATCATACCGACGTTCCTCATCCGGTCGAATGTCCCCACCATCGCATCGGTACGCCCGTACACACCGCTCGAAGTTGCCGGCCGCGACGTCTACCGATCCGAGGGCTGTTACAATTGCCACTCGCAGATGGTCCGGCCCATCCTGGCGGAGACGAAGCGCTACGGGGAATACTCGAAGCCGGGTGAGTTCGTGTACGATCATCCCTTCCAGTGGGGCTCACGGCGGATCGGTCCGGACCTGGCCCGCGAGGGTGGAAAGCAGTCCAGTTCGTGGCACGTCCTGCACTTCGAGAACCCGCGGCAGATTACCCAGAACTCCATCATGCCGGCGTATCCATGGCTGCTCCAGGACGACCTGGATTTCACGGCCATCCCATCACACATGCGTGCCATGCGCACGCTCGGTGTGCCGTATGATGATGCCGCCATCGCCGGCGGCATCGACGCCGCCAAGGCGCAAGCAAAGACGATCGCAACGCAGATCGTCGAGCAGAAGGGCCGGCCCGGTCTCGAGACGAAAAAAGTGGTGGCACTGATCGCCTACCTGCAGCGGCTGGGGACCGACCTGTTCGCGCCCCCACCGGCAGCGCCAGCGCAAACCAATCCGGCAACCGCCGCCGTGCCGGGGGACAGTCACTCGTGAGCCTCAGCGACATCATGAGTCACTCCGGCCTGGTGGCGTTTGCCGAGGTCGGCCTGGTCGTGAGCTTCGTTGCCTTCACCGCCGTCGTGGTGTGGGTCATGCTGCGGCCACGCGACGAGATGGACGCAGAGGCACGAAAACCGCTGGATGCCGATCAGCTCGAAGATCAGGGCGGCAGCGGAGCGGCCGCGGGCAAAGGATCGCAACAATGACAGACACGACCCGAGACGTATTACAAGAACACGAGTTCGATGGAATCCAGGAGTATGACAATCCCACCCCGGGATGGTGGTACCTCATCTTCTTCGCTACGTTCGTCTTCAGCCTCTGGTACTTCCTGTACTACCACATGAGCACCATCTCCACGCCCGTCGCCGTGGAGTATCAGGATGCGACGGCGGACGACATGAAGAAACGCTTCGCGGAGATCGGCGACCTCAAACCGGACGCGGCGACGGTGGTGCGGTTCATGAACGAACCCGGCTGGCTCCAGTTCGGTGCCTCGATCTTCAAGACCAACTGCGTCTCCTGCCACGCGGCCAATGGGCAAGGCCAAGTGGGCCCCAACCTCACCGACGACGCCTACAAAAACGTCACCAAGATCGACGACATTCCCCAGGTCATCGCGAACGGCGCCGCGAACGGGGCGATGCCGGCCTGGAAGACGCGGATGCATCCGAACGAGGTGGTCCTGGTAGCCTCGTACGTCGCCAGCCTGCGCGGCAAGAACCTCCCCGGCCCCAGGGGCGCGGAGGGGACCGTGATACCGCCGTGGCCTGCCCCACCGGTCGAGCCGAAAAAGTGACGCCGCCATGACCACGGCGGCCCTGCCCGAGTCTGAGGAGCGGGTCCTCTCCACGCTGAATGCCGACGGGTCGCGTCGCTGGCTGCGACCCCGCCTCTCGCCTGGCCGTTTCCTCAGCGCGCGCCGCATCCTCGCGTGGATCCTCATTGCCGTCTTCACGCTCCTCCCGTACCTGCGAATCAACGGCAAACCCGCCATTCTCCTCGACATCCTCCACCGCCGCTTCACGCTGTTCGGTACGACATTCCTGCCGACGGACACGGTGTTGCTGGCGCTCCTGGTCATCGGCCTCGTCGTCAGCATCTTCTTTGTGACCGCCGTTTTTGGCCGCGTGTGGTGCGGGTACGCCTGCCCGCAAACGGTCTACATGGAGTTCGTGTATCGCCCACTCGAACGGCTGTTCGACGGACCGCCCCGAGCGGGTGGTCGTCCCGGACGCAAGCAGACGGGTCTGCGCACGGCGGTCAAGTACGCCGTCTTTCTGGTGGTGTCGATGTACCTGGCGCACACCTTCCTGGCCTACTTCGTCGGCGTCGAGGCGCTGCGGCAGTGGATCTTCGCCTCGCCATTCGAACATCCGACCTCGTTTCTGGTCATGGCAGCCACCACGGGGCTCATGCTGTTCGACTTCGCCTACTTCCGCGAGCAGACCTGTATCGTCGCATGCCCCTACGGCAGGCTGCAGTCGGTCCTCGTCGATCGCGACTCGTTGATCATCAGTTACGACCCGAAGCGCGGTGAGCCGCGCGGGAGGGGCAGGCGCGACGCGGGTGTGGCACTTGGCGACTGCGTCGACTGCTACCTGTGCGTGGAGACGTGCCCGACGGGCATCGACATCCGCGACGGGTTGCGGATGGAGTGTGTCGGCTGCGCGCAGTGCATCGACGCCTGCGATGCCGTGATGGAACGGATCGGCCGCCCGCGCGGGCTGATCCGGTACGGGTCGCAGGCCACTATTGCCGGAGAGGCCGGCCGCGTCGCCCGGCCCCGGATCTTCATCTATTCGACCGTCCTGCTCGTGATCACCGCCCTCTTCATCGTCGCGCTCTCACGCAAGGGGGTTGTGGACGTGACGCTGCTGCGCGGCCTCGGCGCACCGTTTGTTGAACTGCCCAACGGCGAGATTTCGAATCCGGTGCGGGTCAAGATCATGAATCGTCTCGACCAACCCGCGTCGTTCCGCGTCGAAGTCGGCGCCGGCACACCAGCGCGGTTGGAGATCGACGAGGATCCCATGATGGTCCCCGCCGGCACGGCGGTCACCAAGGGCTTCCTCGTTCTCACGCCCGCCTCGGTGTTCACCAACGGCAAGCGCGACATCGTCGTCCGCGTCACTGGTGCGGGCGAAACCAAGGAACTCAACTACCGGCTGCTGGGTCCCATCACGGTGGGCGGGAGGGAGCCGCAGTGAGTGGCTCGTCCGAGACATCCCCGCGACACGCCTGGATCTGGCCCGCGGCGGTGGTCGGAAGCCTCGTCCTCTTCGTTGCGATGTACCTGACGGTGATCACCATCGCCGGGCGCGACCCGCACTTTTCCATCGAACCCGATTACTACGAGAAGTCCATGCGGTGGGACGAGACCGCGGCGCAGCTGCGCGTGAATCAGAGGCTGGGCTGGTCGGTCGAGGTCGAGCCGGACGCGCACGCCGGCTCCCTGGGGGAGCGACGATTGGTCTGCCGCGTCTTCGATCGCGACAGGCAACCAGTCCAGGGCGCCACAGTGCATTTGATCACCTTCCATCACGCGTTCGCCGCGCAACGAATGGAGCTGACGTTGGCAGAGGAAAGCCCCGGCGTATACGTGGGCACCCCGCGGATGGCACGGCCGGGGCTCTGGGAGTGCCGGGCCACGGTGCGCCGGGGCGCGGAGACGTTCACGCACGTCGCGGTTGTCCAGGTGGGGCCCAACCCATGGCGACCCTGATCGGCACGGTACTGCTGGCTAGCCTGCTTGGTAGCCTGCACTGCGCCGGCATGTGCGGGCCATTCGCGGCGTTCGCCACCATGCCTGGACCGGACAACGCCGGTGGCCAACTGCGGTTGCACTTCGCCTATCACGGCGGTCGGCTCGTGGTCTATGTCATCTTTGGAGCGATCGCAGGCATGCTTGGTGCCGCGCTGAATGTCGGTGGCACGCTCGTCGGGGTACAGCGCGCCGCGGGAATCGTAGCCGGGGGCATTCTCGTCGGTGCCGGCATCGTCGCAGCCGTACGCTTGCTCGGCGTGAAACTGCCGCCGCTCTCGGCCACGCCACTTGCGGTTGTGCCGCTCGCGGCTGTGTCGCTGCTCGGGCAGTGGATCCGCAAGGGACACGAGACCGCGCTCGGCTGGCCGCCGGTCGTCAGGGCGCTGGCGGTCGGCCTCATGACCGCACTCCTACCTTGTGGTTGGCTCTGGGCGTTTGTCCTTGCGGCCGCCGGGACCGGGCATGCACTGCCGGGAGCGCTGACGTTGGCTGCGTTCTGGGTTGGGACTGTACCCGTGCTGGCCGCAATCGGCACGGGCGTCCAGCGAATCACGGCCTTGCTGGGCGTGCGCACGCAACTCGCCGCGTGCCTCGTCGTCATTGGCCTGGGCGTAATGGCCCTTGCTGGCCGCTGGAGTCCGGCCGCCGTCATCCACACGCAATCGGTACCCCCCACGTGTGTGGACGAAGCCGTCGAACGGGTCGAAGCGCTGCGCGGCGCGCCACCAGCCTGCGAGCATGCCCACTGAGGTGGTCGCAGCATCCGCGGCGAACAGCGCCCGGCGCGTCGCATGCGCCCACTGCGGCCTTGACGTTCCAGCCGGCTTGGTAGTCGAGGGCGCGGAACGGCAGTTCTGCTGCGCCGGCTGCCGCACGGTGTGGGACGTCATCTACGGTCACGGCCTCGAACGCTTCTACCGGATCCAGGAGTCCTCGGGAGCGGCGGCGCAGCCCGCACGGACCACCGGCCGTCGCTACGCGGAACTCGATGACGCGGCCTTTCGGGATGTGTGGACGCGGGAGTTGGAACCCGGAACCCGGACGGCGGAGCTGTACCTGGAGGGTGTCCATTGCGCCGCGTGCGTGTGGCTCGTCGAGCGCCTGCCCCGCGTCGCTCCCGGCGTCATCGAGTCGCGCCTGGATCTGCGGCGCTCGCTCGTACGTCTCGTGTGGGACGAGCGCGACACCACACTGTCGCGCGTGGCGCGCACGTTGGATTCGCTCGGGTATCCACCGCACCCGGCCCGCGACGCGAAGACCCGCCAGGCCAGGCTGGAAGAAGACCGCAAGTTCATCGTCCGTATCGGCGTCGCCGCCGCGGCCGCGGGCAACGTCATGCTGCTCGCAATCTCACTCTACGGCGGCGCCTACTCCGGCGTGGAGGCGGCGCACGGAACGTTCTTCCGCTGGCTCAGCATGCTCTTTGCGATGGTGTCACTGGCCTGGCCCGGGAGCCTGTTCTTTCGCGGTGCCTGGGCGGCGATCCGGACGCGCACGGCGCATCTCGACCTGCCCATCGCCCTCGGCCTCGGTGCGGGTGCGATCGCGGGCACCGTGAACACGATCCTCGGACGCGGGGAGATCTACTTCGACTCACTCACGGTACTCATCTTCCTCCTCCTCGTCGGCCGCTGGGTGCAGCACCGGCAGCAGCGCTGGGCTGCAGATTCGCTGGAGTTGCTGTTTTCGCTCACGCCGCGCCTGGCGCGCCGACCCAGCGGCGAGGACGTTCCGGTCGAGGCACTCCGCGTCGGCGACCTGCTCGAGGTCCGTGCCGGCGAGTCGTTCCCCGCCGACGGCGAGGTGACGGACGGGGCGTCGACGATGGACCAGTCCCTGCTCACCGGCGAATCGCGGCCGGTCCCGATCGCGCCCGGGACACGCGTCTGCGCGGGCGCGGTAAATGTTTCCCGGGCGGTGCAAGTGCGCGTCGAGGCGACCGGCACCGAGACCCGCGCCGGCCGGCTCATGCGCCTGGTGGAAGAGTATTCCCGCCGTCGCGCACCCATCGTGCGCTCAGCGGATCGGATCGCCGGCTGGTTTGTCGGCGTAGTGGTCTCCCTCGCCGTGGTGACGTTCTTCGTCTGGCTGCGTGTTGATGTCTCACAGGCCATCGACAATGCCACCTCGCTGCTCATCGTCACCTGTCCTTGCGCACTCGGCCTGGCCACGCCGCTGGCCGTCGCGGTTGCCATCGGCCGCGCCGCCCGGGCCGGCATTCTCGTCAAGGGCGGCGATGCCCTGGAGAAGCTCGCTCGGCCATCGCGGATTGTGCTGGACAAGACTGGGACACTTACCGAGAGCGGCGGTGGGACCATCGAGTGGGAGGGGGACGCCGAGGCCAAACCGCTGGCTGTGGCATTGGAGGCAACCTCGTCGCATGCCATTGCCCTGGCGTTCCAGAAAGATCCGTCGGCCGGTGGTGTGCACCGCGTGGACGGCGCGGTGCACAGCCCGACTGGAATAGAAGGCACCGTCGACGGCCGGGCCGTAGCGGTCGGTTCCGCAAGTTTCGCGGCCCGCCGCGTCAGCGAGACACCGCACTGGGCCAGCAGCGCACAGGAGCGGTTCACGTCGCGTGGGCTTAGCGCCGTGTCGGTCGTGGTCGACGGCCGCATCGCCGCCGTCGCCGGAGTGGGAAATCCCGTCCGGGCGGATGCCGCGGCGGCGGTGACGGAACTGCGGCGGCACGGCTGGAGTCTTGCGGTGCTGTCCGGCGACGATCTGGGAGTGGTGATCTCGGTGGCCCGCCGTGTCGGCATCCCGCCCGCGGCGTGCCGGGGCGGCGTGACGGCCGAGGAAAAGGTGTGCGCGATCGAAGCGGAGGTTCAGCGCGGTCCGGTGGTGATGGTGGGCGACGGCGTCAACGACGCCGCGGCGTTGTCCGCCGCCACCGTGGGCATCGCCGTGCACGGGGGCGCCGAGGCGAGCCTGGCCGCAGCCGACGTCTACCTGAGCCGCCCCGGCCTAACACCCATCGTCGGCCTGGTCACCGGCGCACGCAACACGCTGTGGACGATCCGCGCCTGCCTGGCCGTCTCTCTCGCTTACAATGCGGCCGCGGCCACGCTGGCGGTGACGGGCATCATCGGACCCCTCATTGCCGCCATCCTCATGCCGGTGAGTTCCCTCAGCGTCGTCCTGCTCGCGTTCTGGTTCCCCACGTTCGGAGAGCCGCCATGTCCGTGATCTATGTGCTTGTCCCGGTCGCTTCGCTCCTGGCCGCCGCGGCCGTGTGGGCCTTCATTCGAGCCGCCCGCAGCGGACAGTTCGACGACCTCGACACCCCGGCGGTGCGCATGCTGCACGACGACGAGGAGGAGTCGAGCGAGAAAAAGCAGGCACCGCCGCAGCAGTGACTGGGGCCCTAGAGGCAGCGCAGGTCGGAAAGTGAGACGACGCGCACGCTCGGCAACGGGTGTGCCGTCGCTTCGAGCCAGCGCAGGGTCCATACTCCCGCGCCATGGCTGGCGGTGGCGAGCCAGTTGGCATCCGGCAGCCCCGGGTCGCTCTGCGCCAGGATGACCCGCACGGACCCGTCGGTACGGTAGCGTGCGCTCTTTTGGTTGAGGTGAATTCGCCAGTAGCGATAGTCGAGCGATTCGCCCCAATAGTTGCCAAGCGTCATGGACCAGTAGCGGCAGGCTGGCGGCGTGACATCGAGCACGATGGCGTGACCGTCGGGCAGCTCCCACCACCCGCTGGCGTAATGCATGTTGGGAATGCCGATGGTGGCACCGGCCTGCTGCGGATCGGATGCGAAAAACGCATTCGGACGCGGCCGCCACTGATCGGCGATGTCGAAGAACGTCTTGTTCGAGCCGCGCACGAAGCGCAGCGCCCGGCGCAACGCGCCAGCCACGAATGCGGGATCCAGCGGCGCCGGTGTGCCGTCCAGGCGCTCTATGCGCAGCCGTGCGGGTGTCTCACGGCGGCGATCCCAGAAGGTTTCGCGGATCATGACGGTGGTGGCGTCGGCATCCAGCCGGATCCAGTTGCCCGGGTGTTCACGCTGACTGAGGGTGACCTCGAAGGTGCCATCGGCAGTAGTCGCCAACGTATCGACATCCACATAGGCAACCGTCCGGCGCCCGCCGCCGCGGCCGAGGGAGCCGCCGTACACCCCGATGGCCATGTAATGTGCATCACCGCGCGTGCCGGCAATCCGGTAGTCGAAAACACCGTTGATGTACGCGTTGGAGTGGATGTTGTCGGGATTGTCCCACCCACTCTTCATGGTTTCGTTGAACACGTGGAAGAAGGCTGGGGCCGCGGCGTCGCCGCACTCCATGATGTGTTCGAAGGCGCAGCGCACCATACGCGTCAGGAAGCGGAAGCCCTCGGCGGTGTCCACCGCGCTGTCGGGTGCCGACGGGCGCAACAGGTCGGCGCCGGCTTCCTTGAGTTCCTCACAGAAAGCGGCCCACGCCTGCCCCGAGCGCAGCGCCTGCAACGCATCGCCCGCCCGCGCCCCGCGAGTGTCCTCGCTCATGTGTCCCTTTCTCCTATCGGCGCGATCGGCGTTCTCGTCGCTAGATTCCGCACGCCTCAAATCGGCCGGGCCTGCCGTCTTCGGTGAACCCACCGCCCGCGTCAGCTTTGGAAATATCCGGACAGCACCAGCGCCGCAATCACGGCGTCCGACACGATCCCTTGCACGCCATCTTTGATCGCCGGGCGGTCAAGGAAGAAGGAAATCGTTTTGGCAACGCCGGCGCCGAGCCACAGCACCCCAACGGTGAGATAGACCACGGGCGATCCGATCAAAGTCAGGGCCGCCACCATGGCCAACATGAAGCCGCCAAACACGGCGCGCAACTCCCCCATTCCAGCGGGCGTGTCCGCCCGCACGCCGACCTGGGCCGCAAACGCCGTGGGGCGCAACAGGCCAAAGACGCCGATTGCCAGGAGCACAAGCACCCCCAGCGTTGATGTGATCCTGAGCACTGTCGCGATCGCCATGATGACCGATGCCTCCTTCCGATGCCAACCGGCGCGGGGCCACGAATTGTCGGTTTCGAGCGTGGACGCCTGGCGTTGTCTTAGGTCGCCAGGATCGTCACCAGCATGGCCGCCGCCTCGCCACCTTTTATCCCGCCGCCATTCTGTGCCAGAGCGAGCTTGGCCCCCTCAACCTGGCGTGCTCCGCAGCGCCCCTGCAGTTGCTCCGTCAACTCGACGATCTGTGCGATACCGGTTGCCCCCACCGGATGCCCTTTGCGCAGCAAGCCCCCGGAGGTGTTCACCGGGATGCGTCCACCGAGACGGGTCGCGCCCGATTCCACCAACTGGCCGCCCTCGCCTGGCGCGCACAGCCCCAAGTGCTCGTAGGTCAGCAACTCACTGAAGGCGGAGGCGTCGTGCAATTCGATGAGATCGAGGTCCTGCGGGCCAATGCCGGCTTCTGCAAACGCTTCCGCGGCGCACACCGCGCTGCTGCCCGGCTCGTCGGCCGCATGCTTCCACCCCGAGTGCATCACGATCGTCGAGATACGTACCGGCTTACCGATGCCGAGTTGTCGCGCTTTGCGCTCGCTGACGACAACCGCTGCCGCCGCACCGTCGCCGATGGGCGAACACATGGACCGGGTCAGGGGTTCGACGATGAGCCGATCGTTCAGCACCTGCTCGACGGTCATGGCGTCGCGGAACTGCGCCCGGGGGTTCAGACTGCCGTGGAAGGAATTCTTCACCACCACCTGCGCGAACTGTTCCTTGGTGGCACCGTACTGCGCCATGTATGCGCGTGCGGCGCCAGCGTAATAATCGGTGAACATCGACCGGTCCTGGCCGGAGCCGCCGGCCTGGCTGGCTGCCGCGAGCATTTCGTTCACCTGCTCGATGTCGACCGCGCCGGAGAAGGCGGCGAAGCTGCGGGCCTTGTCGGCGTGCGTAAGCTTCTCGACGCCCAACGCCAGGACGACATCGTACAGGCCGGCCGAAACCATCACCGCGGCCTGGAATAGCGCCGACGAACCGCTGGCGCAGGCGTTCTCCAGGTTGAAGATCGGAATCTTACCGATACCGATCGTATCCAGGATGACCTGACCGCGGATGGATTCCTGGCCCGTGACGATGCCGGCGGCGCAATTGCCGACGTACGCCGCGTCGAGATCCGCGGCCGTCAGGCCGGCGTCGTGCAGGGCCGCTTGCACGGCTTCGGCGCCGAGCTGTTTGAGGCCCTTGTCCGGGTACTTCATGAAACGGGTCATACCGACGCCCGCGATAACGGCATTGAGGCGCATCCTGTGTCGTCCCTCCGATCTTCCCAGACCCTAACGCTGTCCGTGGCGGCGTGGCCTATCGCCTGGGTTCGTGTCGTAGTGTCCGACCTACGTCGGAACCCCGCCGCCTGCAGCGGAACAACCTGAGAGTGCTGGTTGCCCTATAGCAGCCTTTCATCGGGTAAATCGAGCCTCGGCAGCCCCGGATCCTGTTCGCAGGCATTCCGTCACGAATTTCGGACGGGCGAGCGTAGATCGATCTCTCTGGTTCCCCCACCTCGCTTGAACTTCAGGACTGCGTGACTCCCGCAACCTTCACCGGAATTCACAACTGCCGGGCGTGGTTTGTCAGCCGTGGGAAGGCCGTGGGACGGCTAACGGCAAATCCCCGTAGCGGTCCGCTTGCGGTCGCGTTGAAAGTGATCTCAGGGGCGGTCATGCACCAGCCCATCACAACATGGATCCGGCTGGACGGTGGCCCGGGCACCGCAAGCAGGCATCCGAAGCAATTTCCCAAAATCGCAGGGAGAAGCCGTACCATCGGGACCCCGTCCGACCGGTCTTGCAGGTACCGCCGTCTTTTCGAAGGGATACGATCGACGCATGCCGTCCCTCTGCCCCTCAGCGCTGCCGGCCCAGCCAGCGCCCAAACCATGGAAGCCGTCGTCATACGTTCAATGGACCGGATACAATCCCAATCCGCACGATTGACTTAGTTCCTGCGCCCGGGGGCGGCGTTCGGCTTCCTGTATGCGGTCGGTACTGTTTGCGGCGACACCAACTGTGCTTCACGCGCCTGGCGGAGACGGCTGCACAATGGTGCGGCGTCGCACGAGCGATGTCATGTGGTGGCTGCTCGTGCTCGCATGGGCGCGAGGGCCACGCGCGTTCTGGGAGCCTCCAGGATGCTTTCCGTGATCTTCGCGTATGGGGACAACCAACCGGCATGACGCGCCGAAAAACGATCGTGCTTGTCGCTCTTCTGCTCGCCATCTATCAGGTGGCCCTTGCCGAGCACACCCGGCTCCGGCCGCGCGTGGTGAACGGCCTGCCATCGACGAGCTTTCCTCAAGTCGGGGCGGTCCTATTCGTAAGCTCGGTCGAACGGGGAGAGCGACTCTACACCACCTGCACGGGAACCCTGATTGGGTGTTCCACCGTCCTCACCGCTGCGCACTGCGTCTGCCCGGACTGGGTGGACTCCGCTGCGGACTGCGATACTCTCGGCGTGGCGGATCCGGCCGGAATCTTCATGTTCTTCCAGCACGCCGGCTACCTCCCGGTCGAGAGCGTCGTCGTCCACCCCGGGTACCAGCTCGGAGTGGCGAGCGACCTCGCAATCCTCAAGCTTGCCGTCCCCGCGAGCGGCTTTCCGCCGTTGCCGACCAACGAGGTCGCTTCGCCGGCGCCCGGCACGGTTGGAATCATCGTGGGGTTCGGCATCACCTCCGACGATGAATACAGACCCGGTGTCAAACGCTACGGCAGCGTCGTCACCGCACAGTGCGCGGGGTTGGTTCCGGACAACACGCACGTGTGCTGGGACTTTCTGGCCCCGATCGGTGCCCCGGGCGACGACTCGAATACTTGCCATGGAGATTCCGGCGGGCCGCTGTTCTCCAGCGTTGAAGGGCAGCCTGTCCTGGCCGGGGTGACCTCCGGGGGTTCTGGCACGTGCGGCGCGGGTTCGGCCAGCTTCGACGTCGACGTCTACTTCGACCGCGAGTGGATCCGCAACGAGGCGGGAGCCGATTTGGGCGGAGAGCGCTGCGGCGACCTTGCCCAGGTCGGCGAGTCCGGTACGATGGTCGCGAGCGTCGCGGACGGCTCCCTGAGCGCGTGGGAACCCGAGGGCGAGCTGACGATCGAGGTGCGGGAAAACACGGTGTTGCTGCGCGTGACGTTGAACGGGCAGGACGCCAACGACTTGTACGGTTTGGGATTTCCCCAGGGGAACGACTTCGACCTCTACGTAAGGGTCGGAGAGCAGCCGATCGAGGAAGGATTCGACTGCGTGGATCCGACCATGGGGACATACGGACTGTGCGAGATCGACTTCCCCGACCCGGGCACCTGGCACGTCACCGCCAACCGCTTCGTGGGGCAGGGAGCTTTTCGGCTCACGGCCGTGGCGTTCTCCAGGGCACCGCCCGCTCGGTGCGTCGGTGACTGCGACGGCAACGGCGACGTGACCGTCGACGAGCTGCTGACCATGGTGAACATCGCCCTCGGCAGTGCCTCGGTGCTCGGATGCGGCAGCGGCGGCATCAACGGCAATGGCGAAATCATGGTGGATGAGATCATGACGGCCGTGAGTCGGGCATTGGAGGGCTGCACGTAAGGGCGCAGCGGACCCGAGGGCTTGATGGAAGTCCGAGACAGAACAACCACGACGATCTCCCGCGCACCGGCCCGGCACCTGACGGTCTCAAGATCTCCGTCGCCTGATTCGCACCGCGCCACAGTGGCCGCCGCCTTCTTGTGCGCACTGTGGCTGATCGCCGGCGCGTAACCCGTGCAGGCCGGGCTCAACGTTTGGACCAGCCATGGGCCGGAAGGCGGGAACGTCCGCGCGCCGGCGATTGATCCTAAGACGCCGACCACCCTCTACGCCGGAATTTGGGCCGGAGGTGTCTTCAAGAGCACCGATTCCGGCACCAACTGGAAGGCCGCCAGTGCCGGTTTTCCACCGGACGCACATCTCGGCGCACTGGCCATAGATCCGGAGATTCCGGCGACGCTGTACGCCGGGACCTCGCGCGGCGTG
>JAGDMS010000571.1 GCA_017860575.1 Deltaproteobacteria bacterium | reverse complement strand
CATGTCGCCACCATCGAGAACGCGTGGACACACACGGCGCAGACGCGCTTGCCCTCGACCGGCAGGTGCCGCTCGTCCGGGCCGCAGTCGTGCGACGTGAAGACAGGGCCATGAGACGATCCTGTGGCATACCCATGGTGGTGAGCATACTCCACGGCCACCGCAAAGAAGAGGTGCACCGCGATCACTAAGAGCGCAACGGTATGGTGGGGAGCGGACGCCATGTGCTGGAAACAAAATATACCGCGCGAGCAGTGGAGATGCAAGGCGCCGCGCCGGGAGGCGGCCGCGGCTGCTAAGGATGCCGGGAGATGGTCTTCGCGTTTCGATTCCCGCCACCCGCGGGGAGGTGCCGCAGAACAGGGAGCGTGGCAAGCGACACAAGCGCCAGGAGCGAAAACGCCCCCGGATACCCGATCGCCGGGATCATGCGGCCGACCGCGGCGGAGGACCATGACTCGCACGCGTTCGTCGCCGCCATAAAGGTGCTGAACTGCGTCGCCCCGAGAGCCGGATCAGTGAGCTCCATGAACAGCGCGTACGATGACGCCGTGAACGCGCCAATGCAGACGTCCACGGCTGTCAGTGCAATCAGGAGCACCGGGCCCCCGGAGGACCCGGTAACGCCATCGACCATGGCGACGGCAAGAGCTGCCTCGCTCACGAGCACGAGTTAGACAGAAACCGCCGGCCTCCGGCGCTTGAGAGAAGTCTCTTCGCTTCGGGGTGGGGCGGTGGCGGGCTCAGAATTGCAGGAACGTCACGGGCGCCCGCCCACCGACAGTCCGCTCAGAATGGACGGTGTCGAGAGGTACGAGTCAGACGCTGCAATGCCGAAGAGCCGTGCCGCGTTCTCGAACATGATTTTCTTACGGTCCCGCTCCGGGATCTTCAGCTCCTCGATAAACTCAAGGTACGACTCCATCGAAGCGATCGGCCAGTCGGTGCCGAAGAGCACCTTCTCGGGCTCCACGCCGTACTCGAGCATCTCCTGGAGCTGCTTGCGCATGTACTGTTCGAACCGGTCAGTAAAGCCTCCGAGGACGAGTCCGGAAATGTCGGTGTACACATTCGCGTTCTTGTACACGACCTCCATGCAGTCACGGATCCATGGATTGCCCAGGTGGCAGATGATGAAGTTCACCCCGGGGTGATCCACTGCCACCTCGTCAACATTGAGCGGGTGGGCATACTTGAGCTTCCCCTTCGGCGTGAATGTGTCCCCCGCGTGGATCATCACCGGCACGCCGAACTCTTTCGCCAGCGCATACACCGGCTCCAGCTGGGGGTCGCTCGGGAAGAACGGCTCGTACCCGGGATAGAGCTTCAGTCCGACGATTCGCCGTTCCGTGAGATGTCCGCGCAGCGCTTCCAGCGTCATCGGCGAGAGCGTCGCGAAGCTTATTCCTGCCACGATGCGCAGATGCTTCAGGTGCCTGGTAGCCTCCACCGTGGCCTGTGTCGACGGCCTCCCGGGCGTCACCTTGTAAGACGTCAGCACGAGCGCGATGTCGATGCGGTTCCGCCGCATGTCCCGCTGGAGGTGTTCAACGCTGACGGGAAGAGAGTCGACGTCTTCGTCGTGGTAGTTGTTCAGGTGCGTGTGGCAGTCGATAATCATGTCTACCGCCTCCTCAGCTTCTCCAGCACCGACGCGGCCCAGTCTTTCCCTCCAAGGCCGAACGCGATTGCCATGGCAAGGCAGAGAGCGCCGAATGCGAGCTGGAATGCCGTGACCAGGATCTGGACGCCGATCGACAGTTGCTCCAGGGCCACGGAAACAGCGAACAGGAGCATGGCCCACTGGGCAATATGGCCGATGACGTCCGCCCCTGAGATCCCGACGTTGCTCAGGTACGTGAACGTGACGGCCCGGGCAAGCTTTGCCACGAATGCGCCGAACATGAGGATCAGGGCGGCTACGATCACGCTCGGCACATACGAGATGATCTTGTTGAACAGCACGGGGGCGTTTTGCAGGCCGATCGTGTGCAGCGCCGCGAGCATCACCGTCATCAGGACCAGCCAGTACAGAAGGTCCGCCAGGAGCGTCACGGTTGTGTACCGTACGCCACCTTGAAGCAGGAAGTCCTCCACGCCGGCCTTCTCGGCAAGCACATCAATGCGCAGCAGCCGCAGGAGCCGGATCACCCCCCGGCGGAGGATCCTCGCAAAGAACCACCCCAGCAGCAAGAGGACGATCGCGACCAGCAGCGCGGGCAGCCCCGCCGAAAGACCCTGCCAGAACTGCCTCAAGGATTCAAGCGTTGCCCAGAACTGTTCGACCATGGAAGCTTCCTCCCTCATGCGCCTTTCGATCTGAGCTCATAGAGATCCTTGCGCCGGTCTTCCCAGGTAACCACGCTTGGAGACTGGTGATGGCGCTTGAGCAGCTCGAGATCCACATCGTCGATGATGACTGTCTCTATATTGGGCGTGGCTTCCGAGGCGATCGCGTCGCGCGTGAACGGGACATCGGACGGCGTATAGATGCCCGATTG
>JAGDMS010000087.1 GCA_017860575.1 Deltaproteobacteria bacterium | reverse complement strand
ACCTCCACCGTGCGGTAGCCCTGCATCATCACCAAAACCGTGCCTGTGGCGTCAAGCACACGAGCATCGAAACCAGACGTGTCTGAGTGAGCGGTAACCACTGCGCACAAGGGTTCGCGCACGGGCTCCGCGCTGGCAAGCGTGCTCACCCGGTCGATGTGCTGCGGCAATGCCAGGCGACCGCTCGTCCCCATTTCCCAGATCCCGGCAGTTTGGAAGCATAGCTCGATCAGCCGTGGTGCCACGATCGTCGGCAACTCCGCCGGGTGGTGATTGGCCGGAAGCGTCGTGGCCATCCGCGCCACCGTGGCGCCGTGATCGCGCCACACGCTGTCGAGCACTTGATAGGCCGGGCCATGGAAGTACAGGCGGTAGATGTCTGGCGCGCGCACCCCGGTGCTGCTGGCCGGTGGCGGCACTGCCGACGTGTCCGGCGTTAGCGGCCGTCGGGCCAGGCGCACCCGGGCGGTGAAATGAGTGGTCATCTGCGGCTCGGGCTGGTTCGGAAGCGTGCGACTACCAGTGAGTCGGCAACTGGCCACCATGTCGTCGCCATCGGCGTGGAAGACGGCGTTGAGCGTCAGCGTCCTCGGCTCGCCGCGGTAGAACTTGAAGGGGGCCAGGAAATCGACATTCTCTACCGCTACCACATGCCAGGAAGGCAACGGCAGGGTGGCCAGTTCCGCGAACGCCTCTACGCCCATCACGCCGGGCAGGACCGGGGTGCCGTCGATCTGATGGTCGTGCAAGAAGGGTTGTGCCGCCGGGTCGAGGATGGTTTCCACCGTGAGGCCACTGTGCAGCCCCATGCCGACCACCTTGCCCAACATCGGTCCGTGCCCCGCCCGTTTTGTCTCGCCGTTTGCGTTAACGGCGGCGATGTCGATCCCGCCGCTGTCATCCCATTCGTTCATCAGCATGCCCAAGCGCTGCGCCACGACGATCTCGCCTCGAGTGCTGCCGGCCGTGAGCTCCCGGCGAATGACGGGAATGCCGGCTTCCGGGGGCAGCATGTCGATGCCGGCCGCTGCCATCATCGTCGGGATGGAACCACGGGTGGCCATGCCGATTCCGCCCCATGCGGTCCAGTCGATGGCGATGGCGCGCGTGGCGGGCCGAGTGCTGCGAAAGCTCGAGGTGATTTTGCACAGCAGGTCGTTGGCGGCGCTGTAGTCGGTCTGGCCGCCGTTGCCAAAGCGACCGGCGACAGAGCTGAAGACGACGCTGGCACCCAGCGGCATGTCACCGATGGCGTGCAACAGGTTGAACCAGCCGTCGCTCTTGACGTCGAAGACGAGGTCGAATTCCGCGGGTTCCTTGTCGGGCAGGAAGCGGCTGACCTCCAGCCCGGCCGCGTGCAGCAGGACATCGATGCGGCCACTCTGCTGACGCACAGCGGCGATCGCTCGCGCGACGGCTTCCGCGTCGCGCAGATCGGCTTGGTGATAGCGAACGCTGCCGCCGGATCGCTGAACCGTCTGGATTGCGCTGAGCGCTGCTTGTGCGCGTTCCAGGGCGGCCAACTCCTTGTCGACTCGTGCCGGCGTCGCCCGCTCACCGCGAGCTTTGATGCGCTCGAAAAGATCGCGCTTGAGCCCTTCCTTGTCGCTGACAAAACGATGGAGATCCGGATTTGCCGGGTCAGGCTCGGGTGCCAGGTCCAACAAGTAGAACGTCCCGCCGCAGGCCGCCGCCAGATCGGCGACGATAGCGGAGACAATGCTGCCGGCCGCGCCGGTGACGACAAAAACCGTATCCTTGGTGAGCGGCAGACCCGGGTGTCCGTCGGCCGCCGACTGCTCGCTCAAGCCGACGGTCCAGCGCTCTCCCGCCTTATAGCCGATCTCAACGGCGCCAGGATCGCGCAGGGTTTCCGCGATGAGCAGGTCCGCCACCTCGGCCGCCTTGCGCTCCGGTTCAAAGTCGACACCCTTCACCAAAGCCTCGCTGCGCTCTCGTTTGTAAGCCTTGGTGAAGCCGAGGACAGCGCCGCCCACCGGGGCCCAGGCGCCCGCCGCATCGTAGCCGTGTTGGCCGCCTAGTCGTGTTGCCGAAAGCAGGAAGGTCCCGGGCGCAGCGATGTGGTCGTACAGCGCCCGCATCGTCGAATAGAGCAGTTTGAGGCGCACGCGGAGCGCGCTCCGCCACGCCGTCAGGTCCATGGCATCGAGATCACCCTCGTGATCGAGGGCGGGCAACCAGTAGACGCCATGCACGGCGCCGCTACTCGCCCACGCTTTGACACTCTCTTCGCACGCGGCGACATCTACAGACGGATCCATGGACAGGACCCCGGCGCCGAGCTTCTGCAGGCGATCGAGGAGTGCCTTGGCCACCCCGCCCTGATCCGCCATGACCACCACGCGGCTGCCGGCCCCGAGCTTGACGCCGGTTGGCTTGCACATGCTCAGCGGAGGTCGCAGCGCTGGCACCGGGACGCGGCGCGGGACCAGATCCGCGGCGGCGAAACTGTAGGTCTGAGGCCGGTCGCCGGCGACCGTCTGCGCGTCGCGCCTGGTCTCCGGTGGCTCGGTGCCGCCTATCCCGAGATCCGGCCGCCGGTCGCGCACGAACTGCATGACGTGAGCGAGGGTCGGAAAGTTACGCAGCTTCAGCTTGTCATCACGCGGGATGTTGTACGCTGTGCGGATGGTGGCGAAGAGCTCCGCTTGCTTGACCGTATCGATGCCGAGGTCCGCTTCGAGATCCAGCTCCGGGTCGAGCATGTCGGGCGGATAGCCGGTCTTCTCGGCAAACAACGCCATGATGCGCTCGCGCACCGGGTCGCTAGCCTGACCATCCCCCCCGACCGGCGGCGTTGTCGCGGCCAAGTCGGGCGCCGCCACGGCGGGCACGGGTGGCTGCGGTGACGCGGGCTGCGCTGTCACGCATTGGGTTGCCGGTGCCACTGCGGCCAGATCGGGGCGCCGGTCGCGCACGAACTGCATGACGTGAGCGAGGGTCGGAAAGTCACGCAGCTTCAGCTTGTCATCACGCGGGATGTTATACGCGGCGCGGATGGTGGCGAAGAGTTCCGCTTGTTTGACCGTGTCGATGCCGAGATCGGCTTCCAGATCGAGGTCGGGGTCGAGCATGTCGACCGGGTACCCGGTCTTTTCGGCGAACAGGGCCATGACGCGCTCGCGCACCAGGTCGCTGGCCTTGCCGTCGCCGCCAGGCGGCGGGCTTGGCACGACCGAGTCAGACGCTGCGACGGCTGATACGGGTGATTGGGATGGCGTGGCCTGCGGTGTCACTCCCGCGGTCGTCGCTGCTGCAGCCAAGTCGGGCCGGCGGTCGCGCACGAACTGGATGACGTGGGCGAGCGTTGGGAAGTCGCGCAGCTTCAACTTATCGTCGCGCGGAATGTTGTACGCTGCGCGGATGGTGGCGAAGAGTTCCGCTTGTTTGACCGTGTCGATGCCGAGATCGGCTTCGAGATCGAGATCAGGGGCGAGCATGTCGGGCGGGTAGCCGGTTTTCTCGGCAAACAGCGCGAGCACCCGCGCCTTCACGGGGTCGCCGGGCGCGGCGGGGGCTAGCCGCGGCTGTGCCGGTGCACGAGCGGCCACGGCTGGAGCGGACGCCGGCATCTCGGTCTTTATGACTCGCGCTGCCGGCCCTTGGTCTTTCATGCGCAGGGTGCGCTGCACGACTTCGAGTTCGGGGGTCGGCGAGCCGCTCACGTGGCTCAACCATGCGGTCCACGCGGCGCTGTTGACGATCCGGTACGCATAGCCGAGTGCATCGGGGCTGCGACGCACGCGGTCGGGCGTCGGTACCCAGCGCATCAGGGTCATGCTGATCTGCGATCCGAAACCGGCCCCGAGCCGAAGCGCATACTGCACCGGATAGGTGCCGCCCTTCGACAGATTCAGGGGACCGAGCTCCGGGTCGACTTCCTTGAAGTTGGCGACGCGTGGGACCAGACCGGTCTCAAGCGCCTTGATTGCCACCACGTCCTCGATGCCAACCCCCATGGGATGCCCAGTGAACCCTTTGGTGTTGGCGACGACGATCTCATCGGTGGCCGCACCGAACACGTGGCGCAGGGCGTGCACCTCGGCGGCGGCGCTGCCGCCACGTGCGGGGGTGTAGGTCTCGTGCGAGACGAAGACCGTCTGCGACGCCATCTGCTGGCGCTGGACACCCCAGCGCCCCTCCGCTTGCGCCACCAGGGTTTCCATGACCTGGCAAATATGGTCGACGTCGAGCCGGGTGCCGTGGAACGCGCTGTTAGCCGTGACGGCGCTGAGCACTTCGCAAATGGGCTGCACGCCGCGCTCGCGGGCGGCCTCCGCGCTCTCCACCACCATCGCGGCTGCCCCCATGCCAAGGATCATCCCGTGCCGACGGCGGTCGAAGGGAATTGCGGCGTCCTCGACCACCTCGTCAGTGGCGGCGGCCCCGGTGATCAGAAAGCCTGCACCCATCCACTCGAGCAGGTTGTCGGAGGTGACGTCGTCGGCGGCGATGATGATGACGCGGCGGCAACGACCCGCGCGGATCCAATCTTCGGCGAGGGACACGGCTTGCGTCGAGCTGGCGCAGGCTGCGTTGATCTGGGTGTTCGGTCCGCGCGCGCCGATGAGTTCGGCAAACTGCGAGTGGCCCATCGCCAGAATTCGGAACAGGAAGCGGCGATCGAACGTGAAGGGCTCCTTTTCGATTGCCGTGTGCAGCTCATGGATGAGGTGATCGATCTCCGCGCGCGCAACGTCATGCCCGTCCCCCGCAGGCGACAAGCGCGACCGCAGATGCTCGAGCGTGGCGACTTGTTGGCGGCGAGCGCGGTCGGCGTAATAGTGCGCCAGGTCAGCCGCGAAGGCATCGTAACCGGGGAAGGCGGAGCAGAAGATCACCCCGGTGCTGTCGCGCAGAGAATCCGGCAGCCCCCACCGCTCGGGAAGTTGCGTGCCCTTGCTGGTCGTCTTGTAGCGCATCACCAGGGGAATGCCGGCGTCGCGCAACGCGTCCAGCCCGGCGCCGATGGCGAGTGCCGTGACGATATCGAGCGCAAGAATGCGTTCGGCCGATACCCCGAACTCTTCCGCAAGATCGAAGTGCCCGCGCCGCGCGGCGAGCTTGATCACGTCGGCCGTGCTGGCGATCGCCTCGAACGTGGGCCCGCCGTCTTCGCGTTTGACCAGCCGCGTAATATGCTTGTCGAGCATCGCGTGGCGGAAGCGCGTCGGGACTGTGTCGATGAACTGCTCACCGTCGAGGATCCGGCCGACGTTGGCATCGTCGAAGACACGATCCGTACCCGGGAGCCCGAGAGCCGCGCCGGTGATGACGACGGGCTCGGCTGCTGCCGGTGAATCGTCCCCAAAATAGATTTGCCGTCCACGCTCCAGGAACTCCGCGAAGAGGCGACCGAGCTCGAGGTGGCGGTCGTTGGACAGCGAAGCCGTGGGGCCGGTTGCTGTCCGCCGATCCTCCGGAGGGGGCGCGAGAAGCGGAGCGAACGCCATGCGTGGCTGTTCTTGCACGGGCCAAACCGTCTCTGGCAGCACTGCCGCACCTGCCTGCGCTTCGACCGTCACAGCCCGCCGTGCCCTCTCGCCCAGCCCTAACCCGGCGGCGTACAGCCCGCACAGCGCCTGATTGAATGCGACGATGTCGCCAAGCTTGGGGTGGTTCGTGAACAGCGACGCCACATCCTCGCGGTTGGCGAACACATCCTCCGCGAAGCCCTGCAGCGCCTTTTTGGGCCCCACTTCAACGAACAGCCGCGCGCCGGCATCGTACAACGTGTGCAGGCCCTTGACGAACTGAACGGGTGAGGCGACTTGCTGGGCGAGGATGTCCAGCATCGCGGGAACCACTCCCGGTCCCGTCGGATAGAACTCGCCGTGCACGTTGGCGACAATGGGAATCGCCGGGGACCCCAGCCGCAGACGCGCGAGCGTGCAGCGCAGAGGTTCGCTCGCCGGCGCGACGATGGACGTGTGGAATGCGTGACTGACTTGGAGCTGAACGACTTCGTAGCCCGCCGCCGCGAAAGCCTTTATCGCATGCTGCACGGCTGTCGTGGCGCCGCCGATGACCGACTGGCGGTTGCTGTTGACGTTGGCAATAACCACGTAGCCATCGATGGTCCTGAGGATACGCTCGATCTCGGTAAGCGGTGCAAAAACAGCAGCCATCCAGCCGTTGTCGGCAAACGACACATTCGTCATCTCGCGGCCGCGGGCGCTTACTGCCTCCAGCGCGTCTTCGAACGGCAGTGCGTCGGCGGCGACCAGCGCGCCGTACTCACCGAGGCTGTGACCCATCACCATGTTGGGGGCGATACCGTAGGCCCTCAGCAGGCGGGTGAGTGCGGCGTCAACTGTCAGCACCGCCGGCTGCGTGATCGCGGTCTGCCGCAGATCATCCTCCGCCTTGGCCACCGTCGCCGCATCGCTGCTGTCCACAAAGATGTAATCGCTGAGTGGCTGGCCGAGCAGCGGCGTCATGACGCGATCGGCCTCGACAAACGTTTGCGCCACAATCGGCTCGACCGCGCGCAGCTGGTGCAGCATGTTCACGTACTGCGAGCCCTGGCCCGTGAAGAGGAAGGCGACTTTGGGCGCCGGCCCGGAACCCCGAAAAATGCCTTGCGCCCGCAGCGCCTTCCACATGCTAGCGCTGCGCGCGCCGAGCGCCTTGAGGGCCTTGGCTGCCTTATCCGCCAGGTCGGCTGCGTCGGCGTAGTCAATGGCAATTCGTTCCGGGGAGCTCAGATCACTCTCGGCTGGTACGGCTGAGGCGGGGGCGCGACCGGATGTGGCCTCCCGCTGGATGGCGGTCAGACGTTCGACCAGCGCCTGCTCCGAAGCGGCGCCGATCACCAGGGCGCCGCGTAGTGGAGCTTTCGCGGATGGAGCTGCGGGGCAAGAGGGCACGGCCACAGAGTGGGGTGCACCCGCCGTCTTGGTGAGTCGCTCCGGGACGTGCTCCTCCAGCACCAGGTGAAAGTTGGTGCCGCCGAACCCGAAGGCGCTGACGCCGGCGCGGCGTACTCCCGGCGCCGGGGTCGGCCAGGGCTGCAGCTTCGTATTGACGAAAAACGGGCAGTGAGCGAAGTCGATGTCGGGATTGGGTTTCTCGAAATGGAGACTCGGCGGCAGCACCTTTTCATGCAGCGCCAGCACAGTCTTGAGCAGGCCCGCAGCGCCGGCCGCCCCTTTGAGGTGCCCGATGTTGGATTTGACCGAGCCGAGAGCGATTGACCCGGGCGCCATTCCCGTTCCGTCGAAGACCTCCATCAGGCTTTGCACCTCGACCACGTCGCCGACACGTGTCGAGGTCCCGTGGCCTTCCACCAGCGTCGCTGTGGCGAGAGACAGACCGGCGTTTTGCCACGCGCGTTGAACGGCGAGCCGCTGGCCGATGGGATTAGGCGCCGTGATGCCTTTACCTTTCCCGTCGCTGGAGCCACCCACACCGCGCAGCACCGCGTAAATCCGGTCGCCATCGCGCTCCGCATCAGCCAAACGCCTGAGCAGAAACACCGCTGCCCCCTCGCCCATGACGAAGCCGTCTGCGCCGTCGGCGTACGGGCGCGTACCGGTGGCCGACAGTGCCCCGATTTTGCAGAACTTGACGTAGGTGGATGCGCCCATGTTGCGGTCCACCCCGCCGGCGAGCACGGCGCCGTAGTCACCCGCAATGAGCCCCGCGGTGGCGGCACTGATCGCTGCCATCGCCGACGCACACGCGGCGTCGACGACATAGTTCGGGCCGCGGAAGTTGAACAGGTTGGCAATGCGGCCGGCGATGCAGTTGGACAGCTCGCCAGGCATGGTGTCCTCGGAAATCTCGGGAAAGCGCTCCCCGATGCGGCTGCGCAACTCATTGGTAATGGCCGCCTGTACCGGAGGCGGCAGCGCCGCGAAGCTCGGCGCTGCCGCCAACTCGCAGGCGTATTCGGGGAAATAGATCCGCAAGCAGGTCAGGTAGTGGCGTTCGCCGCCCAAGGCGTTGCCCAGAATGACCGCCGTGCGGTCAGGATCGAGCGGACGCCGCGGGTAACCGTAGTCGAGCAGCGCTGCGTGCGTGCAGGCGACGGCCCACTTCTGGGCGTCATCCATGGCATCGCTGACACGCGGCGGAATCGCCAGCCCCCACTTGAACGGATTCCACTCCCAGCCCCGCACCCAGCCGCCGATCTTCGAGTAGGTCTTGTCGGGCGCCTTCGGGTCGGGGTCGTAGTACAGGTTGGGATCCCAGCGGTCGGGTGTCACGTCGCTAATGCTGTAATGGCTGTGCTTGACGTTGTCCCAGAATGTCGTGATGTCCGGGGCGTCGGGCAATATTGCGCCCAGCCCCACTATGGCGATCGCCCGGTGTGCTGTCTGTTCCATCGGACCCCCTATTGAGATTGCGGTGCAGGTTGCCGGCTCGGCACGGCGCGGGCGTAGAGCACGTCAGCGACGTAGTCCAGGTCAGCGACGAGACCCGCCTGCGCGCGGTGAATGGCGGATAATCCCAGACCCACCTCCAGCGCGGACATCTCTCCGTCCCCAACCCCGCCGGCGCCGCATACCCAGCGTAGGCCGTCGTGTGCGACCTTCAGCGCGGCCTCGCGCGCGAAGATGCGGCTGAGAGACGCCAGCGCGGGAGTATCGAAGCGCGGATCGCTCTTGGGGTTGAGCTGTCCACCGGCTGCGCGTGCCGCGCGGCCGGCTAGGCTGGCAGCGCACTCCGCGTACGCAATCAGCTCACCCAGGCGGAAGAGAATGTGTTGATGCCGAGTGAGCCGGGCCGCGCGGGCTCGCTCCATCACCTCGGCGAGCGCGTGGAAGCCGAGTGCTGCGATATCGGCGCCCGCGTTCGCGTAGTGGGCATGAAGCGCTTCGAGCTGACGGGCCTGCTGGTGGTAGTGCTGGCCCCGCGTCTTCAGGTGGAGTTGCCAGCGGTCGCGGCCGATAGTCATCTCCATGATCTCCGACGTGCCCTCATAGATCGTGGTGACGCGCACATCGCGCTTGATCTTCTCGACCATATACTCTCTGGTGTAGCCGTAGCCGCCGAGAGCCTGAATGCTCGCGTCGGCCGCCCAATTCGCCGCTTCCGTCGCCAAGTACTTGGCGATCGCGCCCTCGGTGGTGAGACCCTGGTCACCCCCGTCGAGGCGTTCTGCGACGTCTTCCATGTAGGCGCGGCTCGCCTCCAAGCGCGCCACGTGCGGCACGATCAACTTGTGCGTGTAGCCCTGCTTTTCGGACAGCGGACCGCCAGCCTGAATCCTGGTGGTCGAATACGCAATGGCCCGGTCGAGAGCCGCCCAGCCAGCCCCGAGCCCGAAGGCGGCGACCATCAGGCGCGTGTAGCCGAACACCGCTTGTGCCTGTACCAGCCCCTGACCCTCGATCCCGCCCACAAGCCGGTCTGCATCGACATAGACTTCGTCCAGGGCAAGCGCCGCGGTGTTACTGGTGCGAATGCCATGCTTGTCTTCCGGCTTACCCTGCGTGAAACCGGTTGTGCCGCGTTCGACAATGAACCAGCTCGGACCGCCGGGCGCATTGGCGAGAACGGTGTACACATCTGCAACGCCGCCGTTACTAATCCATTGTTTGGTGCCGGTGATCTTGTAGCCGACGACAGCGCCATCTTCTTCCACGCGCTCTGCCGTGGTGCGCAGCGCCCCGAGGTCGCTGCCGGCGGCCGGTTCCGTCGCCCCGTAGGCCATCAGAATTCCCTCGTCGGCTATGCGGGGGAGCCACAGCCGTTGCTGTTGCTCCGTGCCGCCAACGCGGATCGGATCACTGCCGAGAAAGGTCGCGAGCACACCGGTCGCAATGCCGACGTCGATGCGCGCCATCTGTTCGCAGATCCGGTACAGGTCGAAAGCGCCGGCGCCCATGCCGTTGAAGGCCTCGGGTATGAAGAAAAGTTGTATGCCCAGCTGGGCGCCGCACATTTCCTGAACGATGTCGGCGGGGAACTCGTCGCGTGCATCGCATTCCAGCAACAGATCATCTGGTAGACGACGTGCCGCGAACTCCTTGACGGCCGTCAGGGCCGCCTCAAGTGTCTCGTTATCCAACTCGGTACCCATTGCCGACCGCTCCTGGCGCCCCAAGCCAGCTGAGACTGATGGCTCCAATAACTGGACCATCCATTAACTGGACCATCCATGAAACGACCTTGCCGACCGGAAGCGCGGCGGTATCCCTCCCGAAACTGCGAAAAGCCACCCTTCCTGGAATCATTCTTGCGACAGCGCGGCCGCGGCTACCTAATTGATGGGGCTGTCGCGTGCGGCATATAGATTGGAAGAGGAGGAACGGTGAAGGCAACACCGGATCTGCGGGGCTTGATACACGCGATCTTGACCTGCGTGACGGCGGGTCCCGGACTAGGTTTCAACCGTGCCGTGCTGTTCCTGACGGACGATCGGCAAACGCATCTGGTGGCCGTCATGGCGATCGGTCCCGCAACCCCCGAAGAAGCACACGTCACCTGGACTAGCTTGGCCGGCAAGAATCACTCCTTGGAGGACCTGCTCCACGAGGTGACGGAAGAAAGCAGCAAGAGCGCCTTCCAGGCGCTGGTAGAGGGCCTCACGATTCCACTTGATGACGCAGAGTTCGGATCCAGCGGTGGCCCCGCCCCGACCGGCCACCGTGCGGCCGCTGCGGGGCCGCCGACCCGCCTCAACCCACTGCTCGAGGCTTACCGGAGCCGGCGGGTCGTCAAGATCGTCGAACCGGCTCTCTTGGGCGACATCCCACCCCGCTTGCGCGAGGTGTTCAGCGGAAGCGAAGTGGTATGCGTGCCGTTGCTAGCGAAGGAACGCGCGCTGGGCGTGATTGTGGCGGACAACGCATTTAGCGGCGAACCCATCGGTGAGCAACGGATTCAGCTGCTCCAGGTGCTCGCGCTGCTAGCCGGTTTGGCGCTGGATAATGCGCGCATGTACCAGCAGGTCGAGGGGCAAGCCAGCCAACTGCAGCAAGCCCTCGACGATCTCCACGCGACCCAGGAGCAGCTGATTCATAGCGAGCGCCTGGCAACGGTGGGGGCTGTGGTTGCGCGCGTCAGCCATGAAATCCGTAACCCGCTCACCACGATTGGTGGCTTCGCACGTACCGTCAGAGCGCATCCCGAGGATCTCGAGCGCGTCGCTCGCAACGCGGGCATCATTGTCGACGAGGTGGAAAAACTGGAGGCCCTCCTCAAAGAGATGCTGGATTTCACCAATCCCAAGCCGCCGACACTGCAGCGGACCGATCTCAACGCGCTGATTACCACGCTCGCCAACGTACATCGCGACGAACTCAGCCGGTGCGACGTGGTGCTGACACTGGAGTTGGAGCCGAATCTCCCAGCGGTCTTCCTGGATCGCAACCAGATTCAGCGCATGTTGCTGAATCTGTGGCAGAACGCGCTGCATGCCGTGGAAGAGCAGCCGGCTGACGCCTCCCGGATGCTCACCGTGCAAACCCGGCACGAAGAAGGTGCGGTACGGGTCGCCTGCTCCGATAACGGAAGAGGTATTCCGCGTGACGTTCTCCCGCACATCTTCACACCGTTCTTCACCACGAAACCGAGGGGAACGGGGCTGGGCTTAGCGGTCGTCAAGCGAATCGCCGATGCCCACGGAGGCAGCATTGAGGTGCAGAGCACGCTGGGCTCGGGCACGACCTTCACGATTGCTCTGCCAATCGCACGGTGACCGCCATGGCGAAGATTCTCATCGTCGAGAACGACGACAACCAACGGCTCCTCTACCGCGAAAATTTTGAGGAGGACGGATATCAGGTCTTCGAAGCCCACGACGGCCGAGAAGCGGTGGCGCGTGTCGAGGTGGACCCACCGAACGTCGTTGTCCTCGACATCAACATGCCGGGCATGGACGGATTGCAGACGCTGGCACGCATTCACGACCTGAATCCCCGCCTGCCGGTCATCCTCAACTCGGCCTACGCGGAATACAAGGACCAGTTCGTCAGCTGGATCGCAGACGCGTATGTCATCAAGTCCTCGGACCCCAAAGAGCTCAAGGACGCGGTGCGGCGCGTGCTCGCCAGGAGAGCACTGCGCAAAAAACGCAAACGATGAGGCGACATTCGCGATGCGGGGAGCTGGTTGGAACGATACCACGTTGGTGCTGCTGCTGGCCGGCGGTCAAGGCGAGCGGCTGTACCCGCTCACCAAGAGGCGTGCGAAACCGGCAGTGCCTTTCGGGGGGCTGTATCGCATCATCGACTTCACGCTGTCGAACTGTCTCAACAGCGGCTTCAAGCGCATCTACGTTCTGACGCAGCACCAGTCGCTGTCACTCGATCGCCACCTGCGGCTCGCCTGGAGTATCTTGCAGCCCGAGCTGGGCGAATTCATTCAGACTGTGCCGCCGCAACTCCGGTTGGTGTCACGCTGGTATGCAGGCACCGCGGACGCGGTCTTTCAGAACCTGCACCTGCTCGAAGAGGAGCGCCCGGAGCGTGTCCTGGTCCTGTCGGGCGATCACATCTATCGGATGGACTATAATCGCTTGTTGCAGTTCCACATACGGCACGCAGCCGACCTGACCGTCGCATGTACAGAGGTGCCCTGCGCCCAGGCGACTCGTATGGGCGTGCTGGCGATCGATCGCGCCGCGAGGGTGTGTGCCTTCGTGGAAAAGCCAGCGCAGCCGACGCCACTGCCGCAACGGCCGGACTGCGCGCTCGTGAACATGGGGGTGTATCTGTTCCGCACGGAAACGCTCGTCCGTGCCATCATCGCTGACGCCAAGGGCGACTCCGCGCACGATTTCGGGCACAATATCATCCCCAACCTGGTCTCCCGTCGGCATCGCGTATTTGGGTTCGACATCGTGGAACAATGCCCTCCAGAGCGGCGCTACTGGCAGGATGTCGGCACGCTGGACAGCTATTTCGCGGCCACCATCGACTTGTTGGCGGCGCAGCCATCTTTTGATCTCTTCGATGCCACCTGGCCGGTCCGGATGTACAGCGGGCAACATCCGCCCGCACTGATGCGCAGGGCCGGCGAACGGGAGGCGCGTGCCGTGGACAGCATCGTCTCACCGGGCTGCATCGTATCGGGTGGCAGCGTGCTCCGCTCGGTGTTGTCGCCCAACGTGTTCATTGGTGCAGGGGCGGTGGTGGAGGAATCTATCCTGATGCCGGGCGTGCGCGTGGGCGACCGCTCGCACGTTCGCCGCGCCATTGTCGATGAGAATGTGGTCATTCCGCCAGACATGCGCATCGGCTGTGATCATACCCTCGATCGCCGCCACTTTGTCATCACCGAAGGCGGAGTGGTCGTCGTCCCCGAGGGGACAGTGCTCGCGTCGTCACCAACTCGCAGAAGTGCGAACGCGCAAGCGCCCGCGCTTTGCAGGAATGCGCTGACGCACCCGAGCCAGTGCCGCTAGAGGTTCCGCTTCCGCAGGTATGACTTTTGCGTGACCCAGTGGGATGCGGACTCCAAACAACATGCCGCTTCGGAACACTCGGATCTTGTTGATCGAATCCGATCCCGACGACAGGGAAGCAGCGGAACACGCCCTTGGTGTCGTCGGTGCGCGGGTAACCGCTGTCGGGTCTGCGCGGGATGGGCTTTCCGCATATAGGCGGGCTAACCCGCATGTAATCATCAGCGACCTCCCCATGCCAGGGCGCAAAGGGTATGCCCTCATCGAGGTGATTCGCGCGCTGGATCGTTGGCGAGGTGCAAAAACACCGGTCGTCGCGTTGAGCCGTTGGGCGCAGGCAGGTGAACGCGAGCGGGCACTCGACGCCGGGTTCGACGAGCTGCTACCGAAGCCAACCGAGATGGATCGGCTCGTTGAGACGGTTCACCAGCTTGCCGGTGACGCGAGGCAGTCCGACGAGTTCCAGAGCGGTGGGGTTGAGGGGCAGAGTCGTTGGAATGAGTGAGGAGGGCTTTGCACGAACCGGGCTGTCACTGAGGCGGGGCTCAAGAAACGATTTTCTCACGCTGGTGTGTGCGAAGAGGAGCCGTATTCGCTGGCCTTGGTGCAGGGACCAAGGGCCTCTAGATTCGTGGTCACCGGCCGGCCTGGAGCCGGCAGGATGTGTTGCGGCGCAGGTACCTCGCCACCCCGCTGCGCGCCGAGTGACCTGCGCATTCGGTGCTGCGAGGACACTGCCGCTCCCAGCGTTGCCAACTTTCCAAGCCGGCGGGGGTGGAAGCCATTGCCACCGCTGGGTCTGGATCGGGTGATCGGAGCGCTTCGGAACTATGCCAGGCGCACGCGGCCAATCGATGTCAGTGAACCGTCGCGTGGCTCTCGGGTCCAGCAGGCGCTTGCACTGTCGGTGCTCCCCGCTGCGTCCGCTCGGCCGAGCGGCGACCCGGCTTGCGGTTGCCAGCGCTGTAACGCAGTTCTGGTCCTGCGGCCGCAGCGCCGCCAAGATCCACGCCAATCGCCTGGGCGAGTTCCTGAAACGATGCGTCGATCATCGCCACGAATTTCCGCAGGTCGGGGACCAGTTCGGAGTCGGCGTTGAAGCCCCAGCACATCTTGCCGTTGTAACTGATGAGCCCGACGCTCAGGCCGACGCCCGGCGCTAGCGGGGCCCAAGGATACATCTCGAGCATTTTGGCGCCGAGCAGGTACAGCGGCATCTGCGGTCCGGGGATGTTCGTCACGTACATATTCACGCCGAACACGTGCATATTCACGGCGAAACTGACTGCATGCATGCTCAGCGACAGCAACACCGACGGTGTCCACTCAGCAAGCGTATTCATCATGTCCAAGCCCAGGGCCTGCTTCGACTTCTTCCGGTCCTGCGTGGCCTGGTGAATCGCCTCGAGGCGCTTGCGCGGGTCCGCCTCGCCAATCGGGAGATCCACGAACCAGGTCGAGGCCCGATTTCCGATCAGACCGCGCTCCGCCTTGCTGCGGACGTTCACGGGCGCGGAGACGCGAAAATCAGTCTCGTCCGGGCGGACACCGCGTGACATCAGGAACTCGCGCACCGCACCGGTCACCGTCGCCAAGACCACATCATTCACCGTGCAGTCCAGCGCCTTGCTCACGGCCTTGAAATGCCCGAGCGGCATGCTCAGCCAATCAAAGCGGCGATGCGGGCCTATGCTCCCGTTCAGGGGCGTCCCCGGCACGGTCTGGACCGCGATTCTGAGAACATCGGCGAGCGCCTGCGCCCGAAACCGAAGCTCGCGAGCCAGGTGCGCCGTGTGACGGCGGAAATGTTGCCAGCCGCGCACCACTTGGAAGGGCAGGCTTGCCCACCGAACAAGCGAGTCGCGCAGCAACTCCCGACCGGACGGAGCCGTGTGCGGAACGAACCGGGGCGCTTCATGGATCTCGTAGTCGGGTTTGGGCGAGAGCGTTATCTGCGTCAGAGCCATTCCGGCGATGCCGTCAATCATGCAGTGGTGCAGCTTCATGATCACCGCGAAGCGGTCCCCCTGTAAGCCTTCGACGACCCAGGTTTCCCACAGAGGGCGCGAACGGTCGAGTTGCTGTGCCCCGATGCGGGCGACCAGTCGCCTCAGCTGCTCGTCGCCACCAGGGCGGGGCAGCGCGGTGTGACGGATGTGATAGTCGAGATTGAAATGCGGGTCATCGACCCAGACCGGCCAGTTCTGGATGGGTACCCACATGAGTTTCTGGCGGTAGCGCGGGACGCGGTGCAACAGCGACTCGGTGGCGTGCTTGTACAGGCCGGCATCGAGGCCGCCATCGGGCGTCCTGAGCGCTCCCCCCTCAAAGATCTGCACTGCCCCCACGTGCATGGGCAGGTTGGCGTTCTCCATCACCAGGAACGAATGTTCCTGACCGGTTAACCGCTCGTAACTATGGTTCTTCATGAAAACCCTCCGCGCTTACAGATCGTTCGGATGCCGCGTTCACATCCCCTCCGTTAAGGTGGGAGAGCATACCATGTGCCTATCGGCCGGCACCCTTTGGCGGGCGATTCTTGGGAACATGCCGCCTCTCGCCGTCCCAGCCATGAATCCTGTTGTCGCGAATCTCGGAACGCTACGCGCGTGGAACGCCGTGTGACGATGACGCGCAGTTACTGCCGCTCAGGTATCGGCTTGACGGATCCCAATTTCAGACAGATCGGACAGGGGACAGCCGTGAACGGCCCTGCTGGTCGAGCGTCTCGGTAACGTATGCGCGACCAGTTCAGGGATCACGTGCCGCGGCCTCTTCCCGCTAACCTAAAAGGGTCGGGAGGGCGGCACTATAGCGGTGAAGGTACTCCCGACAGCGCGCTGCCGTCCGCCTCGACGCCGCGGGCCGCAACGGTTTCGGACGACAGCAGGCGTACACCTCCATCCGGAGCCTCGTATGCTCCTTATCTGGGCGTCCAGCAAAGCGGGGCCGACTCTTTTGTCTGTCGCTTTCTCTCTTGTCTTTCGCTTGCAGCCAGGTGAAGCATGGATTCCATGGCCAAGTGAAGGGCGACCAGATCGACGCCCCGCAGCGCTTCGTCAGCAGTGGCGACTGTTCTGCCCGTTGCGGCACACGAACCTTCACGGTCATACAGGGCTTGGAATACGTACAGGGCGACACGACCGGTATGCTACTGGGCGTTGGATGAAAACTGTGGAATGGCTCGTCGCCTTCTTCAACCGCCGTACCGCA
>JAGDMS010000570.1 GCA_017860575.1 Deltaproteobacteria bacterium | reverse complement strand
CGGGAGACGCCGTCAGCAACCTCGCCTCAACCAGCGGAGTGGTGTCGCAGCCAGCCCGGAACCAGTCGGGCGCCAGCATTACGCCGATCCGCCTGCTTCAGGCCTGGAAGACCGGCGACTCCGCCGCGACACCGATCTCGGCCAGCAACCTCCGCTTTGCCGAGGAACGAACGGCCAGCGGACAGCGCGTGCTCTACCGGTTGAGCACCGGGCACGGCGGTGTCTTCTGTGAAGGCTGCCACGGCAGCACGCACGCGGAATGGCCCGCCGGCGTGCAGAACGACGCTTCCATCGGCGTCAACGACAACCTGGCCGCAGCGCAGATCCAGGGCCACGAAGGCAAGATCCAGGAGTGCGACGCCTGCCATCAGCGCGATCCGGAGAATCCCGGGAGCCTGACGATGTCAGTGGGGCTCAACGGGCCCCATGGCCTCCACCCTGTCGGGGACCGTCGCTGGAACTTCGAGCATCATGACTACACAAGTGGCAACTTCGCGAACTGCCGCACCTGTCATGGCCAGGACCTGCGCGGCACCCCGCTGTCTGCGGCCTCCGCGACGCGGACCTTGCAGCGCAAGGACGGCGGCAGCGTGACCTTCGAGAAGGGCCACATGTTCGGCTGCACGGACTGCCACCAGCTCGGGAACTAGCGTCCGGGACGCATCCGCCCGGACGATGCACGGGTCGTGGCCGGCGCACCGGTCACGACCCACTTTCATCCAGCGGAAGCGGCGGCGCCCTCGCCAGGTCCGCTTCCGACCCGGAGCCGACATCGTAAGTGCGTAAGATCGTCCGAATCTCGGAGACACTGCGGGCATAAAGCGTGCCAACCTTTCGCTTCGATCTCGGTCGCGGGACCCCAGTGTTCGGTCTCTTGCCCCTCCACTTGTGCGTATGGTTATAGACCGATTTCAAGCGCTTGCTGCCCGATGATGCCGGTGAGACTGCCGGTCGCCCTCCGCGGACTGCACACGAAGGACAAAGCAGTTGGCCGGTCAGGGAAGTGCCGAAGAAGCTTCGGCCGTCAGCTTGCGATGGGCCGCAACCCGTTCGGTACTAAAGACTAATAGAACGGCGGAACCGGGCAAACCCAGTACCGGTTCATCAGGGGGGCCCCATGATCACTCAGTATCGTATGTCGGCGCTGCTGGCCTTGATTCTGCTGGCATCCCCGCTTGCGGAGGCAGGAAAGCCTGATGGGAAACCCGGTCCCGGCGGGACGAGGCCGCCCCCGAATCCCGACATCGTCTACATGTCGGCCAACAGCCGGACAGTGAACGGTCCTGCAATAAGAGGGTTCACGTTTCAGAACAACACAGATACCGAACTGGCAAAGGCGAAGAACGGGCGAGGCAAAGGGAGCATCGCCTGGTCACCGGATGGGCAGTCGTACGCCTGGATTGAGATTGTCAGCGAGACCTCGTCGATTCTCACTGCCGCGCCGGGTCAGGCACCTCGAGTCATCTACAGCGCGCAATGGGGAGACGCCTCGAGGCCTTATCCGGGTGGCTATAACAGTGATCAGTTGGCCTGGGGGCCGGGCTGCTCCCCGGGAACGTCGGTTCTCGTATTCCAGGGCTATGGTGGCCCAAATCTTTCGCCCCAGGGGATCTACGCGATCGACAGTCCGGACCCCGAAGGAGCACCCCCTGTTCCAAGGCTCGTCCTCGATGAGGTGAATGCCAGCGCCTTTGCGATCTCGTCAGACGGGAAGTACCTGGCTTTCGACAATGGCTACGGGACGGGGGAAAAGGTCTGGCTGGTACCTCTCTGTTCAACTCCCTCGGCCAAAGTCGCACTGTTGGAATGGGACGACTTTGGTGCTGCGGTGTATCGGTCTGCGTGTGACGATGATCCGACAACTTCGGCGTGCGATTGCGACGGAAACCCTGAAAAACAGTGTATCGACTATCCTTCTCAAGCGGTCATTTCGATCGACTGGTCGCGTGACAACAGCCGACTGGCGTTGTCGGTGGTTGTCGGTCCAGATCCAGACTACCCTTGGCGCGATCTGAGAATTGCGTACCTCAATTACTCAACGAGCGGGCTCAGCACCGCCAGCGTATTGGGTGTCAAGAACATCAAACAGGACTCAGCTTTTGGTGCCGCGTCGAGCGAGCATTCGCCCCAGTGGGGACCGAGCTCTGGTGAAGCCTGCCAGCGAATCGCATTCTCGCAGAGTGCCGGAGCCAGTGACGGCTCGAGCATAAATGGCCGTCGACTGTTCTTGATGGATGTCAGCGACTGGTTGGGTACGGAGAGCTGCCAAATAGAAACGCCACTGGAGCTCGGTGCCCGCGAACCACGAGCGATAGACTGGAAGTAGATCCCTGCGGTTTTGTCGCGACTCATTAAATGCCCCGGCTCCGCGCCGGGGCTTCTCGTTCGATCCGATGTCCGCTTCTGGCCGGTAACCGCCATCGACCGGGCCGTCTCGCCCGCAGCCCCTCCAGGTCTACTTCCGACCCAAAGCCGCCGTCTGGCAAGTCGCCGGGAGGCATGGGA
>JAGDMS010000569.1 GCA_017860575.1 Deltaproteobacteria bacterium | reverse complement strand
GGCGATCGCGTTCAAGTCGGCACCAAGCAAAATCGCTGCTAAGCCGCTGTCGTGCAAGACGTTTTCCCCAAGATCGGGCACGTTAACCGGACACTACTGACCGGCCTCATATTCCAGTAAATCTCGGTTGCAGCCGGCCAGAATGAAACCCCGATAATTAATTCACCTCGTTCTCGCGACGCACAACTGAACGTCCAGTTCCGCCACGTCGGCGCAGTATGCTCCCGATTTCGCGCGGACCTAGTCGGCAACTTCAGCTCGGCGGCCCGCGGTTGGGCGCGGAATGTCGGTGCTTCTCAATGTTAACGAATCGGCCAGATGGACTACGTGGATCCGTAAGCTTCCCATCGCCGTAGACAGCGATAACTGGACTTTTCTGGCAGGTGACGTTCCCCCCGTAACGCGTCAGTTCTGAAGCAGAATCGGGCCACAGAGGGCGGGGCTGAAAACGCTGCGAGGTAAGGCCCCATTCACCGAAACAAACGCTTCAGCGGCACAAAGCTAGCGGTCGTATAACTGCACCTGGACGACATCGCGTCGCCCGTCGTACTTGGCTGCCACGACGATCGCACGCGCATCGTGGGCGGACCGCACGTTCGGCACAATGCAGGCGCGATCAGGTCTTTGGTGTTTCGTGCGACGTACGTGCACGGCCAGCGGCAAGCTGGTGGCGCGCGAAGAAGACTGCGCGCTTCGCCGTCGCTAACGAGAACTCGTGCGTGCTCACCGGCGCTGGAACCTTCGGCGGTGGCCCGAGCGCCTGAGAGCGGCTGTGGTTCGCACGCTGGTACGCACCTAAGTGGCGGGGAAGCCACTGCGAAACCCGCCCCAGGACTGGTTGCCACTGGTTGCCACCGAAACAGCTCATTTCGACGCGCCATGGCAACCAAGATGGGCGGCCGGCCCGTGGCGTCCCCCTTGAAGCCGGGACCTGCGCTGGTGGCTCGAGTGCCCGAGGGCGGCTTCGGTTCGCAATCTGGTTCGCACCACAAGGGTGGAGGCCGTTGCCATACCGCGACTCGGAAATGGACGGCGCCGAAAGCCGAAGAACCGTGCGCTGTGCGGATGGCCTGCGGCGGATCTCCGAACTCCGAGCTAAACGCTGTACTAAACGCCAAACCACGGGTGTTGGCGGTGAGATCCCGGCGCCCGCTCTCGACCCTATCCCTCACTTGGCGGTAGCCGGAAGCAGCCAGTTCGACCGAGGGGGAAAGGGCGGTGACCACGTGGTGACCACGGAAACAGCCCATCTCGGTGTGCCACTGGCAACCATCGCCGTTGGCAGACCCGCGTGCGCTCGCGTCGGCGCTGGGACCTGCGGTGGTGGCACGAGCGGGCGGCGCGCGGGCGGGTCGTTGTCCGGTACATCCCTGACGAGCAGTCGCGAATTCTTACGCTCCTCGGAACGATTTGAGCGTCCTGCCCGACGCAATCCCGCGATTGCGCGTGTTTCGATTACAGGTTTTCACGCTGGCACGCGATATGCGGGTCGATGGGCGACGACCGCGTGAATTCGGTCCTTCGATCCGAAGGAGCCTGTCATGTTGATGACTGAGCAGTACAAATATGATCGCATGGACGAACCCGAGGCTTGCTTCCCGACCGATACCGAGATCCAGGTCGCGGACCAGTTGCGGCACCAGCTCGAAGAACGCTACCTTGGGGCTATCGCACACGGGTTGCCGAAGGCGGAACGATCGACCCAAGGCGGATGATTCACTCCAACCGGCCGAGCCTGCCGTGCCCCTCCAGAATCGCGACCCGCGCGCCTGGCAGTTTCATGGAACGAACCTGGTGAGAACGTCGGGTGCCGCGCATGATCGACCCCGAGGCCGCCGACGCCGCCCGCGCGAGCGAAGCGCTGGTAGATGCGCTGCGCGAAGCGCACGAACTTGTCCGCTCCGGCGAGGTCGGCAAGCCGCTGGCCGACGTGCTCTGGTTCAGCGACGACCTCCTCGACATCAATGCGGCCTGCGTTCAGCGCCCGAACGCCGGTGAAGGCCAGCGCGGCCCGTTCATTGAGATGCGCGCGCGGGTGACCGCGCTGCGGGGGTGGCTTGCGGGCTCGCCCCACAAGCCTAGCCGAGCGTAGCCTGACGGTTGCGTTGGTGACATGACGCCGATCCTGCAATCGACGATCACCTGCCCGACGTGCGGAACGGCGACGACCGAGACGATGCCGACGGACGCCTGCCTGTTCTTCTACGAGTGCAGCGGGTGCGGCGCCTTGCTCCGCCCGAAGCCGGGAGACTGCTGCGTATTCTGCTCGTATGGGACAGTCCCATGTCCCCCGGTTCAGGAAGGCGCCGGTCCCGGTTGCTGCCGATGATGTGCGCGCCGACCGACGCCTTTTGTGCGGTATTCCCATTCCGCTACCGCGACGCCCGTACCGGCAAGTGGGTGAAAGCGCGGTACATGGCGACCCGCGAGGAGATCGCGTCGCGTTATGGCGAGTGGGAGATCACCGGACCCGGCGAGGTGCGGACGCCGCGCACCGGGTACTTC
>JAGDMS010000271.1 GCA_017860575.1 Deltaproteobacteria bacterium | reverse complement strand
GCAGCGCTGCCCGCATGTACGCAGCGCAGGCGCGGCTGCGGTCGCCGAAACTGCATGTGACCCTACGTAAGGCATTTGGCTTCGGGAGTTCGATGATGGCGATGAACCCCTTCGACGGCCAAACGATCTCGCTGGCCTTTCCGACCGTAGCGCTTGGCGCCATGCCGGCAGCCGGTGGAGGCGCAGCGGCCAAGCTGAGCGCGGACGCGCAAGCGCAAGCCGCTGCGGCGGAGCGCGCCGCCGCGTGGAAGACGGCGGACAGCCTGAGTTACGACGAAATCATCGACCCGCGCGAACTGCGTAACGCCTTGCTGGCCGGATTGCGGCTGAGCACCGCGCGGGCGTCCGAGGCGCCTACGCCGGCGCAGCATAGCGGGGTACGACCATAGCGACCCGCTGCCTTTGGGTGTGGCGTTGGTTGGGCCGGCGGCGCTCGTGACGGCGACGGCCGGCTTGGTCCCTTTACCAGTTGATGGAGGTGGATGGTGAAAGCGCTCGTTGTTGGCGGAGTCGGAGTAACGGGTACCATCATTGTCGAGGAGTTGCTGCGGCGCGATTACGACGTGACGGTGCTCCATCGCGGCGTGCACGAAGCCGATCTGTCGCGGCGTGTCAAACACATCCACGCCGACCCGCACTGGCGGGAGGACCTGCAGCCGGCACTGGAGGGGCAAACCTACGACCTTGTCGTGGGGGTGTACGGGCGGCTGCGGTTTGTTGCGGAAACGCTGCTCGGGCGGACGCCTCGCATGATTTCCATCGGCGGCGCCATGGCAGTCTACAAGGGGTGGATGCCGATCACCGCCGAGAATCCGTGGGACCGCATGGAGGATTCGCCCCTGTTCGTGCGCGAGGACAACCCGCTTGCCAGGTTGCCCGGTGTGGATTCGTTCTCGCGCCAGGTCCGCGACTCCGAAGACTTCGTCATGGAGGCGCACCGCGCGGGCCATTTCAATGCCACGCACCTGCGCTATCCGATCGTCTACGGGCCGCTGCATCTGGGTCCGCCCGAATGGGCGATCATCCGCCGCGTGCGGGATGGCCGACGTCGGTTGATCCTACCGGGCGCGGGGGCCAGCCTGTTGTCACGCGGCTTCTCTCGTAATCTCGTTCACGCCATCATGTTGGCGCACGACCATCCCGACACCTCCGCCGGCCAGATCTACAACATCTGCGATGATGGACTGCTCTCGAATCGCCAATGGGTGGGCTTGCTCTCGCAGATCCTTGGGCACGAATTCGAACTGGTCGACGTGCCCTTCAACTTCTTGCCGAAGGGATTCCGTGCCACCGCCACGCAACTTCTGTATCCGTTTCACCGCGTGATGGACTCGAGCAAGTTCAAGAGCCAGTTGGGATACCGCGATATCGTCTCGGTCGAGCAGGCGCTGGAGGAGACGGTGAAATGGTACACCGATCACCCCCTCGTGCCGGGCGGGGAGGAAGAGCAGAATCTCGGCGATCCGTACGACTACGCCTACGAAGACGCCCTCATGGACATTTACGCGAAGCGTGCTGGCGAGATCCGGGAGGCGTTCGCTGCTGAGAAAGGAATTCCGGTGAAGTGGCGGCATCCGTACCCGCACCCGAAAAAGCGGGGCGACCTCCGATAGCGCGGCGGGGCCGCACCGACCCGGCTGCTTGTTGTTCGGGTCCGCCCTCCGCTGCCGGTCGCTGAATTATTATAACTTAATGGTTGCATGAGAAACGCTATCGTGTAGATCTAGCGTCCAGCCGGATGAAGGGGGGCGCATGGGACTTTTCGGAGGGTCGATTCTTACCCGCGGGCAGAGCAGCCGAATCCAGATGGATGGCACGCTGCATCCCGATTTCATTCCAGTCGCGGAGGCATTACGGCACCAGCTCGAGACGTCGCCCGGCGGGGCGGCGGTGTGCGTGTACCACCGTGGACAAAGCGTGCTCGACCTGTGGGGAGGGGTGAAGGATCACAAGGGTTCCCCCTGGGATCACGACACGATGGCCCCGAGCTTCTCAACCACCAAGGGAGTTGCCTCGACGCTACTCCACATGATGGTTGACCGCGGCCTAGTGCGGTACGACGACCGGGTGGCGGAGTACTGGCCAGGATTCGCGCAGGCTGGTAAGGAGCGCATCACCATACGACACGTCCTCGCCCACCAGTCGGGGCTTTACCATATCCGTCAGATGATTGATCGGGCCGACCGCATGCTCGATTGGCCCTACATGGTACGCGCAATTGAGCGTGCGGCGCCGCTACACGCTCCCGGTGCCCGCAGCGGCTACCACGGGTTGACCTACGGCTATCTTGTCGGCGAGATCCTGCAGCGGGTGACCGGCAGGTCCTTCTCTCGGCTTGTCCAGGACGAGATTGCCAAGCCCTTGCAGCTGGACGGCATGCATGTCGGCGCGCCGCCAGCAGTGCTGCCGCGCGCCGCCGAGCTCCTGTGGCCCAAGCCCGGGCTGCTGCAGCGCTGGGTGCCGCCCACACCAGAACTCGGCGATCGCATCGAAAAGACGGCGGCACTCATCCAGCAAGCGCTGCTGCTGGTGGGGCTCGACATCGAAGTGGGGAGTTTACTCGACGCACTGGTGCCACGCGGCATCAGTTCATTTGACTTTGGGGCGCGCCAGGTCCTGCGGGCGGCCATCCCCAGTGCCAACGGGTTGTTCACGGCGCGCTCGCTGGCCCGGATGTACGCGGCACTGGCAAACGGCGGCGAGCTGAACGGCGTCCGCTTGCTGTCCACGGACGCAGTGAAGCGGGCCACGCAGCTCCAGGGCCGCGCTCCGCGCTTGGCGGTGTTGCCGTTCGACATGCGTTGGCGGCTCGGCTACCACGCGATCTTTACCACCCGCGGGATCCCGAGGGCGGCTTTTGGACATTTCGGCTTTGGCGGGTCCGGTGCCTGGGCCGATCCCAGCCGGGAGCTTGCGGTTGCCATGATCGTGAACAGCGGCATGGGCACACCGTTCGGCGACCTGCGCATCGCCCGCATCAGCGGTGCGGCACTTCTCAGTGTGGACCGGCGCCGCCAGCGGCAGCGTGCACGCAGCGCATTCGAGCCGCGACGGTTCCGCTCGCCGCTGTCCGAGGTGGTGGGGTTAGCGCGTCCAGCGGGCAAGAGGGCCGGTACGCCACCGGGCCGGGTGTCCGCTGCCGGGGCGAGAGCGTAACGCGCGCCCCAGTTCAGCGATTCTGAGCGTTCGTCCCGCGTGTCGCTACGCGCTCGCGGGATAGTGCAAGGCGAGCCAGAGGGTGGGTTCGGCCGGGTCCGTCCACTCGACGCGGTGCCTTCGGTGTGCGGGGATCGTGACATAATCCCCGGCGCGCAGCACTAGCGGCTCGCGGTCCCCCTCGAACAGGAGCCCCGCGCTTCCGCTGAGGACAATCACCCATTCGTCACGGGACTGGTCGAACCACTCCCCAGGGGGCGTGGCGTGGCCGGTGGAGACGATGCGTTCGAGCCGGAAGGTTGCGGTCTCGAGGAGCGGGACGATCTGCTCGCCCGCCAGCACCCGCGGAACATCGGTGAAAAGATTCGTCGACCGGGTCAGGACGTGCGGTCCTTTTCCGACCTACGACAGCGCCTTTTGCAGGGCCGGCCGTGCCTCCAGGCGCGCGATGTAGGCGAGGGTGTTGGGGTACGCATCAGACAACACCCCAAACCACTTCATGAGCAGTACCGTGTACCCCATCATGATGTCGGCGGCCGAGAACTCCGCACCGAGCAGGTACTGCGTACCCGCGAGGGCGTGCTCGACCACGCCCGCCATAGCAACAGCGCGACCGTGCGCATCGGCGACGACTGCCGGAATCCGTTCCGCCTCTGGCTTAACCATCGTGTGTTGCGCCATCTCACTGAAGGGCGGGCTTGCGGTGGCCTCGGCAAAATGGATCCACTGCAGGAACCGCCCCCGTGCCGGTGTACCGGGAGCCGGCGCCAGCCGTCCGTTGCCGTACTTTTCAAGGATGTATTCGACGATCGCGCCTGACTCGAACATGGTCAGCTCGCCATCCTGGATCACCGGTACCTTTCCGAGCGGGCTGATCCGTAGAAACTCAGGTTTCTTCAAGTTCTCCGGAGTAAAATCAAACTGCACCAAGTCATAGGGGACGCCCAGCTCTTCGAGGAGCCAGAGAACGCGGACGGAACGGGTCTGGGCGCAGTGGTACACTTTCATAGGGACTCCTTGTCAACGATGCGACGTGTGCCGCACGGTCTCGCGGTGCCGACACCGCCGTATTCCACAGCCGGCGCGGCAACGCAATCCGCTAGAGCTTGCTCTCGACGCTGCGCACCTTCTCGTCCATGGTCTGGCGGCGATCGGTGCGGGTGCCGAGCTTAATCGTGGTGGTGATTCGCGGTGCGCCCATGGCATGGACAGCTTCATGGCATTTCTTAATCGCGGCGAACACCGCTTCCCACTCCCCCTCGATGTTCGTGCCGTAGGCGTGGAGACGAATCTCGAGGCCCGCGTCCTTCAATACCCGCTCGCATGCGGCCACGTAGGGGGAGAGCGACACCCCCACCCCGACGGGCACGACGCACAGATCGACGATCACTTGCATGACTCTTGCGCTCCCTTCGTAAGACGCCACATTGCTCGTCGCCTGACATGGCGCAACTTCAGCATGACGCCCAAGGGCGAACGGGTCAACCAGCCGTCCGCCAGCGAACGTCGATTTTGGGACCAATTTCAGTTAGGGTTCGGACCGCATGGCAAGCAAGAAGCGCATTTACAAGGTCGTGTTCGCCAACCAGGGCAAGGTTTATGAAGTGTACGCCAAAAGCGTGAGCCAGGGGACCTTGTTCGGTTTCGTGGAGGTCGAGGGACTGCTCTTCGGTGAGAAGACGACTGTCGTGGTGGATCCGTCCGAGGAAGCCCTGCAGCGGGAGTTTTCCGGCGTCGAGCGGACGTACATCCCGCTGCATGCCGTCATTCGGATTGACGAGGTGGAAAAGCGCGGTTGCAGCAAAATCCATCCGGTTGCCGACGGGGGCGGAAAGGTGACCCCGCTGCCAACGACGATCTACACGCCCGTCAGGAAAGACACCTGAGCACGTCGACCCGCCCGCTCCGGGTAATTGTCCAGCCGCCGAGGCTTCACGATGGCACATGAGAAGGCACGCGACCCGCTGCCAGGAAAGAGCACCGGCCTCGACGCGGCGCTCGATTTCCGCTGCATCCACGCATCGGCAGATGAGGTGATCATCGAGTACGACATCGGGGCGAAGCATCTGCAGCCCCACGGTATCGTTCACGGCGGCACGCACTGCGCGGCGGTCGAGTCCGCCTGCTCGATTGGGGCGGCCCTCGTTGCCATGCCGCGCGGACAGTCGGTGGTGGGTGTGGAAAATCATACCAGCTTTATCCGCGCGGTACGCAGTGGGCGTGTGCGCCTGACGGCTACGCCCGTAACGCGCGGCCGCCGGTCACAGATCTGGGAAGCGACCGCACGGAATGAGGCCGGCCAGATCGTGTCGACCGGGCGGGTCCGCCTGTTGTGCCTCGATGCCGGCAGCGATCTTGCTGGTGAAACGGTTGGGTTGCCCCGACGCGACTGAGCGGCGGCCCCCCCGGGGTACACGCGCTTACGGCGTCCGCGACCGGATGGCGCCGGTCATTGGAACGAAGAGCACGTCATCAAAGCGTTCGACGGCCAGTCCGCTCTCGGTCTTGCGGCCGCGGATCAGGGTCTGGTAGGCGCCGTCACCGAGCGGCATCACCAGGCGCCCTCCGACCTTCAATTGCGCGACCAGACGCTCGGGAATCCGCGGTGCCGCCGCGGTGACAAGGATGGCATCGAACGGGGCCTTTTCCTCCCATCCGTAAAACCCGTCGCCGGCGCGGACAGTCACGTTGCGGTAGCCCAAACGCGTCAACCGCTCGCGGGCGGCGTCAGCCAAGACGGGGTCGATCTCGATCGAGTACACCTCGACCGTGAGCATCGCAAGGACGGCCGCTTGGTAGCCCGAACCGGTTCCGATCTCGAGCATACGGTCACCGCTATGCAGTTCCGCCAGTTGAGTCATGATGGCGACGATGTAGGGCTGGGAAATCGTCTGGCCGCCGCCGATTGGGAGGGCACGATTGTCAAAGGCCCGGCTGCGGTCTTCCGGACGGACGAATTCCTGTCGCGGCACCTGCTCCAGCGCGCGCAGCACGCGGGCGTCGGTGATACCCTCGGCACGCAACTCCGCCAGCAACCGCGCGCGTGCGGTGGTGAAATCCGCGGGGGCGTTAAGGTCGGAGGAAGGCATCTGGCACCCAGCAAGCCCTATCAAACCAATGAAGCAGCATACCGCAGCCCATGCACCTGGGGCGAGAATTACACTCACGACGGGGCGGCTTGCAATGGCAGGGTGTCTGTTGCCCACATTCCCCTCCTGCGTCGTTGCGCACTTGGCACGGCAACCGCTGCTCCTGTAAGTAGTCACTTCTCGTGCTAAAGTCGAGCAGCGGAGACACCCGCGAGGGGCGCGGTGCCTGGAAGAGGCGAGAGATGGAGCGACACCTGTCCGTGCGTGCGAGCATTCATCGAGCCCTGCTCGACGGACCGGTTACGGCCCACGATGTGTCGAGACTCGTCGGCATCCCAGAGCATGACGTCGCGTCGCATCTGGAGCACCTCAGCCGATCGCTCAAACACACCGGGGAAGAGCTGCGCATCGACCCGGCGGCATGCCTCGATTGTGGCTTCGAGTTCAGGCGGCGACAGCGCTTTACAAGGCCCAGCGGTTGCCCGAAATGCCGCGGCCGCCGGATCCGTTTTCCGCGGTTTCACATCGAGCCGCAACGCTGAGTGGCGGAACGGCATCCCCTGCCAAAATGCGACGGGTGCACCGTGGTGCGCCCGTCGCGTGACACGGAAAGACCGTGGGGTGGTTGCTCAGACGTCGAAGTAGAGGGCGAATTCGTGGGGATGGGGGCGCAGGCGCATGGCGCTGACCTCGTTGGCCATCTTGTACTCGATCCAGGTCTCGAT
>JAGDMS010000270.1 GCA_017860575.1 Deltaproteobacteria bacterium | reverse complement strand
CGGGATCGCGCGATCGCGCATCACGGCGGAGGGCATGGGTGAGTCGAAGCCGGTGGCCTCCAACGACACCGCCGACGGGCGCGCCCAGAACCGCCGCGTCGAATTGCACGTGAAGTAAGGCGCGCCACTCTCCGTTAGGTGGCATGGGACTGGCCTGCGTGCGCCGGCGTGCATACCGCCGGATCTTCGGCGACGAGCGGTTCGACGCCCTGACGCGTCCACCTGCCAAGACATCCTGAGCGAAGCGGAGCGAATGCGCACGCAGGACATGGTGATGCGATTCAGAGACAAGGTTGCTTTTATCACCGGTGGAGCGGTAGGTTTCGGTCGGGCGTTTGCGAAGGCGCTGGCAGCCGAAGGCGCGGCGATCGTCATTGCCGACATTGACGGGCAGAGTGGGTGCGCCAGCGCGCAGGCACTCGAAGCGGACGGTCACGCCGCGATAGCGGTGGAGTGCGACGTGGCCGACGAGCAACGTGTGGAAGCTGCCGTGGCCGCCGCCGTCGATCGCTTCGGTGGGATCGACGTGCTGATTAACAACGCGGGCCTACACCTGCTGGCGTACAACCAGCCGTTCGGTGCGCTCGAGCGCCAGAAGCTGCGCGAGCTCTTCGACGTCAACGTCATTGGGATCGTCAACTGCACGATGGCATGCCGTCGATCCATGGCCGCACGCGGCGGGGGCGTGGTGCTCAACATCGCGTCGATGGCCGGGCACATGTGCATTACACCGTACTCGGTGTCAAAGCTCGCGGTTCGCGGCCTCACCATCGCGCTGGCAACGGAGCTGGCGCCGGATTCGATTCGCGTCAACGCGATTTCCCCGGGCCTCATGGCGACGGAGAGCGCGATGGAGCATCTCCCGCAGACCATGATCGACCACATCATCAATAACTCCCAGCTCATCCACCGGCAGGGCGAGATGCGCGACATCGTCAGCGCAATGCTCTTCTTGTGTTCCGGCGAGTCATCTTTCATCACGGGAGAGACGATCAAGGTCAGCGGGGGCTACCCGCTTTATCTGTGATCCCAGAGAGGGCAGAGCGGTGCAGATTCTGATCCGAGAACACCGCTGAATTGCGCTTGCTCGAGATGTGACGACTTTCGTGCTCGTGCGCAGCGAAGCGGTGCTGGTAATCGTCTTCCGCGATCGGCGCCGCCGCGTGCAGTGCCACCGCTGCGTCTGGCGCGGAGCGGCTCAGCGGATCGTGCTCTCGATATCTTGTGAGGACCGCATGAACGGCGTCGTATAGCCAGGCTCCCTTCGTTCGGCTTCGGGCTTGACCGCCAGCACGATGGCGTCGACGACACAGGAGCTGACGCAGAGGCCGCAGCCAATGCAGCGCTCGCGATTGACGTCCGCCAGCGATTCCGCGGACATGCTGATGGCGTTGAACCGACAGCGGTCGACACAGAGCTGGCAGCCGGTACAGAGATCCCGATCCACCGTGGCGAAGTGATCGGTCGTGACCAACGCGGCCGGATTAGGCAGCATCTTGAGGATGCGCAGCTGGCCGCAGCAGTCGGGGCAGCAGTTGCAGATCGCCGCCGGGTCGGTGCTGTTGGGAATCTGGTGCACCAGGCCGGCCTCTTCCGCTCGATTCAGGATCTCGAGCGCTTCATCCTGGGTGATGCGCCGCCCCAATCCCGTATCAACGTAGTAGTCGGCGTAGAATCCCAGCAGCAGGCACACCTCGTCCGGTTGATTGCATTTATGCCCCAACGCTTGCTGCTGTACGGTGCAGTAGCATTTCGCCACTGCGATGCGATCTTGGTTCCGGATGATCTCTTTGACGTCCTCATATGGCGCGATTGGCCGGGACACGCCGATCGGCGTCTCCACCGGAATCGTGCGCAGGGGGAAGCCAGCAAGTACCTCGCGCCCCGGCGGCGGCGCTTCGGGGACCTTCTCCGCCCAGACGTAATCCTCCATGATCTGCGCCAGCTCCGGATCCATCCGCGTCACCTGGTGCTCGTAGATGCCATGGAACGCCGGGGCGGCAGCGTAGTAGCGTCGCTCGCCGACCCGTTTGGGGAATACGAGCCCCTTTTCAGTCATAGTGTTGAGGGTCACGGCCAGGCGTTCCGGATCGAGGCCATCCCGCTGCGCGATTTGCTCGGGCGATTCGAGATTCTCGGTGAGATGCAGGTACGTCTCCGCTTCTTCCTCGGTGAACAGCCGTTGCAAGAACCGCATCTCCACTCCCGTGGTCGTTGCGGCAAACCCGGTGCCGATTGCGTTGACGTGTCGTCTCAGCCGTTCGTAAATGTCGCCACTCATCGGATCCTCCCTGATTCGTTTCGGTGCCGCCAAGCCCGGCACCGCCTGCATCTTCCGTGATCGTAACCTGCGTCGGGACGCTTACCTCCCTTTGGTACCGGTGTCACGCTCAGCCAATCGCCTTCCTGTCTACGCTTGCCACCCCTTGGCCTCAACCGTACCGCGGTCGTCGCGGGCGGCCGCTCAGGCGACGCGCTTGATCCAGCCGCCGTCGACGCGGATGGTCTGTCCCGTTACCCACGCCGAGGCGTCGGAGACGAGATACAGCAACGTACCGACCAGGTCCTCGGGCTCCCCCAGCGGCTTCAGCGGGATCGTGGGCGTCAAGCCCTTCACCATTCCGGGCGGGCGCGAGGCGTCCCCCGCCGGCGTATTGATCATCCCCGGCGCCAGGCAATTGATCCGGATGCCCTTGCGGCCCAACTCCTGTGCAAACCACACCGTCATGCCCTGGATGGCCAGCTTGCTGATGCCGTAGGCGTGGCCGCCTTCGAACGCGCCGACCGATGTCTGATTGACGATGCTGCCGCCGCCGCGCTCGATCATCAGCGGCGCCACGGCGCGAATGCAGTGGAGCGTGCCGCTGACGTTCACGTCCAGGGTGGCGCGCCACAGCTCCAGCGGATACGTCAGCAGCGGCGCGTTCACCGGCTTCATAAACGCGGCGTTGTTCACCAGAATGTCGATCCCGCCGCACTGCGACTGGGCGAACGCGGCCATCTTCTGCGTCTGTTCCGGATCGGCGATATCGACGCCGAATCCATGCGCCACACGGCCGACTGCGCGCAGCGCGGCCGCGGTCTCTTCCGCCCCACTGGCATCGATGTCCGCCACGACCACCTGCGCGCCGCTCTGCGCCAACGCCTTTGCATACACGGCGCCGATCCCGCGCGCCGCGCCGGTAACAATGGCGACCTTGCTGCTCAGATCGACGATCATTTCGAGTTCCCCCCACTCTCGTTTGCGCCGGGAGGTCGAAGCGTATCCAACGCCGCCAAGCCCTCGAGGGCCAGGCCGTAACCCAGCGCCTCGTCCATGAGACGTTTCATCCGGTGCGTGAGTGCAACACGCGAATAGCGTCGGGTCAGGGGTGGCAACGCCGCGAGTTGCCGCGCCAGTTCGTAGGCTCGCGGCAGCAGCTGCTCCGGCGGCAGCACTTCGTTGACCACGCCGAGTTCCAGGGCCTGTTGCGCCGACAGCTTCTGGCCGGTCAGCAAAAAGTAGCGGCCCCGATTGATCCCCAGCAGCTCCTGCCAGACGACGTGGACGCCGTCGCCGGGGACGGTGCCGAACGGGATGTGCGGTTTATCCTGGAACGTGGCCGTGCTCGCCGCCAGTGTGATATCGGAGAGGACGGCGAGCTCGGCGTGGATGGTGGCGGGACCGTTCACCGCCCCGATGACCGGCACCTCGATATCGAGCAGGTTGCGCAGCATACGCCGGCCCTCCCAATAAATCACGTCCCAATCGGCAGGGCCGCTGTTGGGCTTGTCCCAGCCGAAGCGGTTGATGAAGGCATCTCCGGTGCCGGTGAGGATGACCACCTGGTTGTCGCGGTCGGCGCCGACCTCGTAGAAGGCCGCGCACCAGTCGCTGTGATTCTGCGACGCGTACACCACCGGGCCACCGTTGGTGTGTAGCCGCATGAGCAGAATCCCCTGCGCGTCGCGCTCGAAGTGAATGGTAGGATACCGATCGAAATACACCGGCCGCATTCCTGCCTACCTCCTGTTGGTGATGGAGCAGCCACTCGACGGGGCGCGGCTCCGCCACGGTGGAATCGCCTTGTCCTTTGATGCCGTGGATCGTGTCCTCCGTTGGCCCCCGATTAGCATAGCCCACTAAATCTATCAACTGTTATATTAGCTGCGGCAGGCGTGTTGCTTTGCCGGGAGGCTGGCATGCCGTGGCTCTGCGCGTAGCCAGCACTCGGATGGACTCACTGGCCGTGCAAGCAGATGGCAAGGCCTGTGTTGCGTACCCCGCCAATAACATGATCATGGGTGTCGATGAAGTATAGTGCGAGCGGTGCGCGGTCGACGTTGCCTCCGGTCACCATGAGCTTGGACGGCATTCCCATGCTGCAGAGCGAGGCCGTCGCCTTGTGCGGATGTTTTCAGAGCCATATCCCTGACGGTCCGCCATGTGCTCAACTTCGCGATCACATGTTTTGGCCGGCCGCGTCGGCGCCTCGTGTTGCCTCGGTGAGCGCCGGCTGGACCTTGGTGGCGATGAGATGGAGCGTCTCCCAGCCAACCTCCGGAGGGAGGCCGCCACATAACGGGTGAACGCTCAACACCGGCCGCTTCAGGAGGAGCGCGACGCAGTCCTCGGGGGTGAGCACCGCGTACACCGAGCCGCGACGCAAAGCGGCGACCGAGTCCCCGGGTTCCAAAGCTGCCGAATCGAGTCCGGCTTCCAGATGCCAGGCCGCGTACCCGCGGGCATCGTGCAGCAGGTGCTCGCCGATGCGAGCCCAGGTTGCTTCCGGGTCCTCGGACACGAACACGTACAAGGGCGGTGTAGGCGGTGGTATCACCTGCCCACGCGGGAGGCCCAGGCGTGTCCGTTCGTCGTGATAGGCATCCCTAACCGCTTTATCACGGCGTTGCGGATAGAAGGGAAGATCGAGTCGTGCGGCACGACGGGCTGCGGCAATGGAACTGCCTCCACAGAACAGCACCGGGTGCGGCAGGGTATAAGGCACGGGGCGCACCAGGATCCGGCGTCCCTCGTGTTCGAACGGCTCTCCGGTCCAGGCGCGGCGCATGAGCGCAATGTGCTCCTCCAGAGTGCGGCCGCGTCGCGCAAAGTTGCGCCCCAGCGCTGCGTACTCCAACGGCCGGTACCCGATCGCCACGACGTGCGAGACGCGGCCGCGGCTGAGATGGTCGAGGACGGCGAGATCCTCGGCGAGGCGGATGGGGTCGTACAGCGGCACGAGCAGGGCGGAGACGGTGACGTTGATCCGTGACGTGCGAGCCGCGATGGCGGCAGCCATAACCAGCGGCGAGGGCAGGTAGCCGTCTTCCGACATGTGGTGCTCGGAGACGAACACCGTGTGGAAGCTGTGCTGCTCGGCGAACACAGCCATGTCCAGCGCCGCGGCGTAGAGATCAGCCATCGGCCTCCCGAACGTCGGCGAGCGGAAATCGAAGCGCATCACTAAGGTGGCCATCAGGGGTGCGACCTTTCTCTCAGAGTTTGTTCCGAAACATCTAGCGGCGGCAGACCGCCTCAATCCTCGCGCGTTGCCTTGCTCTGCGTACGGCCGCGCGCGAGCACGCCCTCCCGGCGCGCCGCGATGCCCTCGACCACCACTCGACGAGCGAACTCTTGGGCTACAGCCACCTCGTGGCGCATGGCTTCCGCAAAGGGCATGCCGTAGCCTTCGTCGATCAGCCGCTTGTAGCCTCGGAGCACCGCGGGGACCGTCGACGCCATGTCGGCGGCCACCGTCCTGCAGGTCGGGAGCAGATCGTCGGGGGCGACGACTTCGTTCACCAGACCCCACTCGTAGGCGCGAGCAGCGGTGATGCTGTTGCCCGTGAAGGAGAGCTGCTTGGCGCGAGCGATTCCGATCAGGCGCGGAAGCCGCTGACTCAATCCCCAGCCAGGCATCATGCCAACGCGAGCGTGCGTGTCGGCGAATTTCGCGTCTGTGGAAGCGATGATGAAGTCGCAGGCTAGGGCCATCTCAAAGCCCGCGGTGATTGCATAGCCGTTCACGGCGGCGATGATCGGACCTTCAAAGGCCGCCATGGCGTCGGCCATATCCCAGCCGCCCGCGGCGCCGCCGCCTCTGGCCTCTGGTGCCCCGCTGGCCAGCTCCTTCAGATCCATGCCACCGCAAAAGGCCCGTCCGGTGCCGGTGAGAATGGCTACACGGATGGCGGGATCCGCCTGGATGTCGCGAAATGCCTGACTGAACGCGAGACGGAGTTCCAGGCACAAGGCGTTCATGGCCTCGGGCCGGTTCAGGGTGATGATCGCGACGGCATCGCGTTTTTCAACCAACACCATGGATGACATCGACGCTAATCTCCTTCAACCAACCGGAATTCAGGTTGTTGGCTGTTACGTTGTTAGGTTGCTATGTGTCTCGTGCATTTCGACCTCGCAGCCTAACAACGAACAACCGAACAACGTATCGTTGACCACCTACAGCGCATGCGGGTTCACCGCGGCGCCGCCGTCGACAAGCATGGCATGGCCGGTGACGAACGAGGCCCGATCGGAGCACAGGTAGGTGACCGCGTCCGCGATCTCCTCCGGCTCCGCCAGGCGCCGCATCGCATGCGTGGCCACGGTCCTTTCATAGACATCGGGGTTCTTACGAAAATAGTGGTCGATGCCCGGTGTGCGGACGCCCCCGGGGCACACCGCATTCACCCGTATTCTCCGTTGGGCATACTCGGCCGCCGCCGTCTTGGTAAGGGAAAGCACGCCACCTTTGCCGGCGGCGTAGGCGGCTTGTAGGGCTTCGCCTTTCAACGCGGACGACGACGCGATGTTCACGATGGCGCCGCCGCCGCTGGCCAGCATGGCGGGGATTTCGTACTTCATGCACAACCAGACGCCGGTGAGGGTGACGCTGAGCGAGCCGTCCCAGGCCTTCTTCTTGAGGTCCGTCAGCAGGTGAAAACCGGCGCCGACCGCCGCGTTGTTGGAGGCGCAGTGCAAGGCGCCGAAC
>JAGDMS010000568.1 GCA_017860575.1 Deltaproteobacteria bacterium | reverse complement strand
AAAGAAGACCGGCTGCGACTTCGCTAGTTATGGGCTGCAGTCCCGGGGAGGCCGAGCAACGCGTAGACATGGGCGACCAACTGGGCCGCATGCGCGCGGTTGTTGTCGGTGCCGACGATCTTCCAGAAGTGCATTGCGGCATGCGCCGCCTGCACCATCTCTTCGTCTACTTCGGCCGTCCGCGACACGGCCTCCGCCAACGTCCATGCTCGGTTGTTTGCCTGACTTGCGAAGCGGCGCTGCCACCGGGCCGTCTCTTCGGGTGTGGGTTTCTCGTCCATGTCACTAGATCTGCTATGTGGCGATTCTGGATAACAACCGCTCCGTCAGCAATTGGCCAACGCCTTACTGAACATCGTTTTGAATCATCGCGCAGCTCCGCTCACCTTGGGAGTGGCGTGCTAGTTGGCGACCACGCACTCGGGATATGTCACGCCGCGCACCGTGAGGGTGGCACGCTGCCCTTTGAACCAGACGTAGGTCCTTGCGTCATCGACCGCCTCGTACCGCGACCCGGAGGCTGTGATCGTTTCGTACAACTCGAAGCGTTCTCCTCCGACGGTGAGCTGCAAGAATTCCCGCTGCCCGCTTCGACCGACGCCAACGCTCGCCTTTCGGTCACCACAGACCAGCGGCGAACTGAACGCCACGGGCTCGTAGGGCTTCAGTATCAACGTACCGACGTTGATGGGGCCGGGCTGCGCACGCACTTCGACTGGATCGCTGAGCCAGCGGGTCCTACCGTTCAAGGCGATGGCACCGCGCACAAGGTAGCTGGCACCACCTTCGATCGCTGCGCGTTGTGCCTGCAGTTCGAAAGGCACCGGAAACTGTCGGCCCGCGAGGGGAAGTCGCTGTTCGGCGATGACAAGGCCATCCTCGGCCCGAGTGAGTTCGACGATGGCGACGCTTTCGGCCGTCAAGGCAATACGTTCTCGGGACGCCAACTCTCCGCGAATCAAGACCGGACCGCTGGCTGCGCATCCCACGAGGACCAATGCGATGGCTTGGACCACCGCTTGGGTGACGACCGACAACAGTCGACCTTGATTACCACTTTTCACGATGGAGTTGGCTGTGGCATGACCGCTTTGAGGCGATTCTGAGGCGGCCGTGGAACTTCCGCTAGTGGCCGTTCTCGGAAGTGCGAATGTCCGCTGTAGGGAAGGGCGGTGGCGGACTCCACTGCCGGTCACCAGTTGATTCGGTGTTTCTGTTGAGTCTCTTTGTGACGGCGATCGTCGTCCGAGTGTAGGTACCGACTGGTCGTCTTGAGCGACTCGTGCCCAAGGTTGTCTCTAACGTGCCGCAGATCCAGTGCACCATCGGCCATCCTGGACCCGGCCGTGTGCCGGAGCCAATGTGCAGAGGCCCGGGCGAGTTGATCAGCGCGAGGAACGTACTCAGTCGCGCGCCGGCGCATTTCGTCCGAAGCGCGGAGGAAGACTTCCTTCAAAATGAGATGAAGCGCTGCCCGCGTTAACGGTCTGCGAGGCTTGCCGAGCGGCAGTATCAGCGGCGTGTCCTCTCCTGGTGTTGGCGACGGTGCGAGGCCCGACTCACGACGGTAGCGGGCTAATTCGATCATCAGTTCACCTGTCGCTGGAACTAGCCTCGTCTTGTCTCCCTTGCCGGCAACCTCCAACCACCATCGTTCCTCGCCGTCCTGATCGCGGCGCGCAAAGAACGCGCCCATAGTGTTCTCGCACACTTCCGAGACGCGAAGCCCGCCGAGATAGAGCAGGGTGAACAGCCACCGAGTACGGAAGTAGTGCGCTCGTTGCCTCTCCGTCTCTCGTGGCATCCGGTCGATGGTTTGTTTGACACAAGCCCAGAGCTCGTCGTCTAGGTACCTCGTGACCCGAGGCGGCGTCTTTCGTGATCTCTGCCGACTGAGGGACAGCGGATTACCGGCTAAGTAACCTGCGTTGACAAGCCACGCAAACATGACGTTCAGGATGACGAAGGCTTGGCGCCGGCTGGACGGCGATAGCGGACCGCTGAAGGGACGCCAGTCCCGATGCTCCCGCGGAACTTTGCGATTGGCGTTGATCCACTGGGCAAGCGGCTTGGGGTCACCCAAGAACCGCTGATAGGCCAACAAATCTTCGTGAGTTAAGGAGGACAGGGTCTTTCCAAGCTGGCGCGTCGCCCAAAGGAAGAGCCGTTCGACCTCCTTGCGGAAGTTGTTGAACGTGGTCTGTTTGTCGGCATATCGAGCCAGAAATGCCTTGAGCGCGTCAACGTCGTTCTGTGTGGAGATCTGGCAAGCAGTGGCGCGTGCCCGATTGGTACCAGCAGACCCATCGAGGTTCGAGCGAAGCGAAACCACGTCGAAGGGTTCGAAAGGAACGATTTCAGATTCGACTTTCCGCCCGGCCACTTTTTGATCCTTCTTTCCCCGTCTGTTTGACACTATCACTATAATGTCAAAAAGCAGTGATTACTATGTTTAGTATCAGATGGTTACAGCTTAATGCTCAGGTAACTACTTAAGTGTCCAGCACGGC
>JAGDMS010000567.1 GCA_017860575.1 Deltaproteobacteria bacterium | reverse complement strand
GAATCGAGGCGGCAGACAAATCAGCCTCGCGAACCGGCGGTCGTTACGAAGAAGAATACGTCAAGGAAGACGGGCGGTGGAAGATAAAGGCGATAACGACCATTTTTCATTTCCGGCAGCCGGGTGAAGCGACGGAGATGAAGCGATAAACGCGCAAGTTGCGAAAGATGCTGATCAGGTTTGCCCTGTAGGGGTGCACCTGCGTGTACGACCCGGCCCAGCTCCGCGCCAGGTCGACGATGTGCACCACGTCGACCGTCTATGCCCACTCGATCTGGGCGGACACGCAGGTCCGCCCCTACAGGTGGATCGGTGATCACGATGAAACTGAGATCTTTCAGACGGAGTTGATATGGCAGCCGTGGGAGGCCAACCGAAGCTGATGCAAGAACTTCAGGCGGTCTCGGGCCGACCGTCCCTCTTTTATGGCTGGTGGCTCGTACTGGTTACACTGATCACGCAAGGGGTCGGGGCGGGCATTATCAACTTCTCCTACAGCGTGATGGTGGTGCCGCTCGAGCAAGAGTTCCACGCCAGCCGCTTTGAAATGATGCTCGGGATCACATGCTGCCTCGTGTTCTCGAGTTTGTTGGCTCCCTGGCTCGGCCCCAAGGCAGATCGCGGTTCAATGCGCACCTTAATGGCTACCGGAGTGACTTTCCTGGCCCTCGGTTTCGGGGTGATGTCGTTCGCAACCGCGGTGTGGCAGGTGGTTCTGTGCTACGCGGCTTTCATGTCCGTGGCTCAGCTCCTGCTCGGACCGCTGACCGCCTCGACACTCGTCACGCGTTGGTTTACGACACGGCGTGGAACCGCGCTGGGCATCGCGGCGATGGGAACCCCGTTGGGTGGGTTCCTCTTTCCTCCGTTGATGCAATACTTCATCACCGCCTTCGATTGGCGTATGGCCTCACGCCTTGCCGCGGTGATCGCGCTTGTGGTGACGCTGCCTCCTGTCTGGTTGCTCGTCGTCAATCGGCCCGGGGACAAAGGCTTGGACCCTGAAGGCGGGGACGCCCCCCCACCGGCATCGGTCCATGCTGCGTCCGGGGGACAACTCACCGCCCGGTCGGTCCTGCAGCGCCAGGATTTTTGGGCGATCATCCTTCCGGTGGGCGTGTCGTTGGCCGTGCTCACCGCGGTGATGAACAATATGGTGCCCTATGCGCTCGGAGAAGGGCTGACGCTCTCGCAGGCGACCGGCCTCATCGCCATCGTGGCGGTTTCCACAATGGTCGGCAATCTGCTCTTCGGCGTGATCGCGGATCGGATGGATCTGCGGTTGGCCTTGGCGGTATCCATCGTGTGCGTGTGTGTCGCGTTGGTTGTCTTCCGGAGCGGACACTCCGTGTGGCCGCTGCGCGTGGCCACTTTGGTATTTGGAGCGTCGGCGGGCGGCATAGTGCCGTTGTGGAGTGCCATGGTCGGGAGGGTCTTCGGGGCGGAGAATTTCGGTCGGGTCAGGGGCCTTATGAGTCCCGTCCTCATGCCGATGACCATGGTCGCCTCACCACTTGCCGGATTCATCTTCGACCAGACGCGCTCGTACCAGATGGTCTTCGATATCTTTATTGTGGCGCTCGCGCTGTCGGCAGTGCTGCTGACGGGCTTGCCGCGCATGGGGTATCACCCGATAGCGTCTCGGCCACGAATGCCCTAACGTTCGTCCCGTAATGAGGTCACGCGGAGGCTGGAGCAATGAACGACATCGAGCGACTGCTGGCAATTGAGGCGATCAAACAACTGAAGGCCCGCTATTTCCGGTGCCTGGATACCAAGGACTGGGACGGCTACGCCGCCACCTACGCAGAGGACGCGGTTCTCGATACGACATCCACCCAGGGCGGGGCTGTCGTACATGGGTCCGCAGCGATTGCTGCCCATGTGCGCCGCCACGTGGACCACGTGGTCACCGTCCATCACGGCCACACGCCCGAGATCGAAGTGCTGTCGGAGACGACGGCTCGGGGCATCTGGGCCATGGAGGACGTACTATGCTGGCCCGCGGGCGGGCCACTGCACACGTTGGTCGGCTACGGTCACTATCATGAAGAATACGTTAAGCTGAGCGGACGCTGGCTGATCGCGCATTGCCGGCTGACTCGGCTGCGAGTGGATCGCAGCTGAGGCGCGCAAGCCGACGCCACGTTCGGGAGGGGTACCCAGCGTCGAAGGCGATCACTGGCCCGGCCTCCGCCGCTCGGCCTGCGTTACCTGATCCGACCGCAGCGAGTCTGCCGCCGGCGGAAACGTTTCGATCAGGATCGATTGCGAGGTCGACAGCAGCGCCCCACCGCTGACACCTTGCAAGAAGCGGAACAGGACCAGTTGCCATAAGGTCGACGCGTTGCCGCAGAAGAAGGAAGCGACAGGGAATACAAAATGATGGAACCCACAAAGTAGTTGCGCCGTCCGAAGACGATTGCCAGCCAGCTCGTCATGGGCACGACAATGACGTTGGCGAACACGTAGGCTGTTACCACCCACGTAATCTCGTCCAGCGTCGCTCCC
>JAGDMS010000566.1 GCA_017860575.1 Deltaproteobacteria bacterium | reverse complement strand
ATGGGCATCGCGCAGGGCTTTGCGACGATTGGCGCAATCGGCTTTGAAGGCAGGTGGGACTACAGCGCGATCGGGTCCGTCACCAATTTGGCCGCTCGACTGTGTGCCGAGGCCGGACCGGGCCAGATCTTGGCACCCCGGCGCTTTCTTTGGACGATAGAGGACCTCGTGGAGGCCGAGGCAATCGGCGAATTCTCGCTCAAGGGCTTCCATCGCCCGGTCACCGCGTACAACATCCTACGGCTAAAAGGATAGGGGGTGATTGCATGGCGCCGCGCGTCCTCCACAGCGGTTCTGGTCACCAATGCCCGACCATGGGCGGCTGGTCTGCTTGGCGCAATCTAGTGGGACGCGCATTGGTCCTTCCACAAATTGGTTTTTCGCGGCATCCTATACAGCTTGGGGCAGAGTGCGGAGAGCCTCACCGCACCGGCCTCGGGGAAGCTGCCGGAGGCATAGCGGGTAAGGCCGACAGGAGTCGCCGATGCCCATGACCACAACGGCTCCGCAGACGCATGCGTCGGGGAACCTGCGGCTCGTTGATGGCTCAAGCGTCGCCGTCATAGGCGCCGGCCCTGCAGGCTCGTTCTTCTCGTATTTCGTCCTTCAGCTTTGCGAGCACGCCGGCCTGGCGCTCGAGGTGGATCTCTACGAGGCGCGTGACTTCCTCCAGCCCGGACCGCAGGGCTGCAACATGTGCGGCGGGATCATCTCCGAGTCGCTGGTCCAGAATCTGGCCGTGGAGGGCATCAACCTGCCACCGTCCGTGGTTCAGCGGGGGATCGACTCCTACGTGCTTCACACCGACGTCGGCAGCGCGCGGATAGAGCTGCCGCTGCACGAGATGCGGATCGGTGCGGTCCACCGCGGTGCCGGACCGCGGGACGTTGCTGAGCGGAAATGGCAAAGCTTCGATCGCTACCTGCTTGAGCAGTCGCTCGCACGGGGCGCAAAGCACGTCGCCGCCCGAGTCGAGGACGTCGGCTGGCAGAACGGACGCCCCTGGCTCAAAGCTCGCGGCGCCGAGGCGCGCTTGTACGACCTCATGGTGGTTGCTACCGGCGTGAACTCCCCAACGTTGAAGCTGTTCGAGAAACTCGATGTCGGCTATCGCCGCCCGGAGACGACGAAGACGCTTATTTGGGAGTACCGCCTGGGCGAGAACGTGATTAGCGAGAGCCTCGGCAACTCGATGCACGTCTTTCTCCTCGACCTGCCCCGGCTCGAGTTCGCCGCGCTGATTCCGAAGGGCGACTATGTCACCCTGTGCCTGCTGGGAGAGGATATCGACAGCGCCCTCGGTGACGAATTCACCGGTACGCCGCAGGTGCGGGCGGTCATGCCGCCGGGGTGGAAGGCCTCCGAGCGCTCATGCCAGTGCCTTCCGCGCATCAATGTCAAAGGTGTGGACCAGCCATACGCCGACCGCCTGCTGTTCATCGGCGACTGCGGCATCACGCGGCTGTACAAGGACGGCATCGGCGCCGCCTACCGCACCGCGAAGTCCGCCGCACGCGCCGCCGTGTTCGGCGGCATATCGGAAGCGGCGTTCCGACGGCATTACCGGCCCGTCTGCCGCACCGTCGCCAGAGACAATGTGCTGGGGAGAATTACGTTTCGCTTCACCAGACTGGTGCAGCACAACCGGCTGCTGCGGAAGGCGCTGCTGCGCGCCGTCAGGGCCGAGCAGCGGCAATCGGGAGAGGCGCGCCGACTGAGCGGAATCCTGTGGGACATGTTCTCAGGGACCGCACCGTACCGCGACATCTTCGGCAGAATGCTCCACCCGGGGTTTCTCCTGCGGCTGGCATGGGCAGTCGCGGCCTCGGCCGGACAGGAGGGGCTTCCTCTGAAAGCGGAGGTGCGATCATGAGCCAGGGCGAACTCGGAACGCTTTACCGCGATGGCGAGATACTCGTCCGGCAAGGAGACATCGGAAACGCCATGTACGTGATCCAGGAGGGCAAGGTCGAAATTCTGCTGGAGAATGAAGGAAGGCAGACCCGGATCGGGGTCGTCGGGAAGGACGAACTGATCGGCGAGATGGCCGTGTTCGAGCACGACGTGCGATCCGCTACCGTGCGCGCGCTCGGTGACGCCCGCGTGTTGACCGTGGACCGGAAGAATTTCCTCTCGAGAATCAATGAGGATCCTACGCTGGCCTTTCGGCTGGTGGAGACGATGTGCCGCCGGGTGCGGGAGCTCAGCCACGAGGTCGCCAGGCTGAAGACGGAGGCGGCAGACCGGGGCGGCTCGCCACCCGGACGAAGCCCATAACTGGCCTTCGATTCCGGTCGGTGGAACTTGCCGGCGGGCGGGTGCTGCAGTCGTGGAATAGGGTAGATGCTGACCTGGGGCACAGAGGGTGGTGACAGAACCCGCATCCGCAGGAAGGTCTGCAAATGCAGATCGACTCGGGGGTGACATGACGACAATGGAATGTCGCGCCAACCTCCGGCGCCATGCTTCCGTGACGACCTTCAGGGTGGCGATGGTTCCCGGCCCTGCATG
>JAGDMS010000269.1 GCA_017860575.1 Deltaproteobacteria bacterium | reverse complement strand
GCCGATGAAGCAGATCGTCCACCATGGCGTTTCTTGCTTTGTCTATGTCCGCTTCGGAGTAAGCCATGTGCGACGCGCTGGACATAAGAATCCCCCCTTTGGGCAGCAATTTCTAGCCCACGCGCTCACAGCCTACACCTTCTCCGGGGTGGCAGCAGGATCGGGCAAAACTTCCGGCAAGCACCCGAGAACGTGGAATCTCGTTCCAGGATCCCGGGCAGGCGACGGCACGGATCAGCGCATCCCGAGCACGTCACTCATTCCATAGCGACCGGGCGGCTGGTCCGCGAGCCAAAGACCGGCGCGTATGGCCCCGCGCGCCAGGCACTCACGGCTCTGTGCGCGATGCGTCAGCTCGATGCGCTCGCCAAGGCCGGCGAAGATCACCGTGTGGTCGCCAACCACATCGCCACCGCGCAGCGCGAGGATCCCGATCTCCTTCTGCTGCCGCTGCCCCACCATGCCCGAGCGGCCGTACACGGCATCGGCAGGGAAGTCACGGCCAGTGGCATCCGCGAGCGTCCGTCCCAGCGCGAGGGCAGTGCCGGAGGGCGCATCGACCTTCATGCGGTGATGCATTTCAACGATTTCCGGATCGAAGTCCGCTCCGAGGGTGCTCGCCGCCGCACGCACAAGGCGCTGCAACACGGCGATGCCGACGCTCATGTTCGGCGCCACGACCGTGCGTGTCTGCTGAGCCAATCGCTCGACCAACGCCTCTTGCTCGGAGCTGAAGCCCGTTGCGCCGATGACGATCGCACTGCGGCGTTGGACGGCAGTCTGGAGGTGCAGCATGGCAGCGGTGGCAGTGCTGAAGTCCAAAGTGACGGTTTCCGTTTGTGCAACCGCTGCAAGATCGTCGCCAAGGGCAACACCCAGGGGACCGACGCCGGCCACCAATCCAGCGTCCTGACCGAGCGCAGGGTGTCCAGCGGCCTCAACGGCGCCAACGAGCGTGGTGGCAGGGTTTTGGGTGATCAAGCTGATGAGGGTCCGGCCCATGCGGCCGGCGGCGCCGCACACGATCATCGAGGTAGCCATCGTGTCTCCCCCTGCGCTCAGTCCAGCCCCAGCAAACCGAAGTCGACCATAACGCTGCGCAGCTTCGCGCGCGGTCCGTCCGACATCGCTAACAAGGGCAAACGCAGTTCATCACGGCACAGACCCATCATGGCGACCGCCGCCTTGACTGGAATGGGGTTGGTTTCGAGGAAAAGGCCACGGATCAGCGGCAGCAGGCGATAGTGCAGGCGTCGGGCCGTCTCCCAGTCGCCGTTCAAGCACGCGCTTACCATGTCCGCGGAGTGTTTCGGTGCGACGTTCGCCACCACGGAAATGACGCCGACTCCCCCGACAGCCATGATGGGCAGGGTCAGGGAGTCATCCCCCGAGTACACCTCAATCTGGTCACCGCAGAGGCGGATGACCTCTTGCACCTCGTCGAGCGAGCCCGTCGCGTCCTTCAGTCCGACAATGCCATCGAGTGCTGCCAGCCGGGCGATCGTCGTGGCCTCGATCTTGGAAGCCGTGCGACCAGGAATGTTGTACACGATCAGGGGAAAGCGGCTGTGCTCGGCGACCGCTCGGTAGTGTTGAAAGATGCCTTCCTGCGTTGGCTTGTTGTAGTAGGGGGAGATCAGCAAGGCCGCCGTCGCCCCGGCGTTTTTTGCCGCTTGGGTCAACGCGATCGCTTCGCTCGTGGAGTTGGAACCCGTTCCGGCGATGATGGGGACGCGCCCGCGGACGAACTTGACCGCCAGCCGCACGACTTCGGCGTGTTCCTCGTGTGTGAGTGTTGCCGACTCGCCCGTACTGCCGCACGGAACGATCGCCGACGTCCCATTCTCGAGTTGCAGCTCGATCAAACGTTCGAGCGCTTCGGCGTCAATGCGACCATCACGGAACGGTGTGACAATCGCTGCCATGGAGCCGCTAAACATGGGATTCGTCCCTCCGCATCTCAGACGTCAATCTCACCGCTGAATACCTCCTCGGCTGCCCCGGTCATCAACACGTGGTTGTCGTTGCGCCACTCGATGTCAAGGTCGCCTCCGTTGAGTTGCACGACGGCACGGTGGTCCGCCCGGTCATTCAGCACCGCGGCGACCAGCGCGGCGCACGCCCCCGTCCCGCACGCGGCCGTCTCCCCGGAACCGCGTTCCCACACGCGCATGCGCAGTTGCGTGCGATTGAGGACCTCAATGAACTCCGTGTTGACCCGCTCTGGGAAGAACGGATGATGTTCGAACCGCGGTCCCAACTGCTCCAGCGAGAGAGCGGCGACGTCGTTCACGAAGATCACGCAATGCGGATTTCCCATGGACACGCACGTGACGTGGTACATCGTCCCGTCGACCTGCAACGGGGCGTCGACGACACGCCCATCGGCAGCGACCGGGATCCGCCGCCCATCGAGTATCGGCTCACCCATGTCAACGGTGACTCGTTGCACCCGCTTACCGACCGGGTGCAGCTGAAGGGTCTTGATTCCGGCGTCGGTCTCGATATGCAGGACGTGGCGCGGCGCCAGGCCGTGCTCATAGACATACTTGGCCACGCATCGGATACCATTGCCGCACATCTGTCCGCGGCTGCCGTCAGCGTTGTACATTTCCATCCGGCAGTCGGCGACCCGTGACGGACAGATGAGGATGAGCCCGTCGGAGCCGATTCCGGTCCGGCGCGGGCTGACGCGGCGCGCCAGGGCGGACGGGTCGGCGAGCGTTTGGGAGAAGCAATCGACGTAGACGTAGTCGTTGCCGATCCCGTGCATTTTGGTGAACCGCAGCGGTGCCATGTCAGCGGAGTTCCGGCGGGATGCGTTCGCCGCGAACCAGATCCTCCAAGGCTTCGCGCTCGCGGACGATGTGGAAGGTTGCGCCATCGACCAAGACTTCGGGTGGCCGCGGTCGGGTGTTGTAGTTCGACGCCATGACGAAGCCGTAGGCGCCGGCACTCATCACTGCCAAGAGATCGCCACTTTCCACGACGGGAAGTTCGCGATCTTTGGCAAAGAAATCTCCACTCTCGCACACTGGTCCGACGACGTCTACGATCATCGTCGATGCGTTGGTCCTGCGCACCGGCTGGATGGCCTGGTAGGAACCGTACAGCGCAGGGCGAATGAGGTCGTTCATGCCGCCGTCGACGACGATGAAGTGCTTTTCATCGGTACTTTTGTGGTACAGCACCTTGGTTAGCAGCAGGCCGGCGTTGCCGACGATCACACGGCCCGGCTCGAGGATGAGGGTCACATCGAGGCCACGTAAGCCCTCCACCAGGGCGGTGGCATATTGGCGCGGGGCGGGTGGCTTCTCATCGTTGTACGTGATGCCCAGTCCGCCGCCCATGTCGATATACCGAATGTTGAAGTCTTCCGCCTTTAAGCGCATCACCAGATCGCGAATGCGTTCGAGCGCATCGACGAACGGCGGTACCGTGGTCAGTTGCGATCCGATGTGGCAGTCGACGCCAACGACCTCCACGTGCGGCAGCTGCCGAGCGCGGCGATAATCGTCGAGCGACCGCTGAATGTGAATGCCGAACTTGCTCTTCTTGAGACCTGTCGAGATGTACGGATGCGTCTTCGGGTCCACGTCCGGGTTGACCCGCAAGGCTACCGGCGCCTTCGCACCGATCTCGCCGGCCACGGCATTTATGGTCTCCAGTTCGCCAGGAGACTCGACGTTGAACATGAGGATGCCGGCGGTGAGCGCGTTGCGAATCTCCGCCGCGGACTTGCCAACGCCTGAAAACACGATTTTCGCTGGGTCAGCGCCCGCTTTCATCGCACGAAAGAGTTCACCGCCGGAGACGATGTCGAAACCGCTGCCGTCTCGCGCAAACGTCCGCAGCACGGCCAGATTTGAGTTGGCTTTGACGGAAAAGCAGACAAGGTGCGGAATGGCTTCAAAGGCCTCGTCGAACACCTGATAATGCCGCCGCAGAGTTGCCAGGCTGTATACATAGCACGGCGTTCCAACGCGCTCGGCGATGGCGCGAAGCGGCACGCCTTCGGCGAACAGTTCTCCATCACGGTGTTGGAAGTAGTGCATGCTTTTCCTCGCTTGGTACCGTGCGTTCCACCGTCACGGCATTGGACGGCTCACTAAAGTACCGATCGAGCGTAAAAGATACAACCCGATAGTGATACGTCGTGCCCGCGCGTGTGTCGCGATCAAGGTGCTGGAACCGCTTGATCTGCCGGAATCGGTCGCGGTCGCCGACTTCGATAATGTGGAGCCGGGCAAACGGAACGCGCGGATCAGTGCCGACCGCGCGCTCGATCACGAATCCAGCCAGATCCGACATCCGGGAGCCATCGGCATACAGGCTGGGGCGGCTCCAGGTCAATTGAACGCCCTCCGGTGCGTTGACGGCCTGTAGATCCAAAATCGTCTTGGGCAGCACGTCCTCAGGTGGGCGCGGGGACGCCTTCCGCCCACAGCCGGACTGGGCCACGCACAGCAAGACCGCTGCGAGCCATACCGATCGGGACCACCGTGCACGGCAATCCGCGGGAGAGTCCGTCCGAGGGAGACGCACTATCTGTGCCTCTTGATCTGGCGGCGGACGTTCGCTGGAGCGGTTCCCCCAACCGCGCGCCGGCGTCGAACCGCCGCTTCCGGAGTGAGCCACTGTTTCACGTCGCTAGAGAAGAGCGGTGAGAATCGACGCAATTGCGGCACCGTCAGCTGCTCAAGGCCGAGCTGTTCGCCCAGGCAGTATTGCACGATCGCGCCGACGGTTCCGTGAGCCTCGCGGAACGGCATGCCTTTGTTGGTGAGATAGTCAGCCAGCTCGGTTGCGAGCGTATAACCAGCGGCCGCCGCGGCGCGCATCCGTTCCCGCCTGATCCGAAGCTGCGGAATAAACGCGATGAGCAAGCTCAGATTGGCGGTGAGCGTGTCAACGCTGTCGAACACGGGTTCCTTATCCTCCTGCAGGTCGCGGTTGTATGTGAGTGGCAGACCCTTGAGGACGCTCAGCAGACTAACCAGATTGCCGTAGAGCCGCCCGGTCTTCCCGCGGATCAGCTCCGCCACGTCCGGGTTCTTCTTCTGTGGCATCATGGAGCTGCCGGTCGCGAAGGCATCCGGCAATTCGACAAAGCCAAATTCCTGAGAGGACCAGAGGACGAGGTCCTCGGCCAAGCGGCTCAGGTGCATGCCCGTGATCGCCGCGGCAGCGAGAAATTCCACCGCGAAGTCACGGTCGCTTACCGCATCCATGCTGTTGACGCAGATCGAGCGAAATCCGAGACGGTGCGCCACATAGGCGCGGTCGATTGCAAACGTGGTTCCGGCCAACGCGCCGGCGCCGAGCGGCGAGACGTCGAGACGCGTGCGGCAGTCGGTGAAGCGGCCGGTGTCGCGCTCCAGCATCTCCGCGTACGCCAGCCAGTGGTGCGCCAAAAGTACGGGCTGCGCCGGTTGCAGGTGCGTATAGCCCGGGAGGATGACGTCCTGATCGCGCTTCGCGACCGCCGCGAGAACGTGCCGTAGTCTTTGCAGCTGGCTGAGGAGATTGGCGGTTTCGGCCTTCAGGAAGAGACGCAGGTCCAGTGCGACCTGATCGTTCCGACTCCGTGCGGTGTGGAGCTTTCCGCCCACCGCGCCGATCTTCTCGATGAGGCGCCGCTCCACCGCCATGTGCACGTCCTCGTCGCCCGGCTGCACCTGAAAGGAGTCGCTGGCAAACTCAGCCTCAATCTGCCGCAATGCTGCAATGATGCGCTGCGACTCACGCCGCGGAATGATGCGTTCCCGGCCGAGCATCTCGCAATGCGCGATGCTGCCGGCAATATCATAGGGGTAGAGCCGTCGGTCGACCGGGAAAGAGGTCGTAAACGCCTCGACGAGACGATCCGTGGGCTCCGCCATCCGGCCCGCCCACGCTTTGTGCGTTGGAGACATGCCGCGGAACTTACCGTAAAGGCCGCGGCGGTCCAAGTGGTCCGCGGGACGGCGTGCGGCAGGGTGTAATGATCAGATTGTCAGTAAACCCACTTGTTCTTGGCGTAGCCGAAAAGCTCCGTGACGCTGGTCTTCTCCACCGGCTCGGCGGCACTCTGTCGCGCTTCCTCGATGGTGCGCCCACGTTTCGTGTAGCGCACCTCGAAGTAGTTCATCTGGCCGACAGGTGCACTGCCGCCTGCCTTCACCACGCAGCTGTGGTCTCTGGTGTACCCGACGTACTCGCCTTCGACGCCGTCCGCGTTGGTGTTCCAGGCAATATGGTCAAGGTTGTCGTGCTCCCGCGCCGCGAGCTTTTGCATCCATTCGGTGCAGAAGGCGTCGAACGCCTTCTGGAGATCTTCGGTGGATGTTGACGGCGCCGAACTCTTAGCCGCTGCCGACTTGGCAATCTTGACGTTGCCGGCCCAACTGATTCCACCGTACAGGACAGCCCACAGCACCAATGCCGATATCGCTACTCCCCGCATGAATCCTCCATGGCCCTGCAGCGTATAGCACGATCACTTCAATCAGCGAAGGGGACCGGCGGTCACGCTGCGGAGAATCAACAACCAAACGGAATCCGGATCGCCAACACGGGAGGGGACCGGACAGGCCAGGCGGCACAGCGCGAGGCTTGTCCCCGCGCATTGCCAAAGCAAACTCCCCGCGATCGTCAATCGTTCGAAATCATGACCTCGGTGGACTTGATCACGGCCTTGGCGCGGTCGCCCACCTTTAGGTTCATGCGCTCGGCAGACTCGCGTGTGATCACCGATACAATCTCGACATCGCCGACGCTGAGGAGAACCTCCGCCATCACTGTGCCGAGTTTCACGGCCTTGATAGTACCTTTGAGCTGATTACGCGCGCTGAGCATGGGGTCCCTCCCGTAATGATGGTGCCCCATCCTAGCTGATTTATGCCGGCGCCAACAGCACACCGGGTTCCCGCGACGGGACGCCACGGCCGCGGCGATCATCGCTCCGACTGGAGTCCGCTCAGGATATCCCATGCTTCCCT
>JAGDMS010000565.1 GCA_017860575.1 Deltaproteobacteria bacterium | reverse complement strand
GTGCTGATTTCCGCAAGAGTTGCGCGTTCGGAACCGTGTGTCTCGACCTCGACGGCGAGCACGAGGCGCTGCGTGCAGTAGTGGGCGCGACGTTCGATCGCTGGGTGGAGTTGATCTCGCAGTACATCGACCTGGGCGACACGCGGCGTTCGCGGTCCTTCGCAGGACTGGTGCTGACGGCGATCGAGGGCGCCTACATCCGCGCCCGCGCCGAGCGTTCGAGTCGGCCGTTCCGTGAGGCGGGGGCGTGGTTAGCTGAACTCCTTGAGCCCGCCACTCTGACTTGGCGCCGCAAAACACAGCCCCCGAAACGTTGAGCATGTGCGCAGACGACTTTCATCCAATAGTAGCGTCGTTCCCGCATACAAGAGAGCGTGAATGAACTGCAGTGATGTGCCCCAGTACTTCTGACAGAGGTTGTTAGCAAGTCCGGTTTGAGAACGTTATCCGAATTCGTGGGTCGCGCTTCGAATGACTCGAGGTAGGCGTTCTGCGTCAGCTTGCCGGCCCGGATGAACTTCACTTGTACGCCTCCTTCATCAACACAGCCCTGCAGCCCCTCTGTGAACTCCGGCCCCTGGTCGATGCAAATCGCTTGCGGAAGCCGCCGGAACCGCGCGGACTTCTACAAAACCCGCACAACGTCGGTGCCGCGCATGCTGTCAACGGCAACGAGGTCGACCGCCTCCTTGGTGAAGTCATCGCCGATGCTCGTTTATGACCTCACGGTGCGTCAACTGTCTTCCAGACCCAAATGTCCACCAATGCTCCCTCGCGATCGAACCCCCAGTACGCTGAAGTTGATACATGGTAGATGGGCCAGAGACGACGTTCTCCCAGGACCGCCCAGATCGATTGCACCCCGACCACCTGCCCAGTCTTCTGATTCAAGAATCCCGCGTCCTTGGAATGTAGGCAAGTCAAGCGCTCGCTGTTGCAAAACGAAATCACCTGTTCGAACTTGGTCCCGATTGGCGTTCTTTCGAGCAATTGTTCCCGGGTTTCTTGTTCACTTGCGCAGGAAGTCAGAGCGGTACCTGCCACCACCGACGCAAGGAAAGCGCAGCAAACTCGTTCCAGTTTAGTCATCTTCTCGATCGCGGCGAGAACCTATATGGAGGAACCGGGTGCTGATACCCCGGAGTGTTTGCGCCCGTCATTCCAGGCGCTGGCAAGTTAAATCCAGCTGCCGCTCCTAAGCCAGAAATGAAGCCGTTTGAGTTGTACCCGGTATAAGCACCACGAGGACTCTTCTGCGGAAATGGCTTGTATCGAACCTTGTTCGAGTTATAGGTGTTCGCCAAAGCGAATAACGCGTCGATAGCTTCATCTTCGTCGGCGTATCCACAAGGTAGATCGAGCTGTTGTCTATAAGTACTTGGCTCACTTAAATCCTTCGGACGGTTGACTCCATATTCCAGGTCGAACGCCGAATTGGGGCCTGCTCCGATCGTGGCGAACCGGCGCCCATCGGCATCGACATTTTGGAATCTCGGATCATTTACGTATCGAGATTGGTTATCGGGCGTAATTATCAGTTTCGAGTGGTTCAATTCGACAACGATGGGGTGGTTCGCGTATTCGATCACCAACCCCGTTGCGTCGAACCCAATGAGAGGATTCGCGCTGACATACAGGTAGGTATTTAGGCCACCTGCCAACCCAATCGGATCCGATTGCACGTACCTCCCCGTCGTCGACTCATAGTCGCGATGCCAGTTGTAGAAGGTGTTCACTTCCTTGTCGTAGTACTGCCCCGGGAAGCGCAGGTTGTAGACCAGCGTTCCCTTGCTCGCTGGATTCTGGTTTGGCTGCGTGTCACCGTAAGGGGCGCTGTGCCAGCTCCACCGTTGCGCTTGCGTGCTATCCGTGATCAGTCGCGGGGTGCCGAGGTGGTCGGCCTCCACCGAGTAGACCGTTGTTGTCAGCGGCGTCGTGCTGGTGCCCGAGTAGGTGTAGACGATCAGCGCCACCGGCCGGTCGGCCAACCACACGTGCTCGTTGCGGGCGCGGCCGTAGTTGTCGTACTCGCCGATCAGCCGCCCCGCCTCGTCGTACACAAACACCTGGGTGCCCTGCGGCACCACCGATGACGGTCCGGTCTTGCGCACCCGAAGGTTCTGGCCGTTGATCAGGTAGTTGTACGTGTACGTGGTCGCGCCGCTGATGACCCGTACCTGGCTCACGCGGCCCCGGGCATTGACCACCCAGGTGGTTGTGCTGTCGGCCGTCCGGTTGCCGGCGGCATCGACGGCGTAGCCAATGCCCATGCTGCCGATGCCGGTCATGCGGTTGCTGGTCGGTGAAATGTTGTAGGTGTAGCCGACCGGATCGTTGGTGCCGACGCGGTCGGTCTTGGTCAGCAGGTTGCCGGCGGCGTCGTAGCTGAAGATCTGGTCGCGCGGCTCGGAGACGAAGCTCGCGATGCGGTCGAGGCCGTCGTAGGCGTAGCCGCGGCTCCAGTACGGCGTGGTGGCGTGCGTGATCGCGGTGATGCGGTTGGCCGAGTCCCACGC
>JAGDMS010000564.1 GCA_017860575.1 Deltaproteobacteria bacterium | reverse complement strand
ACCGGGGGCACAGGGTTCTATGTCTTCCCCGTGTTCATCCAGTCATTCGCCGTGGAGTTCGGCTGGACGGTGACACAGATCTCGAGTGCGGCCGCCGTGTGGGCGCTGGTGTACGGATTTTCCGGTCCGCTGATCGGCATGTTGATTGCGCGGTTCGGAGCGCCGCACACGATGGCAGCCGCGGCCGGCCTGTGGAGCCTGGCTCTCGTCTGCTTCGCCTCCATGCAGGCGCTCTGGATGCTCTACGTGGGCATGATCATATTCGGCGTTGCCGTAGCGGGCACGACGCTCGTCCCGTCGCAGACGGTGATCACGAACTGGTTCAACCGCTACCGCGGACGCGCCATGTCCTTCATGATGCTGGGGTTCGGCGCCGGCGGGCTAGTCATGCCGCCGTTGAGCGAGTGGCTGATCCGCCAGGTGGGGTGGCGGCAGACCTGGCTGCTGGCCTGTGCGGTCGCCTGGCTGCTGGTCATCCCGTTGATCGCCATCTTCGTGCGCACGCGACCGGCGGATCTCGGGCTGTTACCCGACGGGGAACCGGCCGAGGACGGCCGTACCGGACAGCGGTCCGGGTTACCGGTCAAGCAAGCGCTCGCGTCGTCGTCGTTCTGGTTGATTTTCGCGGTCTACGTGTTGCAACTCGTCGGCTTGTCGGCGGTCAATTTCCACTTCGTGCCTTTTGCCGTTCAGGAGGCGAAGTTCACACCGCAGCAGGCGGCGTTCTTTCTGGGCATGACGATCGGGTTCAGCATGGCCGGACGGCTGGTGTTCGGCTGGTTGGCAGACCGCTGGAATCCCGCCGTGTTGATGGCGATCGCCAGCGCGTTCCTGGCATGCGGTCCGACGATCCTGGTGCTGGTCGTCATCCGGCTCGGCCTGACGCAGGCCAGCGTGCTGTGGCCGTACGCGGTGCTCTACGGTTTCGGCATCGCCGGCAGCGCGATCATGCTGCCGGTGCTCGTCGGCCGCTGTTTCGGCGAGTTACACTTCAGCAAAATGCAGGGGCTGGTGATGAGCGGATTTGCGGTGGGCATCGTCGTCGGCATCCCCGGCGCGGGGAGGATTTTCGACACGACCGGCAGTTACGAGCTCGCGTTCCAACTGTGCATCGCCGCCTTCGTCCTGTCTGCGGTCGTCGCCCTCTTGGTCAAGCCTGCGCGGCACCATGCCAAGTTTGTCTGGGAATGAGCCGCCGACGCCGCACGCGTTAGCGTCAGCTGCCGTTCGACGCCCCAGCTAGGATCACGCGCCGCCCGAGCAGGGGCTCGACCGCGCGGCGGCCGCGGCGTCGGGAATCGCCCTTCAACGCCGCCGGCCTGCCGCTCCACGTTGCACCATGCTGGGTCGTATAGCACCACGCACAGCATGCGCTATGTTATTAATTTTTCTCTTGAAATACCAGTTTTCGCGTGTAACGTGAGATCAAGTCGGGGCGCTGGACGCAGGAACCCCCGCCGCGTGAGGAGATGGTCCATGACACACGTATCCCTTCCGTCCGCAGAGACCGGGTCAGGTGCTTCTGTCAGCGAATCGTTAAAGCACGAGCGGTGCCAGCTCCTGTGCGCACTTGGTTTCACGGTCTCCCTGCTGTTGGCAATAGTCCCGCGCGTCAGTTTTGCGGCGGATGTCGATTTCACGCAGTGTCGCAACGACTCTGATGACGACGGAGCGCCCGACAGCTGCGAGTGGACCACCGGCGCGATCAATCCGTCAAACTCCACGTACACCGAAGGTGATGCTGCTCCGCAACGCCTCCTTCGCAATTTCGACGCGGCGGGCAGCTATACGATGCGGTTCGATTACGACTTCAGCAAAGCGAACGTCTATGCCTATGACTTCCTCACCAACGTCGACGCCACCATGCCGATTGGAGCGACGATGCTGAATGAGTGTGGCGACCTGCCGGGCTGGGTCCCCGCCTCGACGTGCGCAAGCCTGTTCAGCAGCGCCACGCAGGCGCAGATCCCCTCGGATCCTTTCGACGCCGTGAGCAGCTACGAAACGCCGGCGCTGCGCTCCATCCGTGTGGCCTGTTCACCGAACCCGTGCACGGGCATCAGCGTCGAGTTCCCGAACCTCGACGGCGCCGACGACCCGGGGGAGGCGCACGCTCCGGATACGGACCCGGACTGCTACAAGAACTGCGCGACGAGTGCCGTCTTTGTCGATGTCAAGGTCACCACAGCGGACGATAACACCGTGGTCGGGGTGTGGTTCGCCGGGCATATCGCCGCAGGGAGCGCGTGGGGCACGGGGTGCAACGGTGGACCGTGCGGTGCTGCGTCCATTTCCGGCGCGCCGTTCCATTTGCAATACGAGCAGCGCGACAACCAGATCCAGCTGGTTCTCGATACCCCTACGCCGACCGCCACCCCGACAGCGACGGCAACCAGCACCCCAACCCAGACGCCGACCGCGACGCCGACGGCCACACCCACCCCGAGCAGCACGCCGACGCGTACGCCGACCAGCACCCCCACAAGCGCACCGACTCAGACGCCAACCGCGACGCC
>JAGDMS010000268.1 GCA_017860575.1 Deltaproteobacteria bacterium | reverse complement strand
CCGGCGCATGATGAAAACCGCCGGGACGCAGGCGAGGCAGAGGAAGCCGAGGAGGCGAAAGCTGTCAATGAAGGCGGCGAACGAGGCCTGCTGCAGGAGGGTGTTGTAGGCCAGGCCGAGTGCTTGCTCCGCCGGCCGCGCCGCCCCACGCGCCGCCAGCGCGGCCTCACCGCCGCCGAGCCACTGCTGGTACACCGGGTCATAGGGGGTGAGCCTCCCCAGTAGCAATGCCTGATGGCGCTGCGCACCACGCGCGATGAACGTGGTGACCAGGGCGATCCCTACGCTGCCGCCGATGTTGCGCATCAAGTTGAAGATGCCGGTGGCGTTCCCGATGCCCTCCTTGGGCAGCGTGGCCATGGTGGTTGCGGCGAGCGGGACGAAGGTGACGCCAGCCGCCAGGCCGTTCAGGATCATGGGCCCGATGACGTGCCCGATGGAAATGTCCAGGGTCAGGTTGCCGAAGGCGAAGCATGACTGGCTGAGCAGCACGAAGCCGAACGCTATCAGAATCCGGGTGTCGATGCGCGCGACCAGGTAGCCAGCCGCGAGCATCGCAATGACAGACCCGAAGCCGCGCGGGCTCAACGCTAGGCCGCTTTGGAACGCGGGGTAGTTCACCAGCGTCTGCAGGTACAGCGGCAGCATCGCGGTGGTGCTGTACAGGACCGCACCGACAGCGGTCATCATGAGTGTGCCAATGGCGAAGCTGCGATTGCGCAGGACGCGCAGGTCGACCACCGGCTGCGGTGCGCGCAGTTCGCAAATCACAAAGGCCAGGAAGGCGATGGCGGAGAGGCCGGACAGGACACAGACCCAGGTCGCTGCGAACCAGTCCGCATCTTGTCCCTTGTCGAGCACAATCTGCAGACTGCCGAGCGCGAGCGCCATCAACCCGAATCCCACGTAGTCGATCCGCAGTCGCGTGTCGCGGCGCAGGTAGTGGGGATCCTCCAAGGCGGCTTGGATTGTCGTCATCGCCAGGATGCCGATGGGCAGATTGATGTAGAAGCACCAGCGCCACGAGTAGGTGTCTGTCAACCAGCCACCGAGCGTTGGGCCGATGATCGGGGCGGTGACCACGCCGAGACCCCACACTGCCATGGCCAGGCCGTGCCGTGCGGGCGGAAAGCTCTCGAGCAGGACCGCCTGCGAAATTGGTTGCAACGCCCCACCGCCCACCCCCTGCAGCACACGGGCAGCCACGAGAAGCCCCAGACTCGGGGCCAGGCCGCAGAGGGCGGATGCTACGGTGAACGAGCCGACACACGCCAGCAGGAAGCGTCGCCGGCCGAACATGCTGCTGAACCAGGCGCTCGCGGGGAGGACGATGGCATTGGAAATCAGGTAGCTCGTCAACACCCAGGTCGCCTCGTTCGTGCTCGCGGACAGGCTTCCCGCAATGTGCGGGATCGCCACGTTCATGATTGACGTGTCCAGCAACTCCATGAACACCGCCAAGATGACGCCCAACGCGGCGAGCCACGGCCGGGCGGACGGCTGCCACGTTTCCTCGGTCGGCGCGTGGTTCTCTCCGGGCGCGGTGGGGAGATCACTCATTGCGCGACCACCGGCGTCAGTCAGTTCGGCCGCGCCACTGTGGACCGGGCCGGGGCCGTCACTGACCGACCCGTGCCATATGTCGCGGCGCCAGTCGTGGGCCATCCTGCCCACTGGTGTCGATGCTGACGGAGACGGACAGGCCGACCCACAGGGGATGATCGGGCGGCGGCGGAGCGTCGAGGGCGATGCGCACTGGTAGCCGCTGCACGACCTTGACCCAGTTTCCGACGGCGTTCTCGGGCGGCAACAGGGCAAACGCCGCACCGGTCCCGGGGGAGAGGCTGTCGACGTGCCCGTGGTAGATCAGTCCGGGATAAATGTCCGCCTCGACGGTCGCGGGTTGGCCGACGCGAACCGTGGTCAGTTCCGTCTCCTTGAAGTTGGCTTCGATGTAGGCGGCGTGGACCGGGACGATGGCCATGAGTGGCTGACCTGGTTGCACGCGCTGGCCCACTTGTATCATCCGTTTCGCCACCACACCCGCGGTTGGCGCCCGCAATTCGGTGTACGACAGGAGCAGGGCCGCCTGGTCGCGTGCCGCTTGTGCCTGGCGGACCACGGCGGCTTCCGTCGCCGGTGCATCGAGGGGGATTCCGAGGGTGGCGCGGGTGCGTTCCAACTGCCGCTGCGCCTCGGCCGCGCGCGCTTCGGCGGCACGCAATGTCGTGCGCGTCTTGTCCAGCCGGTCGGGCGAGACGACGCCGCGTTCGGCGAGTTGCGCCGCTCGCGTATGATCGAGGCGGGCCTGGGCCAGTTCGGCCGCGGCGATTTCACCCTGGCTCTGGGCGGCGCGGACCACGGCCCGCGCCTGCTCGACCTCCTGTGTCGCGTTGGCCAGGGTTGCCTCGGCCTGCTGCAACCCGAGGGCGGTATCGGCCGGGTCGAGCCGGACAACCAGATCACCGGCGACAACCGGCTGGTTGTCGTTGACGAAGAGCGCGTCGACGGTGCCGGCGATCCGCGGTGTGATTTGTACGACGTCCGCGTGCACGTACGCGTTATCCGTGCTCACGTGCGTCCGGGCGAACATCCACCAGCGGATGCCCACACCGAGTGCGGCGATACTGATCAACAACGCTGCTGCCAGCGGCAGCGGCCGTGTCCAGCCCCGGAGCGTCGCGCCCTGAACTGTCACTGTGCCAACTCCGTTCGCGTGTTCCCCATGACGCGGTCGCTGCCCGCCTCCTCCTGGTTAATGCGGTGCGGGCGTGTGGCCTGCGAGAATTTGCGCCACCAGCGCTCCGATCCGTCCCGCCGCATGGCCGTCGCCGTACGGATTGGCGCCGGTGGCCATGCGGGCATACGTGTCGCGGTCGCGCAGCAGTAGGGCGACAGTCTCCGTGATCCGCCGCTCGTCCGTGCCGACGAGACGCGCCACCCCTGCGTCGACGCCTTCCGGTCGTTCCGTGGTGTCGCGCATCACCAAAACCGGCTTGCGCAGCGACGGGGCTTCCTCCTGGATTCCACCGGAATCGGTCAGGATCAACTCGGCGCGCTGCATGAGTGCAACGAACGGCACGTATTCGAGCGGAGGCAGCAGCACGAGCCGTGGCCGGTTGCCAAGGATGCGGTAGACGGGTTCCTGGACATTCGGGTTGAGGTGTACGGGGTAGACGACGGCAACGTCTGGATGCGTGTCGACAATTGCCGCCAGCGCCCGGCAAATCTGCTCGAAGCCGACGCCGAAGCTTTCACGCCGGTGTCCGGTCACCAGGATCAGCCGGCGGTGTTGAATCTCGGCCTCCATCGCTGCCGGCAGGGTGGCGCCGGTGTGGCCGTGGTCGAGGCTGCGCGCCACCGTCAGGAGCGCGTCGATGCCGGTGTTGCCCGTGACGAACACGCGTGCCGGGTCGACACCCTCGCCAGCCAGGTTCGCGCGTGCCCATTCGGTCGGTGCGAAATGCCAGTCGGCCAGTGATGAGGTCAGCCGCCGGTTGATTTCCTCGGGGAAGGGTGCGGCTTTGTTGCGGGTGCGCAGGCCGGCCTCGACGTGGGCGACATCGATGTGGAGGTAGAACGCGGCCAATGCGGCGGCGAACGTCGTCGTGGTGTCGCCTTGGACGATGACGAGGGCGGGGCGCTCGGCGGCCATGACCTCCCGCAGGGCGAGCAAGGCCCCCGCGGTGACGTCGAACAGGTCTTGGTTCGGCCGCATCAGGTTCAGGTCGTGATCGGGTGTGATGTCGAACACCGGCAGCACCTGATCGAGCATGTGCCGATGTTGCGCCGTGACGCACACGGTGACCGGCACGTGCTGCTGCCGCAACGCGGTGACAACCGGTGCGAGCTTGATCGCTTCCGGACGTGTCCCGAACACAACGAAGACGCGTGCAGTGGTGGACATGCGAGGGTGTCGTCTGGTGCCGGTTGTGGTATCGAAAATGGGCCGCGAAGGACTCGAACCTTCGACCCGCTGATTAAGAGTCAGCTGCTCTAGCCATCTGAGCTAGCGGCCCGTACCTCAACTCGCTCGGTTCTCGTTGCACCAGCAGCAAGCCTCTAACAGGTTCCCGCGGCGAGTACCAGAGGCTGATAGCGGAAGTTGTCGGGGCAGTCCATACGTTGGCGGAGACGGGGCGTGTCAGCATCCGAACCGAACCAACCATTCCAGGCGCGCTGGTCTGCAGACAAGAGGTGGCGCTCGCCAACCTTGAAAATAGCGTTGCAAGCGGGGCACTCCGATGAACGTGGTATCCCAATGTCATGCGGCGGTTTGGCGGCAATTGTCGGCTGTTGACTGTCAGGTCGCGGGATCTCGCTCCTGCCCTTCGGCGACACGAAGCCGAATCCGATTGACCGAGCCCTATGCCTTGTGGTTGTTTGTGTGAACAATTTCCAGAGGCTGCGAGGACAGGGACGAAGGTGTTGCACAGGAGGAGTTGGCGGGATGCGGCGTAGCTGGCGTGGCCTTTTGTACGGCGGCATGTTGGGGTCTTGTCTGTTGGTGGCGACACGGGCGTGGCCGACGGGCGTCGGCGACAATACGGAGTTGAATCTGCGCGTCTGGAAGGCCCGTCACGAGATGTGGCTGGAAGACGGCGGTCGCGTCGTGCGAAAATTCGAGATCGCACTGGGGAAAGAGCCGACCGCGAGCAAGGTGATCCGCGGCGATGGGCGCACGCCGGAAGGGAATTACTACATCTGCGAGAAGCGCCCGCAGAGCCGATTTCGGCGCTTTCTGGGCATCAGTTATCCGAACGTCGAAGACGCGGAACGGGCGTATGCCGAGCGGTTGATCTCGGCCGACGAGTGGGCCGAGATCTTTTTCGCCAACATCCAGCAAGCGGTGCCGCCGTGGTCGACCGCGCTGGGCGGTCGCGTCGGCATCCACGGGTACGGCGGCCGCCCGGAGTTGCCGATTGACTGGACCGAGGGTTGCATTGCCGTCAGAGATGCCGACATCGACTACCTCTACGACCGTGTGCCCATCGGCACGCGCGTGACGATCAGCGAATGAGATAGAACCAGCTGCAAGCTCCAAGCGGAAAGCAACAAGCCAAGAAACGATCGGGCTTTCTGCTTGAAGCTCTGCGCATTCAGCTGATGGTCAGTCCATTCCCAGCAGGGCGCGGCCCTCCGGGGAAATCATTTGCGGGCTCCAGGGTGGGTCCCACACCAGGTCGACGTCGGCCTGCTCGATGCCGGGGAGATCGAGCAGCTTCATACGGGCGTCGTGCGCGATGGCCGTGCCCATGCCGCATCCCGGCGCGGTCAGGGTCATCTTCACCTCGACCTTGCTGTTGCCGCTCGGCAGCTTTGAAAGCTGCATGTCGTACACCAAGCCCAGATCGACGATATTGACCGGGATCTCGGGGTCGTAGCAGGTCTTGAGCTGGTCCCAGACATTCGCTTCCAGCACTTCACCGCTGGCAGCTGACACCTGGGGTGCGGGCGCCGCTGTGGGCGCCTTGCCGATGGCGTCGCCGTCTGTCCCGCCTATGCGGTAGAGGCCGCCGAAACTGGGCACTTGCAAGGTGTACGTGCCACCGAGCGACTGCGTAATGATCGCAACGGTTCCCTGGGGCAACGTCACCGTGTGGCCAGCGGGGATTTGCACCGCCTCACAATCGCGGCTGAGCATGACCTGTTCGTCCATGGTTTCCTCCTGGCGCCCGGCTTTCCCCGTACGCCCTTGCGCTCGAATCTATGAGTTTCAACCTAGGGGATCGCAGGAGCGGCGGCAAGTGAGGGGATAGGGCATATCGCCGATCGCACGTCGCCGATCGCTAGGGCAAGTCACCGATCGCATGGGGACACTGCCGGATGGCCTCTGGCGATCAGCGATCAGGGATATGCGATAGCCGAGCTTGGTCAGCGCTTGCCTTGCGTGGGTTGCGTTGGCCAGAATTTCTTCCACCACGGTGCACCGGACTGGTCGAACTTTGCTGCCTTTGCGGGCGCGGCGGCGGGCTTGGAAGCCTTGGGCTTGGCCGCCTTCTTTGCCGCGGGTTTCTTCGCGGGCGTCTTGGCCGTTGTGGGTTTCTTCGTTGCCTTTTTTGCCATGATGTTCATCCCTCCACGCGCGGGCGTCGCCCGCAGTCCAAAGTCGAAAGTCCAAAGTGGCTGACGACAATTTTCGCGTCGCGCGATGATTTTCAGAATTCGTCGCGCAAAGTCAAACCGGTCCCTAAGAAACACAAGTTGTCTCCGCGGTTCAAGTCCCCAAGATTTCCGGCTCTATACGTTGCGGATGTGTTTCCGACGATGTGCGCTATGTGATCGGCGAGACGCGACCTGATGCGCGTCATCCGTGCGACATCAGGCGCACGAGCACGTGCGCGGCCCGGCGGTGGCGGCCGCGATGATGGCGTCGACGCGTTGATCGAGTTCCGCACCGTTGTAGCCGCGGGCCTGCCAGATGTCGCACACCTCGTGGCGTTCGATGTCCGGCACCTCGTCGACCTCGCGGTGTTCGCGTTCGAGTTCCTCGGGATAGATCTCGGCGTGCGATTTCTCCGACAGGTAGCCGCCCAGGCCCATGGCGATGCCGCCGGCGAGCCTCGCCGCACCGCGCAGACCGGCGGCGAGGGCGAACGGTTCGGTGAGGCCGTCGCTGCTACCGAGGATGACGTCGCGCACGCTGACCCCGCCAGGCACATGCTCTTCTGTGTGCAGCCGTGTGCGGACGTGCCGTCCGCGCGGAGGAATTTTGTCCGACCTGCGACAGGCTTGGAGCATAACAGACGTCGAGTTGTGAGCGACCACGAGACGGCCGATAGTCGGTGCAGGGTCTTCGCTCTATCGACTATCAACTCTCGACTGGTTTCCAGCCCTTGATTTGGATCACGAATCCCGGTACGCAACTACTCTTGCCTGGCTGTTCGCAACCAGGCGTAGGCCCGCTCACACTGGCACGTCCCCGTCGTCTAGCCTGGCCCAGGACACCGGCCTTTCACGTCGGCAACACGGGTTCAAATCCCGTCGGGGACGCCT
>JAGDMS010000563.1 GCA_017860575.1 Deltaproteobacteria bacterium | reverse complement strand
CGAGGGCGGGGATCATCCGGGACATGGTTTCCAGCATGTTTTCCCCGGCGAAGATGTTGCCGTAGAGACGAAAACTCAGTGAAACCGGCCGAAAGAGAATGGAAATGATCTCCAAGCAGCCGGCGGCAAAGAACACGACGATCATCAGTGCATTCAGGGGCCCTGTGCTTTCGCCCTTGGGTGCAAACAACTCTTTGAGGAACCCAAGCGGCCCCACTTCCTGCAAGGACCAAAGAATCCAGCAGGCGAAGAACACGAGGGCCATGGCGAGCGTCAGGTTGAGATCGGCATTCGCCCCACGAAAGAGGGGTTGGTCGACGACGAAACCGTGGGCGGTCTGATGTCCCCACCCGATCGTGCCGACCCCGGGGATGAGCCCAAACCAATTGGTGGAAAGAATAAAAATGAAAATCGTGGCAAGAAACCAGAACGTCCGTTTGACCAAGTGCGGGCCGATGATCCTTTCCAGAAAATCGTACAGCGCCGCAACGAGCCATTCGAAGAGATTCTGCGCGCCGCCCGGAACACTCTTCATGTCCCGTGTTGCGACGCGGGCAAAAATGATCAACCCCAGCGCCACGATCCAGCTCACGATCATCGAATTGGTGATCGGGAAACCGAAGGGGCGGGCGATCTCGACTGCGTATTGCGGCAGGCCGTGTTCCTCCGGTTCAGCTGTTGGCGCAGGCAAAGTCCCCTGTTCGGCTTGTCCATGCCCGGCAACCTGGCTTGTCGACGTCACGGACGCCGCCTGCGCTGCGTCGTTCTGCGCAAACGTCAAGTCCGCATCGAGACTCATGAGCACGGCGGCGAAGAGCAGCAGTGCCAACTGGATTGCCAGCGTATGCGGCGTGTCGCGTCCGAGAATTTTCGGCAAGTAGCGTCTCACATCACCCTCACAGGGCACGAGTTGCGGCCAGCCCGCGGTTGTCTATTTGAGCCCAGCTTGCCCCGGGACCAGCCTATCCAATGCTTCGCGGCGGTTGGGATACTGTTGCGGGCGGCGTTGCTCCTCCGCGCTCCAGCCACCGCCGAGGGCGCGGTACAGCTGCACGACCGACACCAGCTGGTTGAGCTGGGTACGGGCCAGCGTATTCTCCGCGGGGAACAGCTGCTGCTGCGCCTCGAGCACTTCGTAGTAGCTGGCGAGGCCGCCGGTGTAGCGCAGCGTGGCCAGACGAACGGCGTCCTGCAGCGCGGCAACTTGCTTTTCGACCTCGACCCGCGAGGCGGCGTAGCGCTGCCGTGCCACGAGGGCGTTCGACACCTCACCGAGCGCGCCGAGGACGGCCTGATGGTACGCCAGAATTGCGTCCTCTCGGGCGGCGACGCTGCCCTTGTAACTGTAGTACAGGCGGCCCCCCTGGAAAACGGGGCCGAGGAGCGATCCCTCGATCCCCCAGATGTTGCCGGAACCTTTGACGACGTTCTCGATCTCGCTGCTTTGACCACCGTACAACGTGGTGAGACCGATGCGCGGCAGGAAGTTGGCGATGGACACTCCCACCAGGGCGTTGCTGGCCACGATATTTTGCTCCGCCTGCATGATATCCGGGCGGCGCTCGAGCAGCGTTGCGGGCAACCCTGCGGGGATGCTCGGGGGGTACGCTTGCGCCGTCAGCGCAGCGCCCCGCGTGATGGGACCGGGCGGACGACCGAGGAGCAGACAGATCTGGTTCTCCTTCGCCACGATCTGCCGCTCGAGGTCGGGGATCACCGCGGCGGTGCCGTCGAGTGCCCCCTCGGCGCGCGCCACCTCCAGCTTGTTGCCGACCCCACCGCGCAGTTGCTGGACGAACAAGTCACGCGTCTGCTCGAACGCTTTGGTGGTGCGGTGGGCGATCTCCAACTCGAGGTCCAACTCACGCAGCTCGAAGTACGCCTGCGCCGTGGTGGTGACCAATGACAGCACGACCCCGCGGCGCACGTCCTCGATGGCGAACAGGTCGGCCAGCGATGCTTCGGTGGCGCGCCGGATACGGCCCCAGATGTCGATTTCCCATGCCAGCTGGAACGCGCCCAGGAAGGAGTTAGCGGTCACGTTTTCTTCTTGCCCCGGAAATGCGAAGCGTCCGCGCTGCGCATCGCCTTGGTAATTGACCTGCGGCATCAGGTCGGCGCGCGTCACCCCCACGGAGTAGCGGGCTTGCTCGACGCGCGATGCGGCGATGCGCAGGTCGTAGTTGTTCGCCAGCGCCTCCTCGATCAGGCCCTTGAGGGCGGTGTCTTGAAACAGCTCCCACCACGGCACATCGGCGAGGGCGGTCGCGGCGGCCTGGGTCTCCTCGCCGCGATACGCCGGTGGTGTCTCGACTACCGGTCGCCGATAGTTCGGGCCAATGGCGCAGCCGCCGAGCACGGCGATTGCGAGACAGGTGACGATCAAGCCAGCTAATTTCGTCGGATGCGTCATGCGTGCGCTCCGGTCCCCACGGTGTCGGTGGCGGGTGTTGGCGGCGGGGCGTGCTCGCCGCGGTGCGCCAGGCGCTCCACCACGTAGAACGACACCGGGATGATGAAAAT
>JAGDMS010000267.1 GCA_017860575.1 Deltaproteobacteria bacterium | reverse complement strand
GGGGTGCCGACGGCCGCCGGCAACCAGTGTTGCGGCATGATGTCACGGATAGCGCGCAGCTCATCGGTCGTTGCCAGGCTGTCGATGCCGCCGGGTATGGACTGGACGACCTCGTTGGTGCGGAACGCATCGAGGCCTTTCGTATCCCAACCATTGGCCTTGAAGATGAGCTCGCCATAGCCCGGAGCCTGCAGGTAGGTCGCCATGCGCGCGGTGAGTAGCTTGAGTTGACGCTCCTCGGACGCGTTGCACGCTAGCGCGAGCACCGTCCACACCTTCACCGACTGCGGATCGCGTCCCGCCTTCTCCGCGCCGCGGCGCACCAGACCGACGGCACGTGTCACCGCCTCGTTGGGCATGAACGTGTGCAGGATGACCCCGTCGAACAGGCCGCCGACGAATTCGAGGCTGCGCGGGCCAAAGGCAGTGATCAGCAACGGGATGGACTCGTGCATCCAGTCCGCCTGGTGGAGGTAGGGGAATTTGCCGAGCACCGAGTCGTGCCCCATCACCCGTTCGCCGTGCCAGAGCTGGCGCATCAGCGCCACGAACTCGGCAAGCTGCTTATTGGTGACGGGAGCGAGCCCCATCATGCCGGCGCGAATGGGAATGCCGCGCCCCACACCAAGCGCAAAGCGCCCGCCCGAAAGCCGGCTAACCGTCGTCGCCAGGCTGGCCGTCAGCAACGGGTGCCGGGTGTTGATGTTCGTAGCCCCGGTCCCGATCCAGATCTCCTTGGTCACAGCCGCCGCCGCACCGCTCAGAACACCGGCTTCCTTCACGTCGAAGCGCTCCGAAATCCAAGCAGACCCGAGGCCAAGCGCCTCCGCCTCCTGAACCTCGCGCAGCATATCCGCCGGCGAGTCGGTGTGTCCGGGGAGCAGATAAATGCCCAACTCGGGGAATCGCATCGTACGCCTCCTGTGGTTGCACTTGTGTTCTTGATAGCTAACCGTCAAGCCTCGTTGCAGACCGCACACGATGAAGGCCTACACGTCATAGGCCATATCCCAGACGCGATCATTGATACACCTCACGGCATGATCGCCCCGGCGTTGACGTGCAACACCTGGCCTGTGATGCCCCACGAGCGTGGATGGCAGAGAAAGGCCACGGCGTGGGCGATGTCCCCGGGTTGCAGGAGCCTGCCGATGGGATTTGCAATTGCTGAGTTCTTGGCCATGGCCTCCAGGGCTTCGGTCGTCCCGAACACCTTGCGCATCATCTCGGTGTCGACCAGCCCCGGCGCCACGGCGTTCACCGTGACGCCATGTGATGCCGCCTCGTTGGCAACCGATTTGGTCAGGGCGATCAGGCCCGCCTTCGAGGACCCGTACGCCGCCACTCCCGTCCCCACACGCACCGCGCTTGCGGACGTGATGTTTACGATGCGGCCGTGACCCCGTGCCATCATCCCGGCCAGCACGGCGCGAATCAGATAGAACGGTCCGCTCAGGTTGACGTTGAGCACCCGCTGCCAATTAGCGGTGGTGTGGGCGGCAACCGGTTCGGCGAGCGAGATGCCCGCGGCGTTCACGAGGATGTCCGGCGCGTTCAGTCGCGCCTCCAACTCGCGTACCGCCCGGCCCACGGACGCTTCGTCTCCGACGTCGCAACTTACGGCAACACCACGGATCTCAGCCGCCACGGCGCTTGCCGCCTCGGCGTTCACGTCGATGACGGCAACGCGGGCCCCTTGCGCCGCCAACTCTCGCGCAATCGCGCGCCCAATGCCGCTGGCCGCACCGGTGACCCACGCCACCTGGCCGGACAGGGGAAGTTCGGTGCTCATCGCGAACCGAGTCGGGGGCCGGGGGACAGGAGCTGGGGGTCAGGTAGCCGCCCCCAACCCCTGTCCTTACAACGTTTCATACGGAAACTTCGCGGTCACGCCGCCGTCGACGATCAGCGTCTGGCCGGTGATGAACGAGGCCAGATCGGAGGACAAAAAGAGCGCTACGGAAGCGATATCGGGCGGCACACCCGGACGGCGCAAGGGGGTCAGCGCCACACTCGCGTCGATTTGTGCTTGGCTGAGCTGCGCCTCGATGCGTGGTGTGAGAATGCTGCCCGGCGCGATCGCGTTCGCGCGAACGCTGTGCGGGCCGAGTTCCACCGCCAGCGACTTGACCCAGGCCATCAGACCCGCTTTGGCGGCGCCGTACGCCGCATGATTCGGCGCGGCGGTGAGGCCGCTGACCGACGCGATGAAAACCATCGAGCCACCGCCGGTCAACCGCATGCGGCGCCCGGCAATTTGACCGAGCAGGTAGGCGTGACGCAGACAAATGTCGAACTCGAAGTTCCAGGTCTCGTCGTCGATGTCGAGCACCCCGCCCCAGCGCGCCATGCCGACGATATCGACAAAGCCATCGATGCGGCCCAGGGCGGCTTCGGCGTGGGTGACCAGACGCTCGACCTCTTCACGCCGGGTCACATCACCGACCCACGGAATGCCGCCCACCTCCTCCGCAACCTGGACGGCGAGTACGTCGACGATGTCGACACACACGACCTTCGCACCAACGGACGCAAGCGCGTGTGCCGACTGCCGGCCCATGCCCTGGCCGGCACCGACGACGATGAAGCCTTTGCCGTCGAGGCGAAGCCGGTCGGGATACGACGGCACGGGGGAATGGTCGGGCATAACTCTAGATAATCGAGATGACGCGGGCACAATACACAACCCCAGTTTCCCCTTCAACCACAGGATGCGTCCTTGGAACCACAACTGGTGCGACTTCACTGCGCCCCGCCCCTGCCGTTCCAATCGCCGGCCGCAGCGGCTTGTGGAGCAGAATTCCGGCTGGTATTGCGTCACGCCATGGCCCTACGCGTCAAGCTTGGCGTAACAACGTGCCTGACCGACCAGAGCATCGGACCCTGCGACCTGGCACGCGCGCTGGAAGAGCGCGGCTTCAGTTCGTTGTATCTTCCCGAGCACACCCACGTGCCAACGAGCCGGAAGACGCCGCCTCCCCTAGGCGGACATGCCGACATGCCGGCCTACTACCAGCGCTGTCTCGACCCGCTTGTGGCGTTGAGTGCCGCGGCGGCCGTCACGTCGCGGCTGACAGTGGCGACCGGGGTATGCTTGGTGGCGCAGCGGGATCCCATTGTCACCGCCAAAGCGGTGGCGACCCTCGACCTGCTCTCGCACGGCCGCGTCGTGTTCGGTGTCGGCTTCGGCTGGAACCGCGAGGAAATCGAGGACCACGGCATCGACTTTCGCCGGCGACGCGAACGCGGGCGCGAACACGTCCTCGCCATGCAGCAACTGTGGGCCAACGAGCGTGCTTCCTTCGCCGGGGAATTCGTGCGCTTCGAGGAAAGCTGGTCGTGGCCGAAGCCGGTGCAGCAACCGCGCCCGCCGGTGCTCATCGGCGGTTTCGGTGGGCCGAAGCTGTTCGCCCACATCGCCGAGTACGCTGACGGCTGGTATGCGATGGGGCTCGCCAACCTTGAGCGCATGCTCCCCGATTTGCACCGGGCCATGGAGGCAGCGGGCCGTGATCCCGCCCGACTCCGGATCGTGGTGCCGTGCGATCCGACCGCCCTTCCGGGCACGCTCGAAGACCACGAATTGCGCGGTGCCTCCGAGGTCCTGATTGGTCTGCCCACGGCCCCGGCCGACGCCGTGCTGCGTTTGCTGGACCGCCACGCCAAGCTGCTCTAGGGCGGCGCGACGAAGGAGCGATCATGCCGTTGTCCGCGATTGATCTTTCCAGTCTGGAACGTGTGGGGCTTGGCCTGGCGCGTCCGGAAGATGTCGTCGTCGGCCGCGATGGGCGCGTGTGGGCCTCCGACCAACAGAGTGCCTGCGCAGAGATTCTGCCCGGCGGCGGCTTGCGCCGCGTCGGGAACGCGGGCGGTGAACCCAACGGGATCAACATGGATCCGCAGGGCCGCATCATCATCGCCAACTTCGGGAACGGCCTCTTGCAGCGGCTCGATCCCGCCACCGGCACGATCGATGTCCTGTGTGCGGAGATCGGCGGATTCAAGTTGCGCACATCCAATTATCCGATCATCGATAGCGCCGGGAACATCTGGTGTAGCCACTCGACGTCCTCCGTTCCCTTCACGGACAGTCTCGACCGCCGGGCCGACGGCCTACTCTACCGCGTGCGGCCGGACGGCACCGCCGAGATCATGGCCGAGGGACTCCAGTTTGCCAACGGCTTGGCGCTCGACGCGGATGAGTCACACATTTACGTATGTCAGACCACCGGCTGCAACGTGGTGCGGTACGCCATCAAGAGCGACGGCACGCTCGGCAAGGCCGAGCAGTACGGACCGCTACTCGGCGAGTACGCCTGGCCGCTTCCCGCCGCGGACACGGCCGCGCCCGGCGGCCACCGTCGCCTCGGGTTCACCGACGGGTGCGGCTTTGATGCGGAAGGCCACCTGTGGGTGACACTGGTTGCCGCCAACCAAATCGTGGCCATCACGCCGGCAGGCACGCTGGTCACCGTCATCGATGACCCGTCTGGCACCGTGCTCACGACCCCCACCAACGTCACCTGGGGCGGCGCGGACATGTGCGACCTCTACATCGGCAGCTACGCTACGAACTACGTCCTGAAGACGCGGAGCCCCGTCCCGGGTCTGCCCCTGGTTCACCAGTGTTACGGTCGTTAGTTGTTAGCTTGTTAGGTATCTGCCCCCACTTCCAGGCGCTTAACAATCAACGATAAATCAACTGACCTCTTTTCCGCGCTGCTCGCGGTATTTCCGCTCAGCTCCCGGATCACGCTTGCCGGTGGCGCCCATGCTGCCCGGGCACTCGACCAGCGATGGAACGCCGGGGCCTATTTCTTCAGCTCGACGGGAAACGTTTTCCGCACCCGTTCAATCAGGAGCCGTTGTTGCGCGATCAGCGAATCCGGCTCTTCGTTGCCCGCCACCTGCCACGGCTGCTGCTCCAGCTTCAGGTCCGAGGCAATGATCTTGTAGCAGTTGTACGCCGCGGCCGCGCTGGCTTCGCCGCCGATGTGCCAATAGCCCCCGGTGCAATAGAGATTGCGGATCGGCGTGCGGTGATTCGCCAGCTCGGGGGTGGGTCGGTTGGCACCGTCCTGCGACTCCGACTTGTCGATGCCGGCGAAGTTGCCGTGCGGCGCCAGGTTGGCCATCCGGCGCACGTCGTAGGGGCTGTTGGTGTCGATGCCGATGACGTTGTCCCAGGTCATGTTGGGAGCGAACTTCCCCCAGAAGGTGATCATGTCCTTGGCGTGCTGGTCCTTCAACCGCAGGTAGTCGGCCTCGGACAGCCGCAGCGCTCCCGGGCCCTGCATCTCGTGCTGCGCGATGTGCTTGCCCGACGGCGCGTACGACGGGTCGACCAGGCTGTGACACCACACCACCGGGTTGAAATCGTCCATCGTCGGGATCTTGCCTTTGGTGGCCTCGTCGCACTCGCGGCCCAGGTGCTCGAGGTCCGAGGACGCGGTCAGACCGAGCCAGAACGTCTCGTGGATGTCCGGATTGAACGCCTCGGCGATGTACGTTGGCGCTGCATTCAGGGCGAAGCTGTACCACATGATGTTGCCAATGTTGTCGAAAGAGAGGTTGTCCACTTTCGTGCAGATCTCCGGCCCGAACACGTCGCGGCCGACCACGTCGAGCAGTTGCATCACGCTCAGACCCGCGGTGACTACCAGCTTGCCGGCATCCACCTGCGTGCCGTCGTCCAGTTCGATGCCGGAGGCGCGTTTGCCGTCGTGCAGCACCTTGGTCACGGTCTTGTTGACGTGGAACTCGCAGCCATGCTGCACCAGCCATTGGTGGCAGGCGTGGGCGATCGCGTGCGTACCGCCGCGCACGAACGCCATCTTCGGCAACGTACTCACCATGCCGAGCAGGCTCTTCCCCTTGCTCGCGTCGCGCACGTTCATCGCCCCCGACGGGTAGAAGCGCAGCACCGTGTACTGCACCTCCTCGCTTTCGAACATCATCCGCACCGCCTCCATGGGCGACGCGTTCAAATACGGCATCGGGTCGATATCAGCCTGTTGCAAGAGACCGAAGACGGCCATCTGCCGCTCCAGAAATTCCGGGCGTTGCCACCACTCGGGGGGGCTCATCAGGCTATCGAACTGCACCCGCTGGAACTCGGTGGTGTTGGTGATCGCCCAGAGCTTGAGCCAGGTGTCGGCATCTCTTTTCGAAAAGCGGGCGATCTGCTCGGCGGTACGCTCCTGCGTGGGGTCGACCTTCTGGCTGTAGATGGCCAGGCACTTCTGCGTGTCGAGGAAGATGGCCCCGTCGCTGCAACGGTACTGATCGATCATGGCGCCGTAGTCCCAGAACTCCGGAAAGTCCCGGTACAGGGGCGTCCAGTACCACGGCAGCATGAGATTGGCGTGGGTGTTGCTGCGAAAGCCGGGGGCGGCGATTTCTTCGGTCGCCAGACCGCCGCCGATCTCGTGGCGGCGCTCGAAGATGCCGCACTTCATGCCCGCAAACTTGGTCAGGTACATGGCCAGCATCAGCGCCTTGTTGCCTCCGCCGCAGATCACAACATCGTAATTCATGGTCGACATGGTTGCTCCTCGATGATTTTCAGCGCCCCCCGATAGACGCCGGCCGACGGCGCACGCCCCCGCAGCGTCCGGTTCCAGACATAGCCTTGCTCGCCGGGGGACCGCAACTGATCATGGTGGTCTTGGTGAGTCTCGAATGAAGAAGGGACCTCATCAGGGTGAACGGACATTTGCTTACGAACACACTAATAGAATCGCTCGCCATGAGGAGCCGCCTTTTCGGGCGGCGCCTGGAAGCCTCTCCTAAGCCCTGTCGAAGGGGCACCCGCTGGGGACAATCGACAGTCCCTCCAGTGGACTTTCTCACAACTCAGCAATGGATTTCGATTCCCTGGCGGTGCGGATGTAAGATTGTCAGAATATTTTGCGAGACTCCGTGGCGGGGGCTCACTCTGGAAACGTCCCTGCAACCACGGGCTCGCGGCGTTTGAACAGCAACAGCAACGGCATGCAGCACAGGAAGAAC
>JAGDMS010000562.1 GCA_017860575.1 Deltaproteobacteria bacterium | reverse complement strand
CATCTTGTGGATGTAGCGAGGGCACGCGGGAAAGATCGTGTCTGCCGTGACCCGGATAATGAACACCGAGCCCGGGTACTCGGCGCGCAAAGGGTCCTGCTCGTTGATCTGCGCCGTGCCGTTGACGCGAACTCGCTTCGGATTCTCGAAGTCCAGGAACAGCAATCCAACGTGAGGGTTGACCAGAAGGTTTCCCCAGGATCGGTACATTCCGTTGCCGTCGTAATCAGGGAAGGCCAGAGTGCGGTCGTCGAGGATGCGCACAAATCCAGGCAAGCCACCCTTATATGAGCAGTCCGGACGACCGTGGGCGTCAGCGGTCGCCACGAAGAACATGGCGCAGCGCTGGATGAACGCGCGGTCGTCATCGGTGAACCTCGGGTGAACGATCGTTTGCTTCAGTCGGTCAGCCAAACGCCTTGTTTCGCGCGCATCCTGAAGTCGGCGCATCCCATCGTGATACAGCGGATCGTCTTCCATTGTTCCTCCTGGCGCAGCGGTGTGGCCCAGCCCTAGCGTCTGAATCGTGCAACGCCGACAGCCGTCCGGGCCAATGACGGGTTAGCCGACATCACACGTCACTTCGGCGAAGTCAGGTGTTTCTGGAAGAACGACGCGATCTTCCCGTTCAGATCCGGAACCACCCGCGCTCGGTCAAATCCCGGAGGGTCGTCAATCAGGTCCGCGACTAGACCCGATCTGTCGGGTGGCAGAGGGGACAGCAGGGCACCATGTCCGCCGTTCTCAAGATCCGCCACTTTTACGCACGTGGGGCATGCAGGAAAAATCTTGTCGCTGTGAAACCTCGGGATCAGCCACCTGTCGGCTCTTGCCGTCACGATTCCGAGTGAAACGCCGATTGCCCCGAACGAGGCCACATCGAAGTCAGCCGCAAACGGCACTCCAGCGACGATAGCGGTGATCCGCGGATCCGTGTGAGCGTACCAAGCTTCATCTGTGAGCTTGCCGCGCAGTCCTCCGAGTACGACGCGTATCTTCAAACCGTCCAAGAATCCCCCGGTGAGTTGAGTCGAGGGCCCTGCGCAGGCCTGGAAGTCCTCGGCAATATGACTCTCGCAGTGGCGCCGCAATTCCGCCGGAGACCAGCGGCCGCCCGCGAGCGTCAATGCCGTATGGCCGCCAGCCGACATGCCGTACATGCCCACTTTGTCGAGAGTTAGCAGCGGCCCGAAGCGCGGGTCCCGGCCGATGACGTCGATGGCGCGCGAGACCTCAAACGGACGACGCTTCCAGCTTGGCGGCCCTGGCTCGCTATCGTTCTTGTAGTTGTCGGCGAAATGCTCCGGCAACGCGACCACAAAGCCGGCTTCTACCAAGGTCCGCGCCAAATCGGCGTAGACCCATGGGGATGCGGGTGATCCATGAGAAATGACGATCAACCGCCCATTGCCTCGCACGGGGGCGCCGTTCCATGCCACATCCAGCTGAAACGGGCCTCGGCGAACTCGCTGAGTCTCACTATTGGACGGGAAGAAAACCGTGACAGGCCCATCGGGCTGGATGCCTTCAAGCTCTGTCAGTCCGACCGCGGCTTGCGCGACCGAACTCAACAGCGCGAGCACGGCCGCAAGAATGACGTGAACCGGAAGCTCCAATTTGGGCATGGGATATGTCGGCTAACGGCGCAGTTCAGCCGACCATGCGGGCGGACGGAGCCCGCCGGCCCGGGGGATCTTGCCCCGATTCCGTTGACAGGCTGAATAGCTGTTCATAACTGGGCATCAGCCCGCGCGGTAGCGTTCCACTGCCGCTTCGTTCCACTCGATCCCGGTGCCGGGTACATCCGGTACGGTCGCTTTGCCTCCCCTGATTTCCATCGGATTCGCAAGAATCGGTGATGCCCAATCAACATACTCGAGCCAGTGTCGAGTTGGTGTGGCCGCCATGAGGTGGACGCTCACCTCGGGGAACAGATGCGTCGACAGAGGCATGCCTGCGGCCTCTGCAAGCGCGGCCGCTTTCAGCCAACCGCTGACGCCGCCGATCTTCATCGCGTCGGGCATCCCCAGATCAGACGCCCCGGCTCGGAGGCTTGCGGCCATCTCTTTGGGCCCCCACCAGTTCTCGCCCATCTGAATTGGAGTGGTCGCCCCCATCCTGATGCGGGCGTACCCTTCATAGTCGTCCGCAGCGCAAGGCTCTTCGATCCAGTAGAGCCCTTCGTCCGCAAGCGCGCGGATGCGAAACTCAGCCTCCGTCGCAGACAACACCTGGTTGTAGTCCGACATGAGCTGGATCGTGTCGCCGATAGAGCGCTTTACGGCTCGAACGACTTCGAGGTCTGTCGCAACGCTCGGGTAGCCGAGCCGGACCTTGATCGCATCGAAACCAGGCGCTGCCAATGCTTCGGCTTCCACGGCGGCACGGTCGGCGCCGATCAATCCGAGCCCACAGCTGTTGTATGCGGGGACCTCGCACACGTCAGCACCAAGGGCCCGGGCAAGCGGTTGACCTTGTGATTTCGCTACGGCGTCCCACGCGGCCATGTCGATACCCGCCAGGGCCAT
>JAGDMS010000266.1 GCA_017860575.1 Deltaproteobacteria bacterium | reverse complement strand
CAAGGCGTGAAGCAAATCTTTGGTCTCCCAGCGATGGTCGTCCGCGTCCGCGCTGGCACGCCGCTCCGCAGGCGCGTCGTGGACCTGGAACCAGCGCAGCACCCGGATCCAGTTGCCGAACCAGAGCGACCGGAGTTCGATTCCGTACCCGCCGTTTCTGATAAACTGATGACTTGGGATCTCAAAGGGTGACTCATGTACGCCGAGGTCCCGTTGCGCGTCGCCTACCATCGACAGCAACACCCGCATCTGCCGCGGGCCCTCCCACGCCACGCGGACCGGAGGCGCGACCACGGCTTGATCAGAGGGCGATTGGATCGTCGGCCGCAACTGTTGCAGCAGACTGGCGCGGAATACGATGTCCCCGATCAGGACGCCGCACAGTCCGAACAGCACGCTGAGCAGTGCTCGAATCATTATCCCCCGTGGTACGCGCGGCGGCCGCTGGCAACACCCGGCCGGCTCCTCATTTCGGCCACCAGCGGCAATTATAAGCAAAAAAGGGCTGGAATTGATATCGTGATTTGTTAGGGTTCCCCAGCGAGCCGGGACCAGGTCGGTCCGCGCAGTTGCGCCGCATAGGCGTCTCACGAACTCGGAACCGCAACCTTGCCCTGGCACGGGAATTCTTGTAGACGATCCTCTTACGCGGGCGCAGACTATCTTATGGTATTCGACTTCCTTCTCGGGATGTTCTCCAACGATCTTGCAATCGATCTGGGAACGGCCAACACGCTCATCTATGTCAAGGGTGAGGGGATCGTATGCAACGAACCCTCGGTGGTAGCCGTCCAGAAGGATGCTCGCGGCGGGCGTCGGGTGCTGGCTGTCGGCGCTGAGGCCAAGAAAATGCTCGGCCGGACACCAGGATCGATCGTCGCGATCCGGCCCCTGAAGGACGGTGTCATCGCGGATTTTGAGATCACCGAGGCGATGCTGCGCTACTTCATCCAGAAGATCCACAACCGCAAAGCGCTGGTCCGACCGCGCATCATTATCGGCGTCCCCTTCGGCATCACCGAGGTGGAGAAACGGGCGGTCACCGAGTCAGCCCAGTCGGCCGGCGCACGCGAGGTGTATCTAGTCGAAGAACCCATGGCGGCTGCCATCGGGGCCGGCCTCCCCATCACCGAACCAACCGGCAACATGATCGTCGACATCGGCGGTGGAACGACCGAGGTCGCGGTCATCTCCTTGAAGGGCGTCGTGTTCTCCAAATCGGTCCGGGTCGGCGGCGACAAGATGGACGAAGCCATCGTCCAGTACATCAAACGGAAATATAATTTGCTGATCGGCGAGCGCACCGCCGAACTCATCAAGATTACCATCGGGTCGGCCTACCCTGGCAATGAAATTCAGACCATGGAAATCAAGGGCCGTGATCTGGTTGCGGGGGTGCCCAAGACGGTCGAGGTTTCCGACGAAGAAATCCGGGACTCACTGCTCGAACCCATCAATCAGATCGTGGATGCGGTCCGCATCGCCTTGGAACGTACGCCGCCCGAGTTGGCCTCGGACATCGTGGACAAGGGCATCGTCCTCGCCGGCGGCGGTGCGCTCCTGCGCAACCTGGACGTGTTGTTGCGAGAGGAGACGGGGCTCCCGGTCATGCTCGCGGACGATCCGCTCACCGCGGTCGCCATGGGCGCCGGCAAGATCCTCGATGAGCTCTCGTTGTTGAAGGATGTGACGCTATAGCGGAGCCGATCTGCCGTCGCGATTCCAGACCTCGTAAATTGCAGACCCCCTAGTTCATCGCCGTTCATGCTGGAGTTCGTCCGGAGAAACCGCATTGTTTGCACTTCCGGATTGTTGTTGCTGTTCTCGCTGATCTTGTTGTCGACCAGCGCCAGCACGCGCCGCCGTATGGATCCGCTGACCGGCATCGTCTTGGACGGCATGTGGCCGCTGCAGCGGGCCACCGCAGCAACCGTTCAAGCGCTAGCAGGGGCGTGGCGCACCTACGTCGATCTCGTCGGCATCCGGCAGGAAAACGAGCGGCTTCGTCGGCGTGTGGTCGAACTCGAGCAGCAGGCCATCCGGCTGGCGGAGGTGGAACAGACCGACAAGCGGCTCGAGGAAGTCCTCAACTTCCGCGCCACCCTGGTCGGCGATCTGATCGTCGCCAACATCATCGCTCGCGATCCACTACCATGGTTCAGCAGCCTGACCATCGACAAGGGCGCGGCGGACGGCGTACAGAAGAATGCCGCGGTGCTGTCGCCGTTCGGTGTCGTCGGACAAACCATGACCGCCGGCAGACATGCCACCCGGATATTGCTGCTCACCGACCACAATAGCGGCATCGACGCGGTGGTCCAGCGCAGCCGGGCACGCGGCATCGTGGAAGGAGCCCTCGACGGGCGCTGTGTGATGAAGTACGTTAAGCGCGGTGAGGATCTGGAGGTAGGGGACCGCGTGGTCACGTCCGGCTTGGACGGGATTTTTCCCAAGGGTATCATGATCGGCGAGGTGACCCGTGTCACGCGTGGCACTCGCGGCTTGCTGCAAGTTGCGGACATTCAACCGAGCGTTCCGTTGGACCGAATCGAGGAGGTGTTGGTGGCCCGGGGAGCAGTGCAGTCGGCGGAGCAACTGCCATGATCGCATTTGCTGAGCCGGGGGCGATTCGGACCATCACCGGTCGCGCGAGCCGCGCAGCCTGAGCGATCCAGCATGCGTGCAGCGGTGCTCTTGACCACGATCGCGGTCGCGGCCCTGCTGCTGCAGACCACCTTGCTTCCGCTGGCGGCCCTCGGACGGGCTACCCCCGATTTGCTGCTCATCATCTGTGTGTACCTGGGACTGCACCAGCATTCGGTCGGTGGTGCCGTCGGCGCATTTCTCCTCGGCTATCTACAAGATGCGTTCTCCGGGAGCGTGGTGGGGCTGAACGCGTTCGCCATGTGCCTTGTCTTTACCCTCGTGTACCTCACTTCTCGGCATCTCTGGGTCGACAACGCCATCTCAAAGATCGTCTTGGTGTTTCTGGCGTCGGTGCTGAAGACCACCGTCGTGCTGCTGCTGATCACCTACTTCCTGTCAGGCGCCACCATCTGGCAGGCGGTCGCGAACTACCTGCTGTTGGAAGCAGCACTGGCGGCCATGCTGAGTCCGGCAATGTTTTCCGTGCTGACCCGCACGCAACAACTCGCCGTGACGGAGGAGGAGTAGGTGGTTCCGCTCAGCCAGCGCGAAGTGCCGGGGGTCCTACGCCAGCGCGTGATGGTTGCCATTGGTGTTGGCGTGCTGTGCTTTACGCTGCTCTTGGCGCGATTGTGGACCCTGCAGATCCTGCACGGAGAGGAGATGCGCATCCTCTCCGAGAACAATCGCATTCGGCTGCATCGCGTCCAGGCCACGCGGGGTACCGTGCTCGACCGTTTCGGCCGCGTACTGGTCGATAGCCGACCGTCGTTTGACGGCGTGCTCGTCCCGGAAGACGCCAAGGACATCCCTACGGCGGTCGAGAACCTCGCCCAACTGCTGGGTCAGAGTGCGGCCGACATGCATGGTTTGTTGACGCAAATGTCCTCACGGCCACCGTTCGAGGGCATCACGATCAAGCGAGACTTGAGCTGGGAGGAGATGGTCGCCCTGGAAACGCACCAACTCGACTTGCCAGGTGTCAGCTTGCAGATGACGTCGCGGCGCAGCTATCCGCTTGAGGAGCGCTTGGCCCACATCCTGGGTTATGTTGGTGAGGCCAGTCAACAGGACTTGCTGCTGGATCCCCGGAACCGCCTCGGTGACCTGATCGGCAAGGTTGGCTTGGAGAAGCGCTTGGAACGATATCTGCGCGGCGTCGACGGTGGGCAGCAGGTCGAGGTCGACGCCGTCGGGCGCAAGCTACGCGTGCTACGCGAGGTGGAGGAGGCGCCGGGAGACACGGTCACGATTACCATCGATCGAGACTTACAGGAGGCCGCCTGGCAGGCAATGGGTGACCACGATGGCAGCGTGGTGGCGCTCGACCCGAATACGGGCGAGATCTTGGCCCTGGTCAACCGCCCCTCCTACGACCCCAATGTGTTTGCGCGTGGAATCCGTCGCGGCGAGTGGCGGGCCTTAGTCACCGACAAGCGCCATCCATTGAACAACCGTGCCATCCAGGGCCAATATCCCCCGGGATCCACGTTCAAGATCATTGTCGCCACCGCCGCCCTCGAGGAAGGCGTGGTCAACCCGTTTACGCGCATCCACTGCCCGGGTGGGGTGCAGTTCGGCAATCACTACTTCCGTTGCTGGCGCAAAGAGGGACACGGCTCGGTCAACCTGCACCAGGCCCTGGTACAATCCTGTGACGTGTTCTTCTACCAGGTGGCGCAGCGGCTCGGTATCGACACAATTGCACGCTATGCCCGATTGTACGGCTTGGGCGCACCGACCGGCATTGACCTGGAACACGAGAAACCGGGCACGATCCCCGACACCGCGTGGAAGCGGCGACGCTTCAATCAACCGTGGTACGCCGGCGAAACCTTGTCGGTGGGAATCGGACAGGGATACGTCACCGCGACACCGCTGCAAATGGCAAACGTGATCAGCATGGCGGCGGTTGGCAAACGCTTCCGACCCCACTACGTCAAGGATATCGCCACACCGGACCGCACCATCGTCCGCACGGGTACGCCGGAACTTGTCGAGACGCTCAAAGTGCGCGACACGACCCTGATGCAGGTCCGTGAAGGACTGCGCGACGTGGTGAACGCGCCGAATGGCACCGGCAAGCAGGCGCGATTGGACGGCATCCTCGCGGCGGGGAAGACGGGAACGTCGCAGGTCGTCAAGATGGGTGAAAAGCGGGTGAAGTCATCACAACTTCCGTGGCAAGAGCGCGATCACGCCTGGTTCGTCACCTACGCGCCTGTCGATGCGCCGGAAATCGCCGTGGTCACGCTGGTGGAACATGCCGAAGGTGGGGGGGGAGCCGTTGCCGCTCCCATCGCCCGGCAGGTAATGCAAACCTACTTCGATCTGAAGAAGGCACGCGAGGGCGCCAAGTATGCTCAAAATTGATCGGCGCCTCATTTTGAATTTCGACTGGGGTTTGCTGGCCGCCGCCGTGCTGGTCATCGCGTGTGGCCTCATGACCGTCCTCAGTGCCACGCATGTCCCTGGTCGCCTGATGAGTGGATTGTTCACCCGGCAATTGATCTGGGCCACCATGGGCATGATCGGGCTGCTGGCGGCCATCAGTTTCGACTACCACTGGCTGGAACGATACGCGTATTTCATTTACGCGGCAGCGGTCCTCCTCCTCATCATGACCGCCGTGCTTGGGGCGTCTGGCGGTGGCGCGCGGCGCTGGATTGCCCTCGGCCCCGTCACCATCCAAGCGTCTGAGTTCGCCAAACTGGCGCTCGTCCTGGCGTTGGCGCGGCATCTGCACCGACATGTCGGCGAGCATCCGCTCGCTTTGCGCAGCGTCGGAGTGTCGGTGCTCCTCTTCGCCCCAGCGGCGTTGCTCATCCTCAAACAGCCAGATCTCGGCACTGCCGTCGCGCTCGGCATCATGGTCGCCGGCCTACTGCTGCTGGCCGGACTCCGACTGCGCCTCGTCGTCTTGCTTGCCGCCGTCCTGATCCCCGCAGCTCCGCTTGTCTGGCACCACCTCAAGCCGTACCAACAGCGGCGGGTGATGACCTTCATCGACCCCAATGCCGATCCCCTGGGAGCCGGTTACCACATCATCCAGTCCAAAATCGCCATCGGTTCGGGCATGCTCGACGGCAAAGGCTTTCTCCACGGGACCCAGAACCGGCTGAACTTTCTGCCCGAGCAGCACACCGACTTCATCTTCTCGGTCTTCGCCGAGGAGTGGGGATTTCTTGGCGGTGCCACACTGGTGGCGCTGTACCTCCTGCTGATGCTGCGCTGCCTCAGCGTCGCGATGCGCGCACGCGACACCTTCGGAATGCTGCTGGCGTTTGGGATCACCGTGATGATCTTTGGCCAAGTCCTCGTCAACATTGGGATGGCCACCGGATCCTTGCCCGTGGTGGGCATTACGCTGCCCTTCTTCAGTTACGGCGGCTCGTCGTTGCTGGCCAGCATGATCGCGATTGGTCTGCTGCTGAATATCAGCATGCGGCGCTTCACCTTCGCATCGTCAGGCCTTTCCTGACCGCGCCGCCCTAGAGTACGGGGAGAAAGACTATGCACGGCCCCTTCTTTGACGACTTCACCGTCGGCCAGGTGATCAAACACTGGCCCGGTCGTACGATCCGCGATTCCGACGACACATGGTTCACTCTCATGACCATGAATACGAACCCTATTCACTTCGACGATCACTACGCCAGCCAGTCCCAGCACGGGAAATGCCTCGTCAACGGCATCCTCGTGTTTGCTATCGCCGTCGGCATGAGCGTCAAAGATGTCAGCCAGAACGCCATCGCCAACCTCGAATACGAGAATGTCCGCCACCTGGGCCCGACGTTCCACGGCGACACGATCTACGCCGAGACGGAAATCCTCGAGAAAGTGGCATCCAAAAGCAAATCGGACCGCGGCGTTCTCTACGTCGAGACGCGAGCGTGGAATCAGACCGGCGAGCGGGTTCTGGCTCTGCGGCGGCGCGTGCTGCTGCCCAAACGCCCAGGCTGACGCCGCTCAACGTAAGCACCGCGATGTCACGCCGGTGCCCCTGCCTCCAGCGTCCGTTCACACCCTCCACGCCTGCAGCGCACGGAGCAACGCCGCTCGTCACAGACTATGATGCTGCCTAAAACGTCGGCATTGCCCACATCATACGCACCGAACACCGCAGCGCGCCCTGACCCGGCCCATGCGCCAGGTCAGACCGTTCTGGTGGCACCGTCATTGCTCCGGCCAGATTGGAGAATCATTTATTCGACCGATCTGGCAGGGCCCGGTGCCCGACCGCCACACAAAGCGAGCAGAGAGGAGAGCATTGAGCGGTATGAACGCGAAAGAAGTGATGAAGTACATGAAGGACCACAAGGCGGTGGCCGTGGATCTGAAATTCAACGATTTTCTGGGGATCTGGCAGCATT
>JAGDMS010000265.1 GCA_017860575.1 Deltaproteobacteria bacterium | reverse complement strand
GGCCCCTGCGGCTGGTACCGACAACGCGCAGCCACAGCGCCCAGCCAAAGCGACCGTAACGACCACCACCACGGCGGAGAGCGACAAGAGCACCTCTGGAATCGTCGGCAGTGCCGCGGCCCGCCGCGATCCGGGGGATCCCATCCGGCTCGCATGGGTCGAGGGGGATGTCGCCGGGCTGACATCGATCTTCTCGCCCGACGGCAAGTCGACCATCGGCTTCGTCGAGTATCGTCAGCACCGGCGTGGCGACACCTTAGGGTGAGGCATGGTCCGAATGATGGAGAGCAATTCCAGCAGCGACGCGCTGACTGGCCTCTCGGAAGCGGAAGCGGCGCGCCGCTTGCAGCAACACGGCTACAACGAGCTTCCCTCATCGAAGGGCCGCAGCCTCCTGGCGACCGCCTGGGATGTCGTCCGAGAGCCTATGTTCCTTCTACTGCTGGCCTGCGGCACGATCTACTTGATCCTGGGGGACGTGCAAGAAGCCTTGATGCTCCTCGGCTTTGTCTTCGTGGTGCTGGGCATCACGCTTTACCAAGAACGAAAGACGGAGCGGGCGCTAGAGGCCCTGCGTGACCTCTCCAGCCCTCGTGCGCTGGTGATTCGTGGCGGGGAACGCAAACGCATAGCGGGCCGAGATGTCGTCCCCGATGACCTCGTGGTATTGGCCGAGGGCGACCGCGTTCCGGCGGATTCCGTGGTTCTTTCGTGCGAGAACCTTTCCACCGATGAATCTCTGCTAACCGGCGAATCCGTGCCGGTCAGAAAGGTCGCCTGGGACGGGGTGCGCGAGATGACTCGGCCTGGAGGCGAAGATCTTCCCTTTGTCTTCTCCGGCACGTTGATTGTCCAGGGCCAGGGGATCGCCCAAGTGCGGGCCACTGGCGTTCACACTGAAATGGGCAACATCGGCAAGGCCCTGCAAACTGTGCAGGTAGAAGGGACCCGGCTCCAAAGAGAGGTCGGACGGCTCGTGCGGCGGGTGGCGATCCTGGGATTGACTTTGTGCGTCGTCGTGGTCGTACTCTATGGCCTCACCCGTGGCAATTGGCTTCAAGGGTTCCTTGCGGGGATCACTTTGGCGATGGCGGTGTTGCCCGAAGAGTTCCCCGTCGTACTGACACTCTTCCTCGCCTTGGGTGCATGGCGCTTATCGAAAATGAAAGTCCTGGCTCGTCATGTGCCGGTGATCGAAACCCTCGGCTCGGCCACCGTCCTCTGCGTAGACAAGACCGGCACGCTCACCGTCAATCGCATGTCGATCCGCAAGCTGGTCGTGGACGAGACGGTTCATGATGTCGAGCAACAGAAAGCCCAGCCGTTGCCAGAGGCGTTCCACGAGATTGTCGAGTTCGGCATCTTGGCGAGTCAACGTGACCCGTTCGATCCGATGGAGAAGGCGTTCCACGACCTCGGCAACGCCCGTCTCGCTCACACCGAACACCTGCACGCTCTCTGGAAGCTGGAGCGAGGATACCCCTTGTCTCCCAGCCTTCTGGCGATGTCTCATGTTTGGAAGTCGCCGACAGGCCAGGAGTACGTTCTGGCGGCAAAGGGTGCGCCGGAAGCTATCGCAGACTTGTGCCATCTAAACCCCGAACGAACTCAGGGCATTGGCAACCACGTTGCGGCGATGGCCCAGGACGGGCTTCGAGTGCTAGGAGTCGCCAGGGGCGTCTATTGGCAGCAAGCCCTGCCGGGCGAACAACACGACTTCACCTTCGAGTTCCTGGGCCTCGTGGGTTTGGCCGATCCCGTACGCCCTACTGTTCCGGCAGCCGTGCAGGAATGCTACACGGCAGGCATCCGGGTGGTCATGATTACCGGAGATCACCCGACCACGGCGCAAAGCATCGCCGGTCAAGCGGGCTTGAAGCCGTTCGATGAAATCACCACCGGCCCCGAACTGGACAAGATCGACGAAGCGGAACTGCGACGTCGTGTGCGGACCACCAACGTCTTTGCCCGCATGGTCCCGGAACAAAAGCTGCGCCTGGTGCATGCACTGAAGGCCAATGGCGACGTCGTCGCCATGACAGGCGACGGGGTGAACGACGCTCCGGCCCTCAAAGCGGCCCACATCGGCATCGCGATGGGCGGGCGAGGAACGGACGTGGCGCGTGAAGCCGCCTCGTTGGTTCTGTTGGACGATGATTTCGCCTCGATTGTGCAATCTGTCCGCATGGGACGGCGGATTTTTGACCACCTGCAAAAAGCGATGACTTACATCGTGGCGGTCCATGTGCCGATTGCGGGGATGTCGCTCGTGCCAGTCTTGCTCGGCGGGCCGCTGGCCCTGTTGCCTGTGCATATCCTGTTTCTCGAATTGGTAATCGACCCGGCCTGTTCCGTCGTGTTTGAAGCGGAACCCGAAGACGCTGACGTGATGCATCGCCCGCCCCGAAACCCCATGGCACCCCTGTTCGGCAGCCGCATTCTTGGCCTCGGTCTGCTGGAAGGTGCGAGCGCATTGCTGATCGTCCTGGCGGTCTACCTTTCGGCGTTGTGGGGCTGGCTGAATGTATCGGACGCGATCGCATTGAGCTTCACCACGCTCGTCCTCGCCAACCTGGGACTGATCTTTGCCAACCGCTCTTGGACCCGCACCTCCTGGTCCACCCTGCGGACCCCGAATGCCGCCCTCTGGTGGGTCACCGGCGGCACGATCTTCTTCCTCGGCCTTGCGCTCTACGTTCCGTTCTTGCGTGACCTGTTTCATTTCTCGACTTTACATTCCGATGACCTCGCGCTCTGCGTAGCGGCAGGGTTTGTGAGCATTCTCTGGTTCGAGGGTTTGAAGCTGTTCAAACAGAAGTGGTGGGCTTGAATCGCCAATCCCTCACACTCGCCGATTTTATGAACGCTGCTGGCAACACGTTAGCGCAGCCGACGCAGTTGCGGCGTGCCGGTGTGGATGGGTGCCTTGTCCAGGTCGCTTGACTGGTTCGGTTCGATGAATAAAAGGGAGAGCCTGTGAGTCCGCGAGAACCCCACCTTGTCCTACGGCCCTGGCATCTTGCCGGCCATATGCTCTCGCGAGCCTTCGCCTTGGTGCCATTGGGAGGGGCGACGCTCGGGCTCGGGATGGCAATCTATCACTGGATCGAAGGACTCGCCTGGCCGGATGCGTTCCTGAACGCAGCGATGCTCTTGGGGGGAATGGGGCCAGTCGATCCGTTGCGCACGACGGCGGGGAAGTGGTTGGCCGGATTCTACGCGCTGTTGGCCGGTGTGGTGTTCCTGGTGCTGGCCGGAGTGATGTTGGCACCGGTGATCCACCACGTGCTTCAGCGCTTCCACCTCGAAGCGGACGACGAGGAACCGGCAGGGCCGGCCTGAACAGGCCGACCCTGCCGCCCGTGCTGCCACAGGAACGCCTGCACATGAGAGGGCTGCGCTGACCTCGCCGGCGGCACGGCCGACACACGTAGAACCACGCGCGTAGTACTCCGAGCTTACCGCGTTGCCCTGCCTTTTGTATAAGGAACGACATGGCGCGGTGCCAACGAACCTTGCCCGGATGGTGCAAGGCGACGCCCGCCGAGCCAACGCACAGACGGTAACGGAGGAAGTAAGATGAAGACAACAAAACTCGTTGCAATGAGCCTAATGGCGCTGTCGCTCGGAGCCTTCGGCGCGATCGCTACCGCCGCAGAGCACAAAGGCCATTCACCCATGGGGATGGAGATGGCCCATGAGCCACATCATGTCCTGGCGATGGCCTACCACCGCAACCTGGCGACCTTCGCCAAGGCCTTGCACGACCAAACCGCTGGAGCCAGCGCCGTCAACGTCGAATTCGCCCGCACTGCGGTGGCAGAGATGCGGCGCAGTCTTGACCAGATGAAACAGCAGCATCAGGCATGCATGCAAGCGATGAGCGCGGAGATGCAGACCAAGATGAAGGACAAGATGCTGCAGATGGAACCGCATCAGGGCCAACTGAACGAACAGCTCACGGCGCTGGAGCAGGAAGTCCAGTCGGCCGCGCCCGACCCGAAGAAAGTCTCTACGTTAGCATCCAACGTCCTCACGCATCTGGATGCGATGTCGAAAATGTACCACGGGAGTCGAGGCAAAAAGATGAAGATGTAGGTCCGATCGGGCTAAGCCGTTCCACGAGGCGACGCAGTGGTTCCTCACTAAACTGGCAGAGCGGCGATCGAGCGAGGTGAATCGTGGCACTTGCAGAAGCACAGGCAACCCAGGGGGACAGTGCTGCCGGCGAACCGTCTGTATCGTCATCACTCGAGCATCTGGTGGCCAGCAGTCAAGGCGTGCTCACCAAGCGGATCGATTTGGCGTTGCTCGAGGGGCAAGAGCACCTCTCGCGCACCCTCCGGCGCGCCGCACTGGTCACCTTGGGCATGGTCTTGGCGGCTGGCGCGTGGTTCGCGATGGCGGCATGCCTGGTTCTGGTGTTGATCCCAAACGCCAACGTGGTTGCTCGGTTGGCCGCCTTCGGGTTGCTCAACGCAGCAGGTGCACTGGGGCTCGTCGCGCTGGCCATGCGCGTGCGGCCGCCGACCCCGGCACGCGCGAACAGCGATGTGTCCAGCAGCAGCGAGAAACCGTAACGGCACGATCGCATTGCATTCGCCCGCAGGAAGGCAATGGCCATGGACAAGACCGACTTCGCCGAACAGCGTGAGGACCTCCTGCAAGGGATCGAGCGGGACCAGGAAGAGGTACGCGTCGCCGTCCACGAGCTCACGGGCGCGGCCAGGTCCACACTCAACGTGAGCGAGCACATCAAACAGTTCCCGCTGACGTGGGCGGTAGGCGCATTTCTCGTCGGACTGTGGTTGGGTAGTTGCGGCGCTCCGACCCACGTGGCCGGACAAAGGAGACCATGATGATCACAGATCAGATCGCGGAGGAGCCGCCGCGGGGCGGGGAGCCGGGCCAACCCCACAGCACGGACGTCCGCTCCACACTGATGGACCTGGAACAACAAGCCCGCACACTGATCAGACAACGGCCGGTGGTGGCGGTGCTGGCGGCGGTTGGCGTCGGCTATCTGGTCGCCCGCCTCGTCGCGCGCGTGCTGAGGTGAGCACCATGACTGAGGCGCAGCATTCGAACGGACCCAACGACGCGCCGAGCGGGACAGCCCGCCAGGGGCCGCGCTCCCTCGGTGACCACGGTCGACAAATCCAGCACGACGTGCACGCGCTTGCCGCTGCCGTGCAGGAGGCGACCGCTGACTTGGAACGCTACCTCACCGCACAGGTGGAGGAGCGCCCGTATACCACCTTGGGCGTGGCGGCCGGCGTGGGGTTCGTTCTGGGCGGGGGGCTCCGGGCACGGATGACCGCCGTGTTGGTCGGTGCCGCGACGAGATTGGCCATGGCTGTGGCCGCACGCGAGCTTGCCGCCCGGGTGTCACCGGGCGCTGCCGCGTCGGTTACGAACACAAGCTCCTGAGCACGTGTGGGAGCAGGAAAGGAGCGATCATGAAAATTGAGGACATTTTGCGAGCCCTGCCGTCGAAAGAAGATATCGCCAGCGCGGTCGGTCTCGAGGCGCGGAGCTCCCCGACGGGGGACATGCTCACGGCCTTCGCCATCTTCGGCACCGGCATGATCCTGGGTGCCGGGTTGGCGCTGTTGTTCGCGCCGAAGGCCGGTCACGAGATCCGCCACGACATTGCCGAGAAAGCCGGCGAGATTGGCGGCCATCTGCGCGCGCAAGCACCACCGCCCGCCGCGCCCGCCACCCCACCCAAAGCCTGAACCGCGGGGCAAAGGAGACCGTCATGTCACTGCTGCTTCTGATTATCCTGTTGGTCATCGTCTTCGGGGGCTTGCCCAACTGGGGGTTCCATAACTACGGCTATGGACCCTCCGGGATCGGCGGCATCATCCTCATCATCCTGCTCATCCTGCTGCTGACTGGGCGGCTGAATTTCTAACACCGCTCCGAGACGCCCCATGCTCCACAACGTCGACTTCAGGGCCGGAAGGAGCGGTCCGGCAAGAGCCTCATAGTGCCTCTCTCTTCCGTTCGTGGAGACAGGAGGGGGTTGGGCCAACTCACCTCGACGGGTGTGGGCTCAATACGAGAGCCCAGTTCGACGTCAAGGAGATCGAATGGACGAAGCGGCGAAGACACTCAGCGGACCTGACTTGACCAAGGGAGTCGCGCTCTCAAGAGTCGCCGACGGCGCCATGCTGCTCGGGCACGCGCACGGCGAACCGGTGCTGCTCGCGCGGCGCGCGGACGAACTGTTCGCGATCGGGGCCAACTGCACGCATTATGGCGCCCCGCTTGCCGACGGCCTGCTGGTGGGCGATACGGTGCGCTGTCCCTGGCACCATGCCTGTTTCAGCCTGCGGACCGGCGAGGCCCTGCGCGCGCCGGCGCTGGACGCGGTCTCCTGCTGGCACGTCAAGCAGCGAAACGGCCGCGTATATGTTGGGAAAAAGCGCGAGAGTCTCGAGCGGCATTCACCCCCGGCAAAGGCCGGCGTGCCGGAATCGATCGTGATCGTAGGTGGTGGCGCCGCGGGCAACGCCGCCGCCGAAATGCTCCGGCGCGAGGGCTACGCTGGCAGCATCACTATGCTGAGCGCAGACACGTCGGTGCCCTGTGATCGCCCCAATCTTTCGAAGGGTTATCTCGCGGGCACTGCGCCGGAGGAGTTCACCGTCCTCCGCTCGCCCGAATTTTATGGAGCGCACGGTATCGAGTTGAAGCTGGGCGCGCACGTCGCGACGATCGAAACCGCGACCCGGCACGTGCAGCTCGTCGATGGCACCCGCTACGCCTATGGTGCGTTGCTGCTCGCCACCGGCGCCGAACCTGTGCGCCTCGATGTGCCTGGCGGGGCTCTCCCGCACGTTCATTACCTGCGCACGCTCGCCAACAGTCGCGCGCTGGTCGCCAAGGCGCTGGTGTCGCAGCGGGCCGTGGTGATTGGCGCGAGCTTCATCGGACTCGAGGTGGCGGCATCGCTTCGAGCGCGGAATATCGAAGTGCATGTGGTCGCACCGGAAACCGTCCCGATGGCGAAAATC
>JAGDMS010000086.1 GCA_017860575.1 Deltaproteobacteria bacterium | reverse complement strand
GTCCGGCGCGCCGTCCAGCGCTGCGCGGCGAGCGGCGTCGTGCGCTCCTGGAGCGCCGCGACGAGGGCGCTTCGCGCGGCGAAGGCCGGCGGCGCGCCGCGACCGCGCGCGGTCAGTGGCGTGAACAGCTCGCCGGCACGGGCGTAGAGGATTGCGACGGCCGGACGCAGCAATGCGTCGAGTCGCTCGCCCACCAGTTGGCTCAGCTCCTGCAGGTCCGCCGTACTCGAGATCTCCCCGAGCAACTGCGCGAAGCCCCGCTCGAGCGTGGCGCGCTCCGGGAAGAGCCAACGGTCGATCCACGGCCGCACGATCCGGTGCACGGGGACGAGAACGGCTGCAAGGCCGAGGGCCATGAGGACCTGGCCGGTTGTCGGATCGAGTCCGAGGGCGTCGCTCGCCGCGCGCGACGCAGCCGGCGTCACGCCGAGCAGCAGGGCGAGGCCGAGGATTGCCAGGATGCTGTAGGACAGGGTCGCGCTGAACAGGCGGTCGATGTCCAAAAACTGGTAGAAGGCGATGGCCACCAGCACACCGAGCGGCATCGCCACCTGTGCAATGAGCGCGGCCGCTGAGATCGTACTGGTCCACTTGAGGAGGTCCAGCGCGAGGGCGGCGTCGAGGAGGCCCCACGATACGTATGCCACGCAGAAGCCGTAGACCACCCACTTGATCTGCCGGCGCCCGAGAGGGGCCGCGCGCTGGTACATGCGCGCGAGTGCCACGAAGAATGCGATGAAGAAGCCAAAGCCTGCAAGCCCCTGCATCGAAGTTCCCACGCGTCCCCCATTGGGCAGCCAGAATATGGCCGCGGCTCCCGCCGATTGCAGCAGCGCGAGGGACCAGGCCACCGCTCGCTGGCTGGGCCCCCACAGCCGCAGGCCTGGGAGGAACTCGTTGAGGTTCCAGAGGAGGAGCCCATTGGCCAGCGGGAGTACCAGCAGATCGCTGATGAATTCGAAACGGGGCGCGGCAGGGATCGTAAGACCAGGCGTGTAAAAGAACGCGAAGAGCACACTCGCCACGTAGTAACGCCGCGCCAGGTGCCAGTGGCCGGCGCGCACGAGCAGCAGCAGCGCGGTGCCAGCGACGCTGACCATGGCCGGGAGTGCTGCCCACCAAGGAAGATCCGTGGGGGGGAAGTAGAACCCGGGAGCGAGCGACACGCGGACGTCGGAGCGCACGCTGCCGCGTTCGATGGTCAAGAGCAACGAGCGCGCACCAGCCTGTACGAGTTGCGCCCAGCGCAGCATGAATCCGGCGTGCGAAACCCCACGCAAGTCGCTCCCGTCCAGGCGCAGCAGCCGGTCTCCCACCAAGAGCGGGCTCGCCTCCGCACCAGAGTAGGACCAAATTTGTTCCACCACCGGATACGACTGCTCGTCCGCCGCCGACGTCACCCAGAACGTCGGGACCACGAAGTCACCGCGGACGCCGTGTACCACGGACCCGACGAGGCCGATCAGTAAGATCGGCAGCGAGATGCCCAGCAGGAGCCAATCAATGGCGGCGAGGCGTCTCATCGGAGCCGGGTCGGGACGCCGGTCCCGGTGATGCCCACCGGGCTACGGAACCCGATCCCCTGGCCCTGCAGTGGCTGTCGATCGAAGGGAAGACGTGCTTCGACAAGCTCAGCACGAGCGGTCTCAGAGTTCATTTCAATAGATCTTTTCCGCTCACCTTCAGAGACCCAACGGGCGGGGCGCTGGTTGGGAGTGGCTATGACGCTCAAGGTTGTGTCATTCCCGCAATCCTTAAGCGGGAATCCACCCCGCCCGTGCCTGGATGCCCGCTGAAAGATTGCGGGCATGACGGACCTGAGTGAGTGGCCAGGTTCATGGGCGGCTTGTCGAAGGGTGTTTCCGGAGAAAGTCGACAGTCTCAGCAGGTCGAGACTCCTCTCGCGCGTCGAGACCCGAGCGTAGCCGATGAGCACGCGGGCGCTGCCGGTAGCGGGCTTGCGCTTCATAATTGTTTCGACAACGAGATTTTGGTGAGATAATACTGAAATTGATTGTGTAATGGAATCGGGCCGCACCCGTTGGGTTTCGGGGGGCAAGCTTGACGACGTTGCCGCGTCCAACAGACGGAATCCGCGTTCCAGCGGTATGAGGGGTCAAGGCAGGGAAGCGGAGGAGGAATGGGTCATATCGGGAGACCCGTGAGACGTGGTGTCGGGGTGGTGCTGGTTGTGGGCCTGGCGTTTGCACCGGCTATTTGGGCGCAAACGGAGAACCCCAAGAGTGCCGTGGCTCCGGCGGAGATCGAAGAGCTAGTCGTCACCGCGCGCAAGCGCGAGGAGAATATCCAGGAGATCCCAGTCTCGGTCACGGCCTTCTCCGGCGCCGTACTTTCGGAGAAAGGGGTGAGGACCATCGTGGATCTGGGCCAGGCCGTGCCGAACCTCTACGAAGCCAGCAATACCGCCACGCTTATCGGTATGCGTGGCACGGCACAGAACGACCTGGAACTCGTGTTTCAACCACCGGTGGGGCTCTACGTTGACGGCGCCTATCTCGCCAAGATCGTCGGTTTGAACCTCGACTTGGAAGACCTCGAGCGCGTCGAGGTGATGCGCGGGCCGCAGGGTACCCTCTACGGCCGTAATACCATCGGGGGTGCCGTCAACTTCATCACCAAGAAGCCCACCGAGGAGCGCTCGATCACCCTGACGGCGGAAGCTGGCAATTACAACGCGTTCAACAGCCGGCTAACCGCCAACGTGCCGCTGGCGGGCAAGAACGGCGCTTTTCAATCGGAGACCCTGGGGACGATCAGCTTACGGGAGACCGTTGGGTACAAGTCGCATGACGGCTACTTCCAGAACGCGCTGCCTGGCGGTGCCCCGGCACTGCCGGCGCCGAGCGGCGGCAACGATTACAGCAACCTGAACCGCTTCTACAATATGACGGGGCTGCGGTGGCAGCCTACCAAGGACATTACGGTGGACTACTGGCTTGAATACCACCGGTATCGTAACAGTGCCATGCCCTACCAGCTCACCTACGCGGATCCAGCAGTGTTTGGCTCTGCCCTCGATCCGTACATCCAGAAAAACCGTTCGGGCGTGACGCCCAGCAACGCGCTGCTGACCAGCGATTTCACCGCGCACCCGCTCAGTGATACCGGCCGTCACATCATGCATATCCTCACCGGGACGTGGGATCTCGGCGAGGTCGGGCCGCTCGGTAAGGTCACCGTGAAGTCGATCTCGTCTTATCGTAGCTTCCTGGATGATATGGACCTTGATTTGGACGGCACGCCAACACACATTCTCGACTTCATACTCGTCGGAGACGTGCAGCACTGGAGCGAAGACTTGCAGTGGGTCGGGACGGCGCCGCGCCTCCAGTACGTGCTGGGGGCGTACTATTACGGCGAATATGCGATGCAGAACCAGGACACGATCGCCTTCGCCGCAGGGAACTTCTCCTACAAGCACTTGACCAAGACCAAGTCCTATGCCCCGTACGGGCAGGTCACCTGGACACCGCCGGTGCTGCACGACAAGCTCAGCCTGACCGCCGGTATCCGCTACACGCAAGAGCAGGTACACGAGGACAATTTCTGGGAGGGTGCATCTCCATTCACCATCTCCCAAGGGAAGGCCTTTGGTGGTACTGATGGGCTCTCGCCCATGGGCGATCTCTCCTATCAGTGGACGGACGACGTAATGACCTATTTCCGCGTCAGCCGCGGATTCAGGGGCGGCGGCTTCACCTCTGGCGCTCCTGCCCCCGAGTTAGCCGCGTTATTCAAGCCGGAGAAGCTGCTGGCATACGAACTGGGGTTCAAGTCGCAGTGGTTCGGCAAGCGACTCCGCCTCAACGCGGACGGGTTTTTCAGCGACTACCGCGACCTGCAGGAAAGCGTCTTTCGGATCAGTCCGACCCTCGGTGCATTCGCTGTCGTTGGGAATGCCGAAAAGGCCGAGATCTGGGGGATGGAGTTCGAAGGAACTGCGGTCCCGGTGCGTGGTCTCGAGGTGACAGTGGGCTACAGCTTCATCGCCCCAAAGTACTTGACGTGGACCGATCAGAAGTTCGACCAGAACGGCAACCCGGTCTTTGATTCGCAGGGTAATCCTGTCACGGAAAACGTAGCGAACCACCGCGCCTTTGCCGACGCGCCCCATCATCAAGGTTCGGTCGGAGTCACCTATACCGCACCGCCAACCACCACGGGAACGCTGTCGGCACATGTCGACGTCTACTGGCAGGATAAGACGGTGTATGTTCCGAACAACGAGACCCCGGCATCCCAAGCCGACGAAGGTTGGGCCTATGCTGTGGCCAACGGCCGGCTGGCGTACACGGGTATTCCGTTGCGGAAAGGGAGCCTGGACCTGGCGGTTTTCGGGCGGAATTTGTTCGACCGGAAGTACCGGACCTGGGGACTCGACTTGGGCGGATTCGGCATGAGCACCAACTTGTACGGCGACCCGCGCACTTTCGGGCTGCAGCTGACGTACAACTTCACGGCGTCGTAGCGGTGCTCGTAATCGGTGATGCCTCAGTCGTGGTGGCGTAGTTTGGAATGCTGGCCTCTCCCGCGCTGAGATGACGTAGACCTGCCCCGATTTGATGGACAGCCGCCATGAGAGGCACAATGCCCCGGGAAGGATGGAATGCAAGGGCGCAAGCGACGGCAGTTCACGAGGCCGTGAAGTGATACGTGAGCCCGAGGCCGAACGTACGCGGGTCGCCGTAGTTGTTGACCTGCCAACCCAAGGCGCCCACGTCGAAACCGAACGTCCGATATTTGCGGTCGAACAGGTTGCGGCCGAACACCGCGAGGTCCAGGCCGCCTCTTTGCAGCGGAATGTCCATCAGCTGCACGCGGCCGTTGACCACCGCGTAGGCCCAACCGGAGTAATTGAAGGGCCCGGTGGCACCGTAATCCACGCTGTCCTGCCAATAGGTGTCGATGTGCGCCGTTAACACACCCATGCTGGTCGGCGGCGCCGTGTACGTGAGCCCCACCGTGATCGTGTGCTGGGGGGCCATCGGGAACCGGCGCTGGTTTGCCACGTCCTCCATGATCGGATTCCCATCTGGATCAAACTGGGGAATGCCGTCGATGAATTTCTGCGCCACCCACTTGGTGTACTTCGGCGAAAGAAAGGCATAATTCAGGCTGGCCTCGACGCCCGGCAGCGGTATGGCCGTCAGCTCCATCTCGCTTCCCCAGATCTCCGAGGCGCCGGCGTTCTCGTTACGCGACACCTCACCGCCAACTTTGGTGACCGCGGGAATCGCCACCACCTGGTCGGTATAGTCGCTAAAGAACCCGTCGGCGTTGACCCGCAGCCGGTTGTCGAACCACTGCGACTTGAACCCGGCTTCGTACGTCCACAGTTTCTCGGGATCGAGGATATTGAAGAGTCTGATGTCGATCGTGTCCGCGTTGACCGTGCCGCTCTGGAATCCGCGGCTGACGCGGAAATAGCTCATCAGTCTGTCCGTCCATTGAAACTCGACAGCGCCCATGGGGGTGAGCGCCTCCGTACCGCCGAACCCTTTGCCCACCGACGCCTGGAAGTCCGCGACCCCGCCGGCGCAAACATTGACGAGCTGACCGCCAATCAACTGGAGCGTCACGATGCACGCGTGAGTCTTGTGCTCATGGATGTGATCGGCGGTATAGCGCAGCCCCGCGGTCACGCTCAGCCGATCCTGGAGGACGGGGGGCGTCCAGGTCAGCTGTCCGAACGGCGCGACGGAACTGTTTTTGCCGATATTCACATCCTTGAGGATCGACCCGCCCCCAAAGACGACCGATTCGAACACCTCGGTCGAATGCTCGCCGTAATAGTAGGCCCCCAAGACGTAGCGGACGCGCGGAGCCGTCCCCACCCATTGCACCTCCTCGCTCCAGTGATCGAGGTTGGCGTGGTTGTTGCCCTCAAACAGGTGCAGCGGACTGCCGTCGATGTCGAGAACATGATCTGTGGTCAGCGCGCGATAGGCTGCAATCGACTTCACGGTGACGCTGCCGAGCCATCCCAACGTGCCCAGATCCCACGCCCCGGTGAGGATATGCATGCGATTGTTGCCATCATCCGCGAGGCGGTGCAGGCTCAGGTCACTTGACAACACGGCATTGTTGCCGATGGCCTCGGCGCGATTCTTGCGGATGTAAGGTCGCAGGTCGGACGGAAAGCCGTCAGCAAGCCCTCCGGGCAGCACGTAGCTCACCTGGGTGGCAGGCGGCGACTGACGATAGCGATGGTACTCGAAGGAATAGTCCACGGTGAGGGCTTGGCTGGGCTGCCACCGTACCGCTATCAGGTTCGTGACGCGGTGCAAGTTGGTAAACCCCGCGCCGCCACTGGCTGCGGGCAGCGGGGCGTTTGGCGGCGCCACATTCGCATAGTACGGGTCGTGCGAGCGGTACACCGCATTCTCCCGGAGGCTGAGGGTGCCGACGGCATCCGATGCGAAAAAGCCGTTCTTCCCCAGCAGCGGCACGTTGAGCGTCACTCGGCCTTTGAACGCATCGAAATTCCCCACCTCCGTGGCGGCGGTGACGGAGCGCTCTTCGGTGGGTTTCCGGGTGATCAGGTCGATCGCGCCGCCAATCGTGTTGCGGCCGTAGAGGGTGCCTTGCGGGCCGCGCAGCACCTCCACCCGTTCGAGATCCTCCAGGTCGAGATTCATTCCCGGGATTTTCGCAATGTACACCCCGTCGACGTACAGTCCGACGGTCGGGTTCAGTGCCATGCCCGGGTTCCCTTGCGACGTGCCCCGCATGCCGATGGCCAAGGTCGATTGCCCCATCGGCGATGACACGGCGAGCAGGTTAGGCACGCTCTCGGTCAGGTCGCGAATGCTGGACGCCCCCTTGCGCGCAAGCGCGGCAGCGGTCACCGCGGTCACCGACATGGGGATTTCCTGGAGGCTCTCCTCGCGCTTCTGCGCCACCACGGTGATCTCTTCGATCTCGATCCCCATTTCCAGCGCAGCTCGCTTCTCGGCGGCCCGTGTCGGTAAGTTCTCGGCATGGGCGACGGTTGCGGTGATGACCAGAAAACCCAGAAAGGCGCTGAGAGGCGTGGATTTGTTCCGGCGACCACATGCCTTCATCTGCATACCCGATCCTCGCCGTACCACGTCGATAGGAGCCGATCCAGAGCGGTCAATGGCGGCATCTTCCGGTTAGCCACCAGTGCGGTCTTGTCGCCCACCACGGGGTTGACGGACGTTGCCGCCGGCAGCCGCGTTGACATCATTTTCGCCCCTCGCTATACGCCTAATGCTGTTTTACGCCTGAGATGACCGGCCATGTGCCGAGGGCCTGGGGGGCAGCCGCCAGGCCCTTTTTCATATCGGGGATGAGGAGGAGCCGTGAGATTGTGCGTCGTGGGCACGGGCTACGTCGGCCTTGTAGCCGGGACCTGCTTTGCCGAAAGCGGTAACGATGTCGTCTGCGTCGACATCGATGCCGAGAAGATCGCCCGCCTGCGCGAGGGCGTCATTCCGATTTACGAGCCGGGCCTGCAGGAACTGATCAAGCGGAACGTTGCCGAGGGGCGCCTGTCCTTTACCACGGACCTGGCCGCCGCGGTGCGCCAGTCGCTGGTGTGCTACATCGCCGTCGGCACGCCGCAAGGAGACAACGGGGCCGCCGATCTGGCCGCGGTGATTCGCGTGGCGGCGGAAATCGCCGGCGCGATGGATGGCTACCGCGTCATCGTCAACAAGAGCACGGTACCGGTGGGCACGGCCGAGCGCGTGCGGCAGGTGGTCGCGTCGCGCACGAACCATCCGTTCGATGTGGTGTCCAACCCGGAGTTTCTCAAAGAGGGCGCGGCGGTCGAGGACTTCATGAAGCCGGACCGGGTGGTGATCGGCAGTGACAGTCCACGGGCGACCGAACTCATGAAAGAACTCTACAGCCCGTTCGTGCGCACCGAGCGGCCGATTCTGATCATGTCGGCCGCCAGCGCCGAGATGACGAAGTACGCGGCCAACGCCATGCTCGCGGCCCGCATCTCACTCATGAACGAGTTTGCCAACCTGTGCGAGCACGTGGGGGCCGACATCACGGACGTCCGGCGCGGCGTGGGTTTCGACCAGCGCATCGGCCATTACTTCCTGTTCCCCGGCGTCGGCTACGGCGGGTCCTGCTTCCCGAAGGACGTCAAAGCGGTCATACGCAGCGCCACTGAGCACGGCCTGGAATTCAAGCTGCTGCAGGCCGTCGAAGAGGTCAACGAGCGCCAGAAGCGTACGTTGGTGGACAAGATCATGGCGCACTTCGGCGAGTATCTGCGCGGCATGCGCTTCGCCCTGTGGGGCCTGGCCTTCAAGCCGCGCACCGACGACATGCGCGAGGCGCCGGCGGTCACCATCATCGACGCCCTGCTCCAGGCCGGCGCCGAGGTGCACGCACACGATCCCGAGGCGCTCGCCGAGGCGCAACGGCTGTTTGGCGACCGCATCCACTATCACCGCGTGAACTACGATGCCCTCAAAGACGCGGATGCGCTGCTGGTTGTCACCGAGTGGAACGAGTTTCGCCGTCCCGACTTCACGCGCATGCGTCAACTGATGAAACGGCCGGTGATCTTCGACGGCCGTAACATTTATGAACCGAAGGAAATGCGCGATCTGGGCTTTGTCTACTATTCCGTCGGCCGGCCCCCGGTGAAGCCGTCATGAGGCAGTCAATAGTCGAGAGTCGAGAGTCAATAGGAGCGGCCCGCCGGCCCGGCGCTGCGCAGGTGGCTGTCCATCCTATCGACCATCGACGATCGACTATCACCTATCGACGAGAGCAGGGGCTGCACTGATGTCTCGCATCCTGATTACCGGCGGTGCCGGTTTCATCGGCTCGCACCTGGCGGACCGCCTGCTGGCAGCAGGACACACCGTGGTGGTGCTGGACAATCTGTTCACGGGCCACCTGCGCAACATCAGTCACCTGGCGGGCCACGAACGTTTTCGGTTCATCAAACACGACGTCACCGAATATATCTACGTCGACGGCAAGGTCGACGTGATTCTGCATCTTGCCTCGCTGCCGAGCCCGGTCGACTACCTGCGGGAACCGATCAAGACGCTGAAGGTTGGCGCCCTGGGCACCCACAAGGCGCTGGGCCTGGCTCGCGCGCACCGCGCCACCTTTTTGCTGGCCTCGACCTCGGAGGTGTACGGCGACCCGCAGGTGCACCCGCAACCGGAATCGTACTGGGGGAACGTTAACCCGATCGGGCCGCGCGGGGTGTACGACGAATCGAAGCGTTTCGCGGAAGCCATGACCATGGCGTATCACCGTTATCACGCCATCGATACGCGGATCTGCCGCATCTTCAACACCTACGGGCCGCGGATGCGCGTCGACGACGGCCGGGTGGTGACCAATTTCATTGCGCAGGGGCTGCGTGGTCACCCACTGACAGTCTATGATGACGGCTCGCGCACGCGGAGCTTCTGCTACGTCAGCGACCTGGTCGAGGGCATGGTCCGCTTGCTCGAGTCGGGCGAGGCCGACCCGGTCAATCTCGGAAATCCGACCGAGATGACGGTGCTCGACTTCGCCAAGACCGTCCAGCGGCTCACGGGCGGCAAGTCGGAGATCGTGTTCGTCTCGCCGAAGGACGAACGTACCAAGGACGACCCGCACATCCGGCAACCCGACGTGACCCGGGCCCGGAAGATCTTGCGGTGGGACCCTGTGGTGGGCCTCGAAGACGGCTTGCAGCGCACAATCGAGTATTTCCGGACAGTATTAGGAGCAGACGCCTTATGAGAATCCTGGTTACCGGCGGAGCGGGGTTCATCGCCTCGCATGTCGCGGACGCGTTTGTGGCCGCGGGCCACGATGTGGCGATTCTCGACGATCTGTCGTCCGGACGGCGGGAGAACCTGAACCCCAAGGCCCGCTTCTACCAGGTCGACGTGCAGGATGCGGCCGTGGCCGATGTCTTCCAGCGGGAGCGGCCGGAAGTCCTCTGCCATCATGCCGCGCAGATGGATGTCCGGCGTTCTGTCGCCGATCCCATGTTCGACGCCCGGGTCAACATTGTGGGCCTGCTGAACTTACTGGAGCAGGGGCGGCAGCACGGCCTGCGGCGTGTGCTGTTCGCGTCCACCGGCGGCGCCATCTACGGCGAGCAGGACGTGTTCCCCGCCCCGGAGACGCACAAGACCGAACCGTTGAGCCCGTATGGGGTCGCAAAACTGGCGAGCGAGCGCTACCTGTTTTTCTACTCGGCCACGTACGGCGTTTCCTACGCCGCCCTGCGCTACGCCAACGTCTATGGCCCGCGCCAGAACCCGCACGGGGAAGCGGGTGTCGTAGCCATCTTCACCGAGAAACTGTTGCGGGGGGAACAGCCGGTGATCAACGGTGACGGCACACAGACCCGCGACTATGTCTACGTCGCGGATCTCGTGCGGGCGAACCTAGCGGCGCTGCAGGCGGACTTCACCGGTGCCGTGAATCTGGGCACAGGAATCGAGACGGATGTCAATGCCCTGTTCCGGCTGCTGGTACCGCTCTGCGGCAGCACGGCTGCCGAGAGGCATGGGCCGGCTAAAGTCGGCGAGCAACGCCGCAGCGTGATCGACAATGCCCTGGCGCAGCGCGTGCTCGGCTGGCGTCCGGAGGTGACGCTGGAGACCGGTTTGCGCCAGACGGTGGAGTTTTTCCGCCAGCGGGTGAGGTCGTAAGCGTAGCCAAGCTGCGCGATCGCATGGATATCTCACGGATCCGAAATTTTTCGATCATCGCGCACATCGATCACGGCAAGTCGACACTGGCCGATCGTTTGCTCGAATTCACCGGGACGATCACGGAACGGGAGCGTACCGCCCAGATTCTCGACAGCATGGATCTGGAGCGCGAGCGCGGCATCACCATCAAGGCCAGTTCGGTGCGCCTGCGGTACACGGCACGCGACGGGAAGGAGTACGTGCTGAACCTGATCGATACGCCCGGCCATGTCGATTTCACCTACGAGGTGTCCCGCAGCCTGGCGGCCTGCGAGGGGGCGCTGCTGGTCGTGGATGCCGTGCAAGGGGTCGAGGCGCAGACGGTGGCCAACGCCTACCTGGCGCTGGACAACAACCTCGAGATCCTACCGGTGCTCAACAAGATCGATCTGCCCGGTGCGGACCCGGAGCGGGTGCGCAGTGAAATCGAAGAGATCATTGGCCTGGACGCCACACATGCCGTTCCGACCAGCGCCAAGCACGGGATAGGGACCGAGGAGGTCCTGGAAGGGATCATCCAGTACTTTCCTCCGCCCCGCGGCGATGCCGCGGCGCCGTTACGCGCGCTCATGTTCGATAGCTGGTTCGACCCGTACCATGGAGTCGTGGTGGTCCTGCGTGTCTTCGACGGGGTAGTGCGCAAGGGCAGTCGTATCCTGACGATGGCGGGCGGCAAAACGTACGACGTGACCCGCGTCGGCGTGTTCAGTCCGCGGCCGGTGGAAATCGACGCCCTTGGCCCGGGTGAGGTGGGCTTCCTCATGGCGAGCATCAAAGAAGTCCATGAGACCCCAATCGGAGACACCATTACCGACGCGGCAAGGCTGGCAGCTACCCCGCTGCCGGGCTTCAAGGCGGTCAAGCCCATGGTGTTCAGCGGGCTGTATCCCGCCGACACGGCGCAATACGGTCCGTTACGGGACGCGGTCGAGAAACTCCGGCTCAACGACGCGGCGCTCACCTACGAACCGGAAAGCTCCGCAGCGCTGGGGTTCGGGTTCCGTTGCGGCTTCCTCGGGCTCTTGCACATGGAAATCATTCGCGAGCGGCTGGAGCGCGAGTTCGGCCTGAGCCTAATCACCACGGCGCCGACGGTCGCGTACCGCGTGACGACCATCACCGGCGAGACGCTGACCGTCGACAGCCCCGCCAAGCTACCGCCGGTGCAGGAGATCGCAACCATCGAGGAACCGATTATCCTGGCCACCATCCACCTGCCGGAGAGCTTCCTCGGCGGTGTCCTGAAACTGTGCGAGGAAAAGCGCGGGCGCCAGCGGGAGTTGAAATATCTCGGACGCGGCCGCGTCATGCTGACCTACGAGCTGCCGCTGAACGAGATCGTGCTCGATTTCTACGACCGGCTGAAATCCGTCAGCAAGGGCTACGCGTCGCTGGACTACGACTACCTCGAGGTCCGACCGTCCGACCTGGTCAAGCTCGACATCCGCATCAACGGGGATCCGGTCGACGCGCTGTCCCTGATCGTACATCGGGAGCGTGCCTACCTGCGCGGTCGGGAACTGGCGGAGAAAATGCGGGAGCTCATTCCGCGCCAGATGTTCGAAGTCGTGATCCAGGCGTCGATCGGCAGCAAGGTGATCGCCCGCGAGACCGTCAAGGCCTTGCGTAAGAACGTGACGGCGAAATGCTACGGCGGCGATATCACCCGCAAACGCAAGCTGCTGGAGCGGCAAAAGGAAGGCAAGAAGCGCATGAAGCAAGTCGGCCGTGTGGAGATTCCACAGGAGGCCTTCCTGGCGGTGTTGAAAGTCGAGTCGTAGTCTGGCGCCCCCGATACGGGTATGATCAACTGCGTTCCAACCTAGAGTCGTTGAGAGGTATGTCGGCGCCGCTTGAGCCTTCTTCGTCCGTATCGGTGAGTCCGGAGGTGCCGGCTACCCTGAGCCTGCGGCGGGGGAAATCCGTTGTTCGGGAATACGCCGAGGCGCTCGCCACGGCGCTCCTGCTTGCCCTGCTGATCCGCAGTTTCGTGGTGCAGGCCTTCAAGATCCCGTCCGGGTCCATGTTGCCGACGCTGCAGGTCGGTGACCATATTCTGGTCAACAAATTCGTGTATGGCGTCCATGTGCCGCTGTCGGGGGGCCGCCTGCTGCCTCTGCGGACGCCCCAGCGTGGCGAGGTCGTGGTGTTTGTATACCCGGTTGACCCGTCGAAGGACTTCATCAAGCGCGTCGTGGCCGTCGCCGGCGATGTCGTACAAATTCGGCAGAAGCGCGTTTACATTAATGACGTGCCGTGGGATGATCCTCACGCGTATTTTGCCGACGGCGAGGCAGCACGACGGGGCCGCACTCCGCGCGATGAGTATGGACCGGTAACCGTGCCGCCTGGGCATATTTTTGTGATGGGTGATAACCGCGATCGGAGCTATGACAGCCGCTTTTGGGGGTTTGTCGATCTCGACGAGGTCAAAGGGAAGGCCTTTGCGATCTATTGGTCGTGGGACGGGACGGACCGCTGGGTCCGTTGGGATCGCTTGGGCATGCGCATCCAATGAGGTTCGGGAGGATGGCTGTGATTGATGTTCGCAAGTTCGTAGGACGGGTGTGTGCGATAGCCGCTGCGTTGGTGCTTTCGGTTCCCGTGGCGCTGGCGCAGCCGATTTTCAGCACGGCCAGCAGTGTGCCACTGGCGGGAACGCCGGGTGATGCGTTGCCGATTCTCTCTCTGGCCGATGTCGGGTCTTCCACGGGAGGTCCGGACGGCAAACTCGATATCATCACGGCACTGCAGGGGCCGATGACGGCCTATGTTTTCTTTGGGCAGGGGAATGGCACCTTCCCAAGCGATAACGGCGGCACCGCGCTGAATCGGATTCCGACGGCCATGTTGGTTGACGACATCGATACCGTCGCTGGTAAAGATCTGGTCGTCGCCGATACCGCCAGCGTCGCGTTCATGCACGGGAACAACAATGGCAGCTTCGACCCACCCGACCCTACCCCCGCTCACAAACCCGAGGACCGGGCCAATTGGATATGCGCGGGGCATACCTGCGCGGCCCCCGTCGGAGCGCAGGTGGTGGCGCTCGCGGCAGCCGACGTCGATGGCAACGGCAAGGCGGACGTGGTGGTGATTGACAATGCAGGCCAGGGTGGCGTGATGGTCTTGTTGGGGGATGGCAATGGCAATTTGACCCCGGGCAACCCGGTCGCGGCTCCCGGCCTTTGGGCGGTGGCCACCGGCGATTTCAATAAGGACGGTTCCATTGATCTGGCTGTGACGAACCGCAACAACAATTCGGTGAGCATCCTGCGTGGAAACGGCACGGGCGCCTTTACCTCGGTGCAGACGCTCACCGTCGTGTCGGGCGCGGGTGGCGACCCTGTGGCCATCAGCAGCGGCGAACTGAATGGGGATGGGAAGCCGGATCTCGTGGTGGCGAACGAGACCGCCGACAACATCGCGGTGTTCCTCACCCAAGCTGACGGCTCGTTCCAGGCGGCGCAATTTTATGAAACGGGGACCAAAGGCAGCGGTCCGAACGGTGTAACCCTCGCCCACGTGAACCCCGACACTTCGTTGGATGCCGTGGTCTCGAATGGCTCGAGTTCTGATGTCAGCACCCTCCTCGGTGATGGCACGGGAAGATTCGGCACGCCGCGGGCGTTTGTGGCCGATCAGGAACCACAAACGGTGGCGGCGGCCGATGTCAATGGCGACGGCTTCGCGGATGCTGTGGCGATCACGCAGGACGGGGATGCGCCCAGTGCGATGGTGTTGCGCGGAAACGGTGACGGCAGTTATGCCGCGGTGGAAAACGCAATCGTGCCTCCCAGCCCCAAGATGGCGGTGGCGGGGGATGTCGACAACGACGGGTTGCCCGATCTCATCGTGGTCCCGACGACTCCAAGCGGTCAATCCGGCACCGTGTTGATCCGCCGCGCGTTGGCCACTGGTGGTTTTGCGGCGCCGGTGGTGTTGCAGTCACATGGGGATGTGATCTCCGTTGCGACCGGCGACTTCAACGGCGACGGCCTCCTGGACGTTGTGGCGCTGAACGGCTCGAGCCACGATATGTCGCTCTTTCTGGCCACTGCCGTCGGGCTGCCGAGCACGCCGACCCAGAACATGGCCGTGGCGACAGGTGCCGTGGGGCTGTTGGTGGGAGACTGGGATCGCAATGGTCTTCCGGACCTGGCGATCGTTCGCCGAAGTAGCGGCGCCGGCGCTATCGACGTCCTGGTGAGTACGGGCGACGGAAATTTCCAGGCCAAGCCACTGATCGCACTTGCATCGGAGCCGCAGGCGATCGATTTCGGCGACTTCAACAAGGATGGCATACTCGATCTGGTGGTCGCGAACGGTGGAGCCAGCACGCTGACGTTCCTCCGCGGCAATGGGGACGCGACCTTTCAGACCCTCCCTGCGGTGACAATTCCGGGTGTGACCACGAACGCATCGAGCCTTGCCGCGGCCGATTTCGACGGCAACGGTACCGATGACGTTGCGATCCTGGTGGCGGGCTCTAGCCCGAGGGTGCGGGTTTTGTACGGGCCGGACTTCACCACGGCATCGGATCCGCTCATCCAAAGCTTCCCGCCGTCCGCTTTGGCCGCCCGTGACCTGACGGGGGATCTTGTCCCGGACCTGTTGGTCACCAACCAGGGGCAATCCAACTCGGTCGTCGCCTATCGGTACACCAAGGCGACCAAGACATTCACAAAGGCCCAAACCGTGACGGTCGGGCGCATGCCAGCGAGCCTGGCAACGGCGGACTTCGATGGCGATGGGCGGTATGACGCGGCCACGGCGAATGACCAATTTGCCGGTACGGTGTCGGTACTGACCAACATTGATCAAACCAACCCCGCCATTCTTCGCGGCGACGGCAACGGCGACGGAAAGCTCAGCGCTGCCGACCTGGTGGCGGTGGCGCGCAAGCTCCACGATGGCGCCAGCACGCGCGTGGAGACGCTCGCCGGGGCGGTCTATCCAAACACGACAGCCGGCGCCGACGCGAACGGCGACAGCGTGGTCACGGGACAGGACATCTTTGCCATCGCGTATCGACTCTTCCCGCAGCTGTAGGGCGCCGCAATGGCAAGTGAAGCGCAGCTCCAAGAGGATCTGAAAAGCGCCATGAAGGCGCGGGCCATGGAAACGGTCTACGTGCTCCGTGGCCTCATCACCGCCATCAAGAACGTGAAAGTCGAGAAGCAGGTGGCGGAGCTGCCGGAGGCGGACATCGTCGCCCTGGTGCGCAAGGAAGCCAACAAGCGCTCGGAGGCGATCGAGTTTGCCCGCAAAGGCAATCGCCAGGACCTCGTCGAGCAAAACGAACGGGAGAAGGTGCTGCTGGAGCAGTATCTGCCGCAACAGATGAGCGCCGAGGCGTTGATGGCCGCGATCAAGCAGATCGCCGCCGAAATTGGATCGACGCAAATCGGCCCAATCATGGCGAAGCTGCGTGAACGGCATGCCGGGCAGTTCGACGGCAAGCTCGCGAGTGAGCTGATTCGGAAGATGGCTTAAGACGGGCTTGGGGGCCTGCGGGCCTGAGGGCTTGAGTCCAGACCCCCAAGTCTTCAAGCCCCCAAGCCCCCAAGCCCTCGAGCCCTCGAGCCCTCAAGCCCAGCCCTCAAGCCTCTCCTTTACCCGTTCGAGAAATTCGCGCTGTGCGGGGATCATCAGCTCGTACGCCTGCTCGATCGGGTAGAAACGGCACACATCGTTTTCCTGGTCATGGCGCAGGCAGCGGCCGTGCGGATCGATCGCGGCTTCACTTTCGGGTTCGACGGTGGCCCAGAAGGCGTGCACGAGCTTGCCGGATTTCTGTTTGACACTGCCCAGGGGCGCCCGGATCCGCACTCTCAACCCGGTTTCTTCTAACGTTTCGCGCTGTGCAGCAGCCGCGATCTCCTCGCTGCCCTCGACCAGGCCCTTCGGAATGCCAAACAGTGGCCGCCGAAACGTCGCCCCGCTCGCATGCACCAAGAGAACCTCGGTGCG
>JAGDMS010000561.1 GCA_017860575.1 Deltaproteobacteria bacterium | reverse complement strand
GGTTGCCGAATTTCGTGGTGTCACTGCACTTGAGATCGGCACCCGCTCCGGTGCAATCCGAAGTGACCAGGTTATAGGCCGCGTTGTTGTTGGTTGGATCAATGAGCGAATACCTGACCGTCACCTTTCGCGCAGCGGGGTCAAATGTGGCGCTTTCGATGTTGACCTTGTACTTCGCCGCGTTCTCCTCGTTCTGGTTCCAGTGCACGCGGTCCGGACCGTAAGTTGATCCCGCCGAGTGGCAGCCCACGCAGGCCGAGTTGGGAATCTCCATCGCGCTCGCCGCTGGTGGCCGGACCGTGCTGGCGAACGTGGTGTGGGAGGTATGCCAATCCGAGCCCGGCGCGCTGACGTGGCAGGTCAGGCAGGCCTCCTTGCTCGCCCGCGACTTCCAGTTGTCACCCTGCGGGGTATTCGGATTCGTGCCGGTGTGACAGACGGTGCAATTGCGCAGGTCCTGCGGGAAGCCGACTTCCGAGTAGTCGTGCTTGCTCGACTGGTACCCCCAGATCGTGTAGTGCTCACCGCCGATCGATGCGTTGCTCGGGTCGGCCAGCAGACGGCCTGCGTGGATCTTGTGCACCATCGTCTGCATCGTCAGCACATTGCCGCTGTTGGCGTCGGTGGTGCCGGGGTTGTGGCACATCACGCAGTACTGCGTATCGACGCGCCCGCCGCCATGCAGCGCCAGCTTGTCGTGGCAGCCGTTACAGGACGAAACGTCGGCCATCACGCGCGTCTTGCTCAGGTCGGTCACCGGAACCGACCTGCCAGCCGCATCGAAGGTGACGTCGTAATACGGATTGACCAGGACGGTCTCGCCCGCCGCGTTCTTGTAGCTCAGCTGGATCACGATCCGGTGTGTCCGGCCGGGTTCGAACACGATCCCGTTGGTCTTGGCGGGATCCGTGATGTCCGTACTGAAGGTGTAGGTGTAATAGCCCTCGGTGTTGTAGACGAGCTGGCCCGCCTGGCCAGCCGGCTTGGGATCCGTCGTCGCCTGGGTAGCAGAGGCCAGGACCGGCGTGCCGCCGGGCCCGGAACCGACGTTGTTCGGGGCATTCGCCGTGGACTCCGTGCGGTAGACGTAGCTCTGCCACTGGTCGATCTCGCCGTTGGTGCCCGGCACGAGCTTCGCGATCGCGAAACTCATGTTGCTTAGGGTCAGCCCCTGCTTGACCGCGCCGTCGGAAAAAACGGTGAAGTTGACGACCGGTGCGCCAGCCACGGTGACCGCTGGTACGCCGTTGCTTTGAAGAACTGAAAACGCAGACGACGAATTAGTCGACGTGTCATTCGCCGGCACTGCGGCCGCGGCCGACAGCTTCTCGCCAAGCGCGCCGGACGGCGGCGGCGGCGCGGGCAACGAACCGCCATCATTGCCTCCGCCGCACCCTGCAAGTAAGGCGGCAAAGAGGGTCGATGCAACCCGCAAGATCGTCGAACGTTTCATTCGCTGCTCCATCACTTCCTGGAATCCGGTCTGCCTGCGGTGCCGGCGAACCGATTGATCTTTGTCGACATGCTGTGCACCGTTGCGGCGTCGGCAAGACTGTCCACCAACTGGCTGCGAAAATCAACATGACGCGCCCGCTGCTCGCATGAGTGTTTCGCTCCCGCCACGCGGGCGCGCGGCAAGTGCCGATTGTTCTGGCGGAGCAGGCACTTCGGTGGCGCCGCCGATGCGATCCCTCCGGGCGGGTCGCAGGCGTCGGTTGATCAACACGACGGTGGCAGTCGGCGCCGCAACCCGCTATTTCTTCAACTTCTTGGGATCCGGCGCCACCACCGTGAATAGGTCCTTCACCGCCAGGTACTGGTCGTACGTGAGAGCTTCCTTGGTTACGAGGTGCGCGCGCGTGGGGTACGGGCGGTTCTTGATGATCTTCTCGGCTTCGGCGTCACCGATGCCAGGCACGGTCTTCAGTTGGGCCGCCGTGGCGCTGTTAATTTCGACGAGTTTCGGTTTCTTCGTCTGGGGACTTGCCTTCGAGGGGGTGCTCTTGGCTGGTGCGGCCGTCGCAGACTTCGGGGCCGGTTTCACCTCTTCCGCGGCGAACGCCGCGGTGCCAAAGAGCAGAAACGTGCTCGTCAGGACTGCGGGGATCCATTGGTAGTGCATGGTTACATCTCCGTGACAAAAAAGAACCCGGAGGGTTCGCCTCCGGGTTCGTGGATTCGAGGGAAGGAGAGATTGAGTCTCTCCCTCCCCTTTACGGGCTTACTTGTGGACTGTGGAAACGTCCCACTGCGCGCCCGCTCCGTGGCAAACCGCACACGACTCGGCAAACGTCTTGCCGGTCGTCCGCACGACGTCAACCCAAGCACCGTTCTGCTGCATGTGTGCCTTGGTCGCCGACGCGTCGTGGCAGGCCACGCAGGCTCCGGCCATCGGCGTGGTAACAACGTCCTTGCCGAACGCGGTGAAGTCCCAGTTCGCAGTCGGGCAGCTCGTAGTGTTGGTGGTACCCAGCGAGCAGCCGGCGAGCACCGTCGTGCCGGCGGGCACCGGGCTCGTGCCCAACGCTGCCGCATACGCATCGTTTC
>JAGDMS010000264.1 GCA_017860575.1 Deltaproteobacteria bacterium | reverse complement strand
GTAAAACCCCAGGGCTGCTTAAACGCAGACGAACCATTAGCACTGGCTGCCTAAGGGCAACCACGGCTGACCTGCCCGCGCCCGTAGGGTAGGATCAGGCGACGCAAATCGGGATAAGCGACGGCGACCGCTCGGGCGCCGTCGACGAAAACACACGAGCTGGCCGTCGGGTATCCTGCCCGTGGGAGCCCCGCCGGCGAGAGCAAAACACGCGGCTACGCACGTAGACGCCGAAGTTGACCGCTTCCGGACGGGGGTTCAATTCCCCCCGCCTCCATCCTTCGTTCGGCGAGCACAGCAAACACGAGCGAAGGATGCCCACCGGAGCCGTGCCGTAGGAGGGCTGGTCCAGCGTCACAGCGAACGCGCGGCGCCGCGGGTCGCGTCGACACATTCGCGATCCGCTGGTGTTCCCGCCGTGGTCGTAACGTTCAGCGCGATCCGCAGACGGCTGGGCTCGTCGACACTCTCTACGCAGCCGTCTTCGTGCTGAGCCGTTCTCGGGCTAGCGGGCCGACCCGCGCATGACGCGCTTGACGACCATGGCGGCGATGCCCGCGAGGGCTGCTTTCGCCACCGGCGACGCGAGCACATTCGCCAGCATACTGGACCCAGCCCCCTGCGGCGGCTCGCTCGCGCCGCCGAGGATGTCGGTGAGCTGACCGGGCTTCTCATGCAGATCAGTGACGACCTGGCTCAGGTCCTTCGGATCCGATCCGATCTGCTTCGGCAGCGCGACGCCGCGAGCCCGCGCGCGCTCCTGCAACAGCTTGACGAACTCGGCGCGCTCCTCGGGCGAGAGCCGGGCCAGCGCCTCCTGGGCCGCCTGCGCGTACTGGTCCGGCGGGACCGCGTGCGCCACATCGCGGTACCGGTCGACGACCTCCTGGTCCGAATATCCCTCGGCGGGAGGGCCCTTTTCGTACCGGTGCACGAAGTCTTCGAAGGTGCGCTGGAGTTGTCCACCGCCGAGCAGTTCATCGAGAATGCCCATGTCCCACTCCTTTCCTCATGTCCATGGTCGTTCACCGCGCATCGAGGCGATCCCACTGCCGCTGCTGGCGCAGCGCGTGCGTTTCTCTACGCTGGAGGCTTTCGCAGTCGGCGGTAGGCGAACAGGACGATGATCGCGCCGACGATCGACGCGATGAAGCCCGCCCCCTGGTTCGGCCCGTAGAGGCCGATCACTCGACCCAGCAGGGTCGCGACGACCGCTCCTCCCATTCCGAGAAGGGCGGTGACGAAGAAGCCTCCGGGCTCTGATCCCGGCATGAGGAACTTCGCCAGAACACCGACGACCGCGCCGATGAGGATGATCCAGATGAGTTCGAGCATCTCGGTCCTTTCGCCAGAACACCGACGACCGCGCCGATGAGGATGATCCAGATGAGTTCGAGCATCTCGGTCCTCCGTGCGTTTTCCACTCCCCACGGCACCGCGCGTGCGTGAGCCCGTTCGATCCTACCAGCGCCAGCCCTGGTCGTCGAGGTGGTTTCTCGGCTCGGCGCGGCGGCGTGTGGGCGTGCAGGCATACTCTGCCGAGAACGTCGGGCGACACGGGCGCGGAAACGCGGAGCGGAGAGCGACCGCTCCTCGCCGTCCTCGCCATACCATCCCTCGCGAACGGCATGGGTGGTAGGACGCCAGTTCGGGGCGAGGAACCTACCAGACCCAGGGGTTTTGGATAAACTGGGGCGAGCCCACCCAGCGTGCCCCTCCCGCAATTCCTCAACGTGTCGAGCGGTTGGACACTGACCGGCGGAACGTTTTCCGAGATTTTCGGCGATTGGTTGTACCCAATCGCCGGGTCGTTCGACCGGTGAAGCCGGATGAACTCGATTCCCTTCTGGCTAACCTCCGAGGGAGACGCAGTGTCTGACTCCCATAGGATCTCCCGCGTGACCGTGAAACTCCGTCGTTGTTCGCGGGTGAAGTCCCTGGCGATCCGTCCGCTATCCGCGCTGCCAAAGTAGTTGATATCGTCCGTGCGATCCTGGCCGATATAGATCTTGCCGTTCGGATAGGTGATCTTGTCGATGACATTCATCCGACGTCTCCGAGGGGTGAGGGAAGGCGAGCGCTAATCATGGCGCATAACGTCTTGGGCATCAGGTGCCCGCGTCTTTGTTGCGCGTCGCCTGGAGCGCCGTGGGCCGCCCCGCTCACTCTTTACGCCTTTGTCAGAATGACGGCTGCAAACAAGACCTGCAGAATCGCCGCGATTGCATTCGGGAGCCAGATTCCTCTGCGGTTGAACCTAACTCCGTAGAGAAACCAAAAGAGATAGATGACGAGGAAGCCGCCGACGAACCAGATCGATACCGAAGACGGCGCCTGTGCGCGCCACTCATACAGAACCTGATGACCGATCGTTGCGCAGGCCAGGCACCCGATGAGGACTCCAAGGTTGTCCCATGCCGTGTCCGACATCGCCTGAAGCCCACGTGCCATCTCGCATCCTCCACGGGGATCTCGTCCTCACGCACCGTCCCCCCCACTGCTGGATCGAGCCCGTTTCACAGCGCCGCGGCTACACGCTCGCACAAGGTTTTCAAGACTTCGATCCGGGCGTAATTCTTGTCATTGGAGGGGATGACGAACCAGGGGGCGCGCGCCGTGCTGGTGCGCTCGATCATTTCGCACACAGCGCGTTGGTAATCATTCCACTTCTTGCGGTTGCGCCAGTCCACGGGAGTGAGCTTGAAGTTCTTGAAGGGGCTCTTCTGGCGCTCCCGGAAGCGGCGCAGTTGTTCGTCCTTGGTGACCGTGAGCCAGAATTTCACGACCACGCCTCCCGCCTCCGTGAGTTGCTCTTCAAACTCGTTGATTTCGTGGTAGGCGCGCATCCAGTCCTGATGAGAACAGAATCTCTCCACGCGCTCCACCAGCACGCGTCCGTACCAGGAGCGGTCAAAGATGGTCACACGCCCGGTCCGCGGCAGGTGCCGCCAGAAGCGCCAAAGGTACGGCTGCGCGCGCTCCTCTTCGGTGGGCGCCGCGATGGGGATGATCTGGTAGTGCCGCGCGTCCAAGGCCCCCGAGACGCGCCGAATGGTACTGCCCTTGCCAGCGGCGTCCACGCCTTCGAATACGATGATGAGCGACCGGCTGCGAAACGCCTTCTTACGGCTGAGCAGATTGAGCTGACCCTGGTACTTTTCCAAGGCGCGGTTGTACGGCTTGTGCGCAAGCTGGTGAGAGTAATCCACGCCGGAGAGCACCGTCCGGCCGTCCAGCGCCGGCTCCGGTAGCGCCGCCGGTCGGGATGCCGCTTGCGCGCCGCCTGCCAGCCGGTTCCGAAGCGCATCCAGCAAGGCGCGGCCCACTGCAAGATAGCGGTAATTCGGGTCCGTGCCTTCCACCACGGTCCAGGGTGCATAGCCGGTGCTGGTCTCCTGGAGCGCCGTTTCGGACACGGCGCGGAAGCTGTCGTACAACTTGAATCGTTTCCAATCCGTATCGGTTACGCGCCAGCGGGTTTTGGGATCGGCCTCCAGCGCCCTGAGCCGTTCTTTCTGGACCCTCTTGGAGAGGTGAAACCAGAACTTCAGAATCAACGCGCCTTCGTCGGCCATCATCCGCTCGAAACTCACGATCTCATTCAGAGCCAGTTCCAGTTCGGCATCGCCGGTGCGGCCCATTACTCGGTCCACGATGGGGTCGGTATGCCAGGCCCCAAACAGGATACCGATGCGCCCCTTGGGCGGCAGCGCGCGCCAGTAGCGCCACATGCGCGGCCGCTCGCGCTCCTCGTCCGACATTTCGCCAAAGGCGTGGGTGACAATGTGCCGCGGGTCCATCCACCTGTTCAGGATGTTGACGGTCTCGCCCTTGCCCGCTCCGTCCACCCCTCCGATCAGAATGATGACGGGAAAATGCTTTTTTTCGAGCAGCTCATACTGGGCCTGCAAGAGCTCCTGGCGCAGCTTGGGCTCGGCGGCGGCATACGCGCGGTCGGAAATTCGGTGGCCGAGTTCAAAAGATTCAAACATGCGTGGCCTCCATTCGGTGCGCCTCCAACCGCACCTCCACCGTGTCGTACGCCTCCGCCATCTGACTGAAGCATCCCAAACAAATGTCGATCTGAATCGTCCCGTCTAAAAGTCGGGTGTGTTTCGGCGCAATCCCCACAAGCATTCTCGATTCGTCAATAGTGATCTACCATCGTAGCAATTCAGCCCGTCGCCTGCGTCCCGCGACTCCCACGAAACAAAAAGGTCAACACAAACCCCGCCACAAATCCGCCGATGTGCGCTATGTAGGCGACGCCACCCGTCTGCGCTGTGTTGGCGATGGAACCGATGCCGCTAAAAAACTGCAGAACGATCCAGATCCCAATGACTATCAGCGCGGGGACTTGTATCACTTGTTGGCCCTGCAATACTCTGACCTTTCCCTGTGGGAACAGCAAAATGTAAGCGCCGAGCACCCCCGCAATCGCCCCCGATGCTCCCAAATTCGGCACGTTTGATCCGAGGCTAAACGCCAACTGCGCAAAAGTTGCCGCAAGCCCACAGAGTAGGTAGAAGATTGTGAACTTGATGTGCCCGAAACGGTCTTCCACATTGTCACCGAAGATCCATAAGTAGAGCATGTTGCCTCCCAGGTGAACCCACCCGGCATGCATGAACATGGAGGTGAAGAGCGTCAGGAAATCAGCGAAGGGATTGGCAAGGAAGCGGCTCGGCACGAAAGCCCACTTCCCAATAAAAGCGTCACCGCCACTTAATTCTACAAAGAAGAAGAGGACGTTCAGAGCGATCAAGGCATACGTGACCAGCGGAACAGTTCTGCGAGCGGTATCATCATCACCGATTGGGATCATAAGACTTATCTCCTTTTACTCTGGTTGGGTGTGTCACCGGTTCACATCCAAATGAGGTTGGCATTGTTCGGAGAAAGTAATTGACTCGCGATCAACAGCTACCGGCAACTTCAGGAAAAGCGCCCAACGCTCCGGTTCAGTGTGATTCGGCGTCCAAGCTTAACCCCTATAGGCGTCCAATCGTGACCCCGGTGGGCCGTGTGAACGCGCACGGTCCGCAGCGGGTTTGGTGATCCCAGGTGGGGTCAGTCTCGGGCGTCGATCGGGGGTCAAACGCCATGCCGATTCACACCTTGCGGCACGCGGCGCCACCGGGGTGGGGAACCACCGAAGAATTCGGGCACGGTCCATCCCTTTGGGACACCAGGGGCGGGAACGAAAATACGACCGCAGCTCTTCCGGAGGGATTTGTCGCGCCGCAACGTTCCTTGCGTGAGGCACAGAGCAATTTAAGGGCAGCAGGAGCCTTCTCAGCTGACCGAGCAAGCGCCCGCACCCAGTTGCTCCGAACCACGACCGGGCGGGTGCGGGCACCCGTCTACCTCATGGCATCGCCGTCGCGGTTGGCGTTGCGCTCGGCGTGGCCGTCGCGGTGAGCCGTGCCGTCGGCGTGCGCGTCGGAGTTCGTGTCGGTGCGCGCTCCACCACCGAAAAGCTGCACGACCCGGACGTTGTGGTGGCACCGCTGGCAGTCCGAGCGCGCAATTGCACACGCTCCACACCGGTGGGTGGGACGACCCGTCCTCGCAAGGCACGGTCTTGATTCGTCGGAAGCGCGCCGACGCCGAACACGTTGACGAAGCCGTTGGGCAGGAAGTCGAAGATCGTTCCTTGCACACCGAGAAAGGTTTGGCTGTCCACTCGGAACCTGAGCAAAATGGAATCGCCCAGGATGAAAGTCGGATTTTGGCCGGTTTCGAAGCAGCCGCGATTCGTCGAGATCTGCGGATGTAGGTCCAGCCCGGGCAAAGGCGTGGCCGTTACTGTCGGTGTCTGCAGTACGGGCGGGGTGCCCGTGGGCCTGGGTGACGGCGTCGCCGACCCGACGACGAGGAAACTACACGACTTAGAAAAAACTGTCTCGCCGGTCGACGCTTGTGACCGCAGTTGGACACGCTCAATCCCGGTGGGCGGCGCGATCCGTCCGAAGAACGTGCGGGTCTGGTTCGTCGGAATCGTCCCCAGTGAAAAGACATTCACGAATCCATTCGACAAGAAGTCGAAGATGGTTGCGCGCGTTTGCTGAAACGTCGGGCTGTCTGTGCGCCATGAGAGCAGAATCGACTCGCCGACTCTGAAAACCGGGTTCTGGCCGGTTTCGAAGCACCCGCGATTCGTGGAAATCTGCGGCTGGAGATCCGGTGACGCCGTTATCGACGGCCGCGGTGTCGAAGTCGGAGTGGGTGTGCGGGTGGCGCGCGGGGTGCCGGTTGGCGTTCGCGTATTGCGCGGCGTCGGCGTTGTTGTCGACGCTGTCAATCCAACTACGTGAAAGCTGCAATTGGCGGACACGGTTGTGACGCCGATCGCTTGCGCACGTAGCTTGAGCGTCTCGATCCCGCTGGGCGGACCGACCATCGCCGTAAAGGCGTGCGGCCGGTTCGTGGACACACTCCCGAGCGAGAGGACGTTGACGAGGCCGTTCGGTAGTGCATCCAAGACCGTCGCTTGCGCGCTCTGCGTCGTATTGCTGTCGATGCGGAAGCTTACAATGATCTGATCGCCCACAGTAAACGTCGCGTCCTGCCCCGTCTCCAGGCAGCCGCGGCTGGTCGTGATGCTGGGAAACAACTCGGTCGGTTGCGCGTGTCCCGGTCGTCCCGCAAGTACGCTCGCCAGTGCGGCGAGTGCCGTCACGGTGCGAACCGTACGCAGTGTGTCGAATCCCCGCATGCTGAAAAACGACCGCGGATAGCCCCTATGAACGGGGTAATTATCATCGGGCCCACTACAGGACATTCCCGACACCCCGGACCGACCTCGGACACCATCAGAGCTACCCGCGGATAAACGGGATGTCAAATGGCGGCGCGGTGCCCCACTTGGCCAAGGTTCGTTGCGACGGCCATATCGATTCTTATATAGAAGGAACGGCAACGCCGTAGGCTCAGAGTATTACGCGCGTGGTTTGACGTGTGTCGCCGTTGCCGCCCCGGTGATTCGGCAGTCCATCAAATGGCTTCCCGAATTTGGGTTAAGGGTCAACCTTCGACGCCGATCCGGGTCAAACGGCATGCCGATTCAGGGCCTTCCGGGGCAGACCCACACGGCGGCGGCCAGATGGCCGCCCAACCCCGCGCGATGGATGCCGTGGGGATCTCCGTCAGGCCTGCCCTAGTTCGGCAGCGACCCCGCCGCCGGGCCCACGTTTTAGCCGCCCAACGCGCTGCGGAAGCGGTCGACGACCGAGGTGGCGGTCGCTCGGACATCGGTGAGGACAGAATCGACCGTGCGCTTGATTTCTTCCCACGAGCCGCTGGCAGCGGTGGACACGTGCTTGAGGGTAGCTGCGGCCTCACGCTGCTTCGCCTTCAAGACGCTCATGTGAGTGCGCGCGTCCCTGCGCAATTCGCGGATCCGCGCGCGCGCGTCGGCCTCGATCTTCTGCTCCCCCTTGAGCAGGCCCCGTTGGAGCTCACCGATCGATTTCTCCAGGTGCTTGATGCCCTGTTGAATCTCGGCGTACATGGCCCGCGCCTCGCGGGACATCGCCTTCTGTGCCCGCCGGGGCACGCTCAGTTTGGCACGCTTCTTTGGTGCCTTTGGTGCGTTGGGGGACATTGCCTTCTCCTTCCTGCGCCGCGCAATCGCAGCACGCGCATTGTTGCTGTCAAGCCCGAATCCACCTCGAGGCGGCTGCGCTGGGCCACTATCCCCGGATCAACTCAGCGCGCGCCTCAGCTGAGCGCATCTTGACCCTATCGAGAGCCTGCTGCTTGGGCTTTCCGATAGCCTGGTCGGTCTTCCCCTGCTGCTTCAGCTTCGCATCGCCGGTCCCGGCCCCCGCCGCTTCCTTGGCCCCGCAGATATTCCTCAATCAGAGCGATCTGAGCACCATCGGCGGAAACTCTCTTTGCCCCGATAGCGATCACGCGTCCCTTCTGTTCATCCGAGTTGCTCGCCACGCTTGCCCCTCTTTTTTCTGCAGGTCTCGCTAGCAACGGCTGTGCCAGGACTAGCGATCGGCGTGCGCAAATCTCCAGATGCTTTTCGCGCTTCGGGTTCGCACCGCTAGGAAATTGCTCTCCGATGCGAGCGCGGCCCGGCTCCAATACTGGGAAAGGCCTCTGCCGGTGCTGTGTCCCGCCGTCGCAGTCGCCGGGGCAGGGCGTCGGTGGAGCGGTCGCTACGTAGCGAACCATTGCGTCCAGGGCAGTGGAGCGCTCTGGTGTACCGTCTGCGTGTCTTGCACGAGACGGTCAAGGCAAACATCCGGCTGTACCCGTGGGACCCTATGGATACGGACACATCCGAGAGCGCGATATTCCGCGCTTCCGGCGGCTTGGGTTCCGACAGGCGGACACGCCCCCACCATCCCAACCCGTCCGCCGGGCTCTCGACCCCCCGCCCCGCCGCTT
>JAGDMS010000263.1 GCA_017860575.1 Deltaproteobacteria bacterium | reverse complement strand
CGCGACGGAACTAAGTGGTTGGTTGTGATGTTCCTGGATCCTGCCACCCGAACCTAACACCGTAACAACCTGACAACCAACAACCTGATCCTAGGGAGGACAGCCAATGATTCCGATCATGGATTTCCAGGACCGCTGCTCGCGCGGACCGGTGATGCAGGCGGACGATTTCGACCTGGAGCTCGCCTTCAAGGTCCGTGAGCTGGTCGCGGAGTACGATATCAAGTACGACCCGGGAAATCTGGTCGTCAGTGATCGCACGGCCGATGCCATTTTCCACGCCGCGGTCGACTTGCTTGCCGACATCGGTCTGTACCAGATGAACACCGGGCGCGTCGTCAAGTACACGAAGGAGGAGCTCGAACAAATCGCCAAGGAGTCGCGCGAGAACCCCGCCTGCGTCACGCTCGGCAAGTCCCCCGACAAGATGACGTTGCGTCACCGCAAGGGCACCGACACGTGGGCGCCGACGAACTATGCCGGCCCCGCCGGCGTGGCGGCGAAGGAATGGTTCATTCCGTACGTGCAATCCGTCGCGCAGGAGCCGTCGGTGGCCGGCATCGGCATCTGCCCGGGCCTGGCACGGCTCGACAATGTCGACCCGAAAGCGGGGACGTTGACCGAGGTGTACGTCGCCCTGTGGGAACAAGAGGCCCTGCGCGAGGCGCTCAAACGAGCCGGGCGCCTGCACCTGAACCTCGGGTTGCTGGGCACCGCCAGCACGCCGAGCGGCACCATGGCCGTCATGGAAGGCGGCTTTCGCGATGCGTACAACACGCAGATCGGCATCCACATCATGCCCGAACAGAAACTCAGCTGGAATCCGCTGCTCCTCGCCCAGTACTGTGAGATCAGGGGTATCGAGCCCTGGCAGAGCTCGATGTCGTGCATCGGCGGGTTGTGCCGGGACGGCGCGGAGGTGGCGGTGACCATGGTCGCGAACGGCCTCGGGCAAATGAGCTATGCGCACGGGGCCACGATGAGCTACTTCCCCAGCCACCTCGACGGCACCTGGGCAACGCGCGACTCGCACTGGGCCTTCAGCGGGGCGGCACGTGCCTCGGAGCGGCACCTGGGCCTGGCGGTCGGCTCATCCATCTCCGGCATCGACCGGGTGTGGCGGACACCGGTGTCGCTGTGGCAGTCGGCGGCGGTGGTGGCGGTGTACGTCGCCAGCGGCATGTCCTACTCCTGGATCTCAGGTCACACCGGACTCGAAGCACGCTTGATCGATCAGATGATGAAGGCGTGCACCGGCTTGTCGGCCGAACGGGCCAACGACCTGGCGCAGAAGATCATGCGCAAGGTCGACGAACTTCTGCCCACCATCGAGAAGCAGGTTGCTTTCCCCGACGCCTACGACCTCGACACCGTCCGGCCGAAGCCGGCGTACGAAGCGGGCATGCTGCGCGTCATGGACGAGTTGGCGCGGCTGGGGATGCCGTTGAACTAGCCGGACGGGCGCGACGCATCCCCGGCCAAGGCGACGAACGGCCACATCCGATGCCGAAACAGCCCAAGCTGACCGTCATACTGAGCGAACTCGACACGCTCATCAAACCGCACGAGGAGCGGCTCGTCTTACGTTTCGCGCAGCAGGCGGAAGACGCTGGCTACGACGGTATTCACATCATCGACCACGTCGTGATGGGACCGCACTCGGACTTCAAGGGGCTACCGGACAACCCGCGCGCCTTTCGCTGGGTGGGCAACCAGCGCCCGGACCAGCACATGCCGAGTCAGATCGTCATGATGTCCGCGATCGCGGCCGTCACCTCGCGCATTCGCCTGCACGCCACCGCCACCCTCGTCCCGTTGCGCCCGCCACTGCTGAACGCGAAGCAGTGGGCAACGTTGGACCTGATCTCCGGCGGGCGCCTCACCATTACGCCCATCGCCGGCTGGCAACAGGAAGAATACGCCGCTTTCGGCATCCCATTCGAGGAGCGCAGCCGCCGCCTCGACGAGCAACTCGAGATCATGCGCCTGGTCTGGCGGGAAACACCTGCTAGCTACGAGGGAAAATTCTATCGCTTCAAAGACATCTACGTCATGCCCAAGCCGGTGCAGCCCGGCGGTCCGGAAATCATTATCGGCGGTGATCGGATGAGCAAGAAGGTCATCGAGCGCATCGTCAGGTACGGCGCCGGGTACACCCTGACGAGCGCCCCCGATGCCGAGAGTTTGGCCCTTCTGGGTGCGGAGATGCGCAAGGCGGGCCGCGACGTGTCCGCCTTGAAAACGAGCGGCCTCGTGTTCCCGGTGTTCACGCACCCCGCCAAGCCCGCCGACCTCGCCCGCAGCATCGAGGCAAGCGTGCCCCCCTTTGTGGAAGCGGGCGTACACTCGATCACCATCAAACCATCGCAATTCATCGATGATCCCGGCGAGATGCCCGCCTTCCTGCGAGAGGTGGACAGGCGCATCGAAGCGCTCGTCTGCACCCCGTGATGGGTGGTTCGTCACCCGACGGGCAACCCCACGCCGTGAGCAGGCAGGGGCGGACGGACGAAAGGAGAGAGCGGATGATTCCCATTCTGGACTTCCAGGACCGCTCGGTGCGAGGCCCCGTGATGGAAGCCGACGACTTCGATCTACAGCTCGCGTTCAAAGTGCGCGAGCTCGTTGCCGACTATGGGATCAAATACGACCGGGAGCACCTGGTCGTAGACGACCGGACGGCCGACGCCATCTTTCACGCGGCGGTGGACCTGCTTGCGGATGTTGGGCTCTACCACATGGGCACCCAGCGCGTGGTCAGGTACGCGAAGGATGAGCTTGAACAGATCGCTAAGGAGTCCCATGACAACCCCGCGTGTGTCAGCTTCGGCAAATATCCCGATCGCATGACGCTGCGATACCGCAGGGGAACCGATTCATGGGCGCCGACGAACTATGGTGGCGTGGGCGGCGTGGCCAACAAAGAATGGTTTATGGAGTATACGCAATCGATTGCCCAGGAAGAATGCGTCAAGGGCATCGGGATTGCGGCCTGCGTACCCCAGCTTGGGAACATCGATCCGAAGGCCGGCACGTTGACCGAGGTGGTGGTCGCCCTGTGGGAGCAAGAGGCCATGCGCGAAGCCCTCAAACGGGCTGGCCGCCTCAATATGAACCTCGGTTTGCTGTGTACCGCCAGCACCCCGAGCGGCACGATGGCAGTTATGGAGGCCGGCTACCGGGACGCCTACAACACGCAGATCGGCATTCACATCATGCCCGAACAGAAACTGAGCTGGAACCCGCTGCTGCTCGCCCAGTATTGTGAGATCAAGGGCATCGAGCCGTGGCAGAGTTCCATGTCCTGCATCGGCGGGTTGTGCCGGGACGGTGCGGAGGTTGCCGTAACCATGGTCGCGAATGCGCTCGGGCAAATGAGCTACGCGCACGGGTGCACGATGAGCTACTTCCCCAGCCACCTCGATGGCACGTGGGCAACGCGCGACTCGCATTGGGCCTTCAGCGGCGCCGCGCGTGCGTCGGAACGGCACATGGGGCTCGCGGTCGGCACAGCGATTTCTGGGGACGTCAACACCTGGCGCACCCCAACCAGCTTATGGCAGTCCGCCGGTGTGGTGGCGGTATCCACAGCCAGCGGTATGTCGTACGCCTGGGTGGCGGGGCACACCGGACTCGAAACCCGCTTGATCGATCGCATGATGCAGGCGTGCGCGGGCCTATCGCCTGACCACGCCAACGAACTGGCCCAGAAGATCATGCTCAAGGTCGATGAGCTGCTGCCCGCCGCAACGAAGCAAGTGCCGTTCCCCGAAGCGTACGATTTGAGGACCGTGCAGCCAAAACCGGACTACGAGGCCGGCATGTGGCGAGTCATGGACGAGTTGGCCAGTCTCGGCATGCCGTTGAAGTGACCGAAGGGACCGCGAGGGGAGCAGATGGCATACAAGGTGATCCAATGGGCGACCGGCTTCGTCGGCCATTTCGCCCTGCGTGCGGTGATCGAGCATCCTGACCTGGAATTAGTCGGCGTGTGGGTTCATAGCCCGGAGAAGATAGGCAAGGATGCCGGGGAGCTGTGCGGGCTGGGACGGACTGGTATCACGGCAACCAATGATATCGACGCGCTGCTGGCCCTTGATGCGGATTGCGTCTGCTCCGCCGCGTCCGGCGACGAGCGCGAGGCCGAGACCGTTGACCTGATGTGTCGCATGTTGGCGTCCGGCAAGAACATCGTCTCCACGTCCGTTGTCGGCCTCGTTTACCCGCCGTCATTCCCCGATCAAAGCCTGGTGAAGAAGCTCGAGGCGGCGTGTCGCGTGAGCGGGAAATCGGTCTTCACTTCCGGCATCGAACCGGGATTCGCCAGTGACACCCTGCCGCTGGTCATCAGCGGCTTGTGCCAGCATTGGACGTCGGTCCGCGTGATGGAGATCCTCGATTACGCCACCTATTGCCCGGCGTCCAAGGCCGTCGCGCAACAAATCCTGTACGACCGCATGGGTTTTGGAATGCCGATGGACTATGTGCCGAACCTCTTCAAGCCGGGCGTGCTGACGTACGTGTGGGGTGGTCCGGTTCACGCCATCGCGGCGGGTCTGGGCGTCACCCTGGACGCGGTCCAAGAGGGGTACGAACGTCTGCCCGCTCCCGATGACTTCGAGATCCAGGCTGGCCCGGTCCGCAAAGGCACGGCGGCAGCGCTGCGCTTCGCGGTGGCAGGCGTCATCGCCGGTCGCCCGGCAATCGTGCTCGAACACGTGACCCGGCTGCGCCCCGACATCGCCCCCGACTGGCCGCAGGGTAGCAACGGCCCCGGTTACTACATCATGATCGAAGGCGAGCCGAAAATGACCTGTCACTTCGATCAGCAGAACGCCACCGGCGATCACGTGGCCGGCGGCATTCTCGCCACGGCCACGCGCGTCGTCAACGCCATCCCCGCCGTGTGTCAGGCGAACCCGGGTATCCTGTCCGCCCTCGACCTGCCCTTGGTGACCGCGCGTGGGCTGATGCGTTGAGCGTGTCCGTTGTGATCGGAGGTGCTGCGCCAAGCGCTGCACCGCTCTTGAGATACGATACGAAGCGTACTATATCTGCCGGCGTGCAAGTTCCGCAGTGATTCTGCAGCAGGGCACCCCGCCCGCGGTACGACACCACACTCTTATCGGGAGGAAAGATTGACTATGCGCTTCTGGCAATCCATCGCGTTCACCGAAGTCGACCAGTTCATCGAAGTCGCCAAGATCTCGGAAGAGGCCGGTTTCGACGGCATCACGATTTCCGATCACCTCCTCCACTTCGAGGAGATGGAGCTGCGCTACCCCTACACGCCAACCGGGAGGCCGCCGTTTACGCCCTACACCGTGTGGCCCGAGGCGTGGTCGTTCTTCGCCGCCGTCGGAGCGATGACCAAGCGCATTCACTTCGCCACCAATGTGTATGTCCTCCCCCTGCGCAATCCCGTCGAGGTGGCGAAGGCGATTGGCAGTGCCGCCTCGTTTTGCGAAGGCCGCATCATCCTCGGCGCCGGGGCCGGTTGGATGAAGGAGGAGTTCGATCTCCTCGGCGTCGATTTCCACACGCGCGGCAAGCGCTTCGACGAATGCATTGAGGTCATGCGCAAGCTCTGGACCGGCGAACTGGTGGAGCACCACGGCCGCTTCTTCGACTTCCCTCTCGTGCGCATGCTGCCGGCGCCGCGCCAGCCGATTCCCATCTACATCGGCGGAACGACCCCGGCCGCGCTGCGCCGTGCGGCATGGCTGGGGGATGGCTGGCTGGGTCCCGGCCAAGCGCTCGAGCAGGCCCTCGAAACACTGAAGCGTCTCGACCAGTTGCGTGCCGAAGCCGGCCGTAGCAAGGAGCCGTTCGACACCATCGTCCCCATCAACAGCCCGCCCGACGTCGACACGTTCAAGCGCCTCGAGGATGCCGGAGCGGGCGGGGTGGTCAGCTATCCTTTCACCTTCACCATCGGGCCGACCTCGACGCTGGAGGCGAAACGCGATCGGATCGAGGAGTTTGCCAACAACATCATCGTGAAGATGCGACGCTAGGCGGGCCCGGCTACGCGGAGATCGTACGCAACCGACGGTACGCGTGGTCAGCGCCGGCGACACACGGCACTGACCACGCGCAGCAGTACCAACAAGCCGGCGTACAGCGCGACGTTGCCCATGACAACGATGAGCAACGCCCACAGCCAATTCATCGACGGGCTCCCTTCATCGACGCCACCGTCAGCGGCCAGCGTTTCCGAGAATCTGCCGCTCCCGCAGCAAGTTGATCACCGCCATCGCCAGCTGCGCCGGCGCCCCCTTGAGGACCTTCTTTTCCCTGTTCTCGCCCATCCCGCCGCTCATGATCATCTGCAGCCGGTCGGCGGCTGACTGGCCTGACGCGGGCGTAGCGATCTTCTTTGGACGCAGGCGCGGCGGTACTAGACGCCGCAGCGTCGTGGGCGGCGGCACAGCCGCGACGTTGGCGCCGAACATCGCTGGGGTGAGCTCTTCCACCACATGCCGTTGCGCGAGCAGAAGTGCGGCAACCGACACATATCGTGGGATCGTGGCGCCCGGCTCGACGGCGACCACCGCCGGCAGTGCCGCGGCCCACACCTGACGGTGGCCGCGTTCGAGCCGGCGCTGGATCGCAACCCGCTCGTCCACCAGTGTCGCCGTGGCGGCATTCGAAAGATACGCCGCGCCCAGCACGTGCGCGAGAGCGGCGGGGACCATTCCGCTGCGGCCGTCGTCCGAGCGCTGCGCGGTGAACACCAGGCGTCCACCGAGGTGCCGGATGGCGGCACCCAGCAGGGCACCGATCGCGTACGAGTCCAGGACGGCGTCCTCGCCGACAGGGATGTGCACCCGGCGGTCGGCACCCATCGCGACGCACCAGGCAAGCATCGCAGTGGTGGTCCGCGGTCCGGCGGTGATGCAGGTCACCTGTTGCACCGCCCCCGACTCGCGCAGGCGGAGCGCCGCCTCCAACGCGAAACTATCGGCCTCGTTGACGACCCACTGCCGGCAACTCGGGGCCAGCGCCTGCCCGCCAGGCAACAACTCCAGCGGCCCCGCGATCGCGAGTGCCGGCTTGACGCAGACGAA